>NZ_JACJEO010000005.1:26591-214256 GCF_014164115.1 Pseudoalteromonas sp. SG45-2
GGCCTCTAGACGATGGGGACACATAAATGTGTCACTAGGACAACTGAATTTTTAGACTCGTTTCAGGCGAGCTTTCTTAATAACACTACACTTCCCTATTAAAATAAGTAAGTGGCGTCCCCAAGGGGATTCGAACCCCTGTTACCGCCGTGAAAGGGCGGTGTCCTAGGCCTCTAGACGATGGGGACACATAAATGTGTCACTAGGACAACTGAATTTTTAGACTCGTTTCAGACGAGCTTTCTTAATAACACTACACTTCCCTATTAAAAATAAGTAAGTGGCGTCCCCAAGGGGATTCGAACCCCTGTTACCGCCGTGAAAGGGCGGTGTCCTAGGCCTCTAGACGATGGGGACACATAAATGTGTCACTAGGACAGTTGATAAGTTTAACTCACATCATGAGCTTTAAGGTAAATGCGTTTAATACAAGTAAAGACTCGAGCTTTAATTGTGACGCTATTTTCTCGGTAAAACCGCCTTTAACTAATAAAAGTTAAGTGGCGTCCCCAAGGGGATTCGAACCCCTGTTACCGCCGTGAAAGGGCGGTGTCCTAGGCCTCTAGACGATGGGGACACAGAAAACTGCTACCCTAGGACAAAACACTAATTTTTGGTGGAGCCATGCGGGATCGAACCGCAGACCTCTTCACTGCCAGCGAAGCGCTCTCCCAGCTGAGCTATGGCCCCAACTTAATCAATACCCACCGTGATAAACACATCGTGTATCGCTTAGTGCGGGGCGCATTCTATGCACCACCCAAAATAAAGTCAACAGTTTTTTACCTAGCTTTATTTAAATGGTTTAATTTTCAACAAACTGGCTATCAAGCGTGCTAAAAAATACAATTTGAATAAGATTCAAGCCCTACTGCTTATAATAACATCACTATATTGCAGCGAATACTCAATAGCCCCCACTCCCCCATTTAATGAAACAAAATTGCATCAAAGCAAAGGTATACATTTATATGCAAATTAAACTTATCTATAAACTACCAATTAAGGCCCCGCCAATCGCCTTAATCTTTTAAAAGTTACAATTGCTTATAATAACCAAAACTTAAATGTGGGTTTGAGAGTACCCGCAGCCTTTACTTGCTTAATAACCAGCGTAACTCGTACTAAAAAATTCGATTATTGTTTGAAGAGCATTTTTAAAAGAGCACTGTTGCTTCGTAATTCTATGTATAAAACTTCAAGGCGCGTTGATCTTTGGTGGGTGAAGCGGAAGCTTTGCTCGGCTTTTACTTGGCCCACTAGGTTACAAACCTCGCGCCGCGATTTAATCGTCCCTAGATTGAACAAATTTGAATCCACAAAGGTCAACACGCCCTAGTTATATGTGATCTATTTAGTCTTAACCCGAAGCTAGTAGCGAGGAATACGTATTTACGAGATGGCTAGGTTGGCTTAATAAAAATAAAGTAAGTACAAAAATAGAGTTTAGAATGCTGAAATAGCATTTATTTTGGGAAGTTTAGATTAAATTCATTTTTAAAGGACCGCTCTATTCACTAAATAACTCGCCCTAATATTAATCGATCTTGCTCATAATCATAAAAACGACTCCAGTAAAAAAACAATGAGTATCGTAAAACTAAATTTAAGGTTAATAAAATACAATTCCCTACTCACTTTTAGGTGCTTAATTGAACTGCAATATCAAATTTGATGATAAAATAGACTTCAACCATATCCTATTGTTTATAAAACCTTCATTCAGCACATTTTTATCATTCAAGTGTTGACACATTTCCAACTCTATCTATAATAGCGCCCCACAACAACGCAGCAATGCAATGTTGTTTAGATGTGGGTGATTAGCTCAGTTGGGAGAGCATCGCCCTTACAAGGCGAGGGTCACTGGTTCAAGTCCAGTATCACCCACCACTTTTTAGTTAAAGTGTTCACATCTAAATTCTATATGGGTCATAAGCTCAGTTAGAAAATAGAGAGCATTACCGCTACTAACAAGTAACGGCAAAGTTCACTGGTTAAAGTCCAGTACTATTTATTTAATAGTAGCGTTTTAAATTATATGTGGGTGATTAGCTCAGTTGGGAGAGCATCGCCCTTACAAGGCGAGGGTCACTGGTTCAAGTCCAGTATCACCCACCACATATAAAACCTATTATTATATTAATAGTCGTGTTTTAAAATTGTAATATGGGTCGTTAGCTCAGTTGGGAGAGCATCGCCCTTACAAGGCGAGGGTCACTGGTTCAAGTCCAGTACGACCCACCATTTTTTAAATGGTGCATATTACAAAAAAATCTAAATGGGTCGTTAGCTCAGTTAGAAAAAAGAGAGTATCACCGCTATTTACAAGTAACGGCGAGGTTCACTGGTTAAAGTCCAGTACTATTTATTTTAATAGTAGCGTTTTAATTTATATGTGGGTGATTAGCTCAGTTGGGAGAGCATCGCCCTTACAAGGCGAGGGTCACTGGTTCAAGTCCAGTATCACCCACCACATATAAACCTATTATTATATCAATAGTCGCGTTTTAAAATTTAATATGGGTCGTTAGCTCAGTTGGGAGAGCATCGCCCTTACAAGGCGAGGGTCACTGGTTCAAGTCCAGTACGACCCACCATTCCTAGAATGGTGCATATTAAAATGTAATTTGGGTGATTAGCTCAGTTGGGAGAGCATCGCCCTTACAAGGCGAGGGTCACTGGTTCAAGTCCAGTATCACCCACCAAATTACATCAAGCGGTTAATTGATAATAAAGAATTAAATAACAGGCATACCTATTATATGTGGGTGATTAGCTCAGTTGGGAGAGCATCGCCCTTACAAGGCGAGGGTCACTGGTTCAAGTCCAGTATCACCCACCACATATAAATACCATCAGATAACTTCTCTAGTAATAACTCTTTCTTTTCATATTAAATATATTTAAGAACTTTATAAAAACTCAATATAAAAATCGTATGTAATTAACTTAGTCGTAAGAAAAAGAGCATCACCACCCTTTACAAATAATGGCGAGGGTCACTGGTATCAAGCCAAGTAATCACCCACCACATATAAATACCATTAAACAATTTCTCTAGTAATAACTTTTTCCCATATTAAATACGTTTAACTCCTCTTTTTACCTTAAATATATTTCATATTTTTATTAAAATCTAAATTACCATATCAAAGCACTCATCAAATATAGCGTTTCCATTTTACTTATTTAGTTTTTAATTATGCTATTCGGCTCAGTACTTTCGAAGTTAGATAAACGTATTAGACAAAGTTAAGTACCTAATAAATACAGCTATCATTTAAATTCCCTTGTAAGGAGTTAAACTGTTGATTATAGTCTGTGTTAAATACAATTACACTTAAGCCAATGCCAACTAAGATCTATTCAAAAGCCAAAATACTTATAGTAGAGGAGCAGCCACTTGCTCAAAGCTATATGAAACAATCGTTAGAAAGGCTTGGCTTTCGGCAGTTGCGCTTTGCTGATCATGCAAACTCTGCAAAAGAGCAGTGTTTAAGTGAAGAATTTGATCTAATAGTTTGCTCATTCAACTTAAACAAACACCAAGATGGCTACCAGCTTTATGAAGAGCTACGTGTAAAGCAGCTCATAAAAAGTTCGACTGGCTTTATTTTTATCTCAGCAGAAACAAGTGGCTCACTCGTTCATAGTGTTCTTGAGCTGCAGCCAGATGACTTTTTAGTTAAGCCTTTTACAGTACAAGAGCTTAAAACACGCATTGAACGAATCTTAAAGCGTAAACACGACTTACAAACAGTGTATTCATTAATTGATGATGGTAACGATTCAAAAGCTATTAAATTTATTGATACCGCTCTGGATAAAAAAAATAATAATTACAGTCCTATCCTACTTCGCTTAAAAGGCGATGCCCTACTTCGCTTAAAGCGTGCTCAAGATGCAAAAGACTTTTTTAAGTCTGTTCTCGATATTCAAAAATTTGCTTGGGCAAAAGTAGGTTTAGTAGAGGCACTTATAGCGAATAACGAACATATTTTGGCGCAGCGAATGCTCAAGACAATGTTAGAGCGCCAAGAAACTCGTTTAGTAGCCCTTGATTTGTTGGGCAGATTAGAAATAAAGCTAAATCAGTTTGAACTAGCACAAAGCTTTTTAAGTCAAGCAGCAGACATTGCACCGCGAAACATCACACGCCAAAAATCGTTAAGTAATGTGTCGCTAATTAATCACGACTACGAAAAAAGCTATTTAACTCAAAAAGATATAGCCACCTTTGCAAAGCACTCAATACACGACCACCCCGATGTATATTTAAATGCAGCACGTGCCGGTATCGACTTTGCGTTAACGACTGATCAAACTGATCAAATTCAACGAATTTCTAGACAAACAAATCAGTACATTAATGATTTAAAAAAACAGTTTCCTAATAATGCAAATCAAGCTCAAATTGATGTACTTAATGCACGACTTCATTACTTAAAAGACGAGCATCAAAAAGCGAAAAAGCTAATTGAGCAGCTTGATGACGACGATACTCATATCCGATCGGTTGATGGAGCACTTGATAAAGCAAAAGCATTTCATGAACTGGGGTTTCATCAGAAGGCGCAAACCTTATTCACACAAATAATTAGCCACTGTGAAAGACACCCTGCAGTTAGCGACACAACTTACTTGCGTTATATTCAGCAGCAACAAAGTGAGCGACGCGATATTAAAATGGGTCCAAAAGAGCTTAATAACCATGCCGTTAATCAATTTAATAAAGGGCAGTTAAATACTGCGCTGGAAGCTTTTACGCAAGCATTTAGAGTAATGCCTCGCAATCAGAGTATTGCACTTAATTTATTACAGTGCCTATTTGATTCAACCAAGCAATCTGGCAGCTCATTTAATATGGATCTTGCTAGAAGATGCTACGCCCTTCTTGATAAAACTAAATTACAAGCAGATCAGACGCAGCGTTTAGATAAGATTTTACATATAGCAAAAGAAATGAATTTAGATATTCAAAGCGCTAGTAAATAAAATATTAGATCTTTTTCATTGCTGCGGCATTAACGCAATAACGTAAACCTGTTGGTAATGGGCCATCTGGAAAAATATGGCCTAAGTGCGAATCGCATACGTTACAAACCACCTCTATGCGCTCCATACCATGACTTGTATCGTTTACATAACCAATCGCTTCAATTGTTGCAGGTTGCGTAAATGACGGCCAACCAGTGCCACTATCAAACTTTTCATCGGCATCAAACAATAGGTTATCACAGCAAATACACACATACTTGCCAGGTTCGAGTAATGTACAACTACCCGAGCTATCTGGGCGCTCTGTTCCCTTCTTACGTGTTACGTAATATTCATCTTCTGATAGTTGCATCCGCCACTGCTCGTCAGTTTTGACTACTTTTTTACTTGGGGTAGGATTGCCGTTGGTGGCAAAGTTAATAACATCATTCCACTTCAACATAATAGCCTCATTGAATAGTTGATTAACCGTACTTAATAAATTTATAAGAAGTACGGTTAATTATTACGTTATTTAATACACTAGAGATCAGCTAAAGAGTGTTGAGCGTTTAAAACTAAAACTCGTTCAATTTTAAAGGTAATCTCCTCAGCTAAAGGTAATATTTTGTTTTTCTGAGTCGGTAAGTATTCGTTTAATAAAACTATCTAGCTCTGCTTTTTTTACAGGTAAACTAACACTCATTTGGCGCTCGTTATTACTGTAAATAATTAGCTCATCATCCTTTGTTGTTATGCGTTCAATACTCTCAATAACTAACCAATTTGGACCATGCTTTTTATCAAAAAATCCCATCAAACTAAAAAGTAGTAAATGTTGGGCATCTCGCTGAATAAAATCCTCTAGCCTATTTCTTGATTTAAATAAGGGCGTTAGCCTATAAACGCTTGAGCAAAAAACAAATACCCACAACCCAAATAGCGCTTTAAACCACATAGACTCTAAAAGCTCAGTGCTAATCATTAAAATAATAAGCACTAACCCTATTAACGATATAGCTATCGCTATTTTTTTATTTACAGCGTCCACAACTAATCCCTTTTAAGTCGCTTTTTTTCTTCTGATGCTTTTTCTGTCGGCTCAGGCCAATCATTAAAAAAAACGGTTAAATAACGGCTTTTCACCAAATACCACAATACCCATAAAACAATCATCATTTGTACTGCTAAAAATGATGAAAATCGATAATGGCTATGCGCGGCTTGAATACTTAACCATGTTAAATCAACAACAGCACATACAATAAGGGGCCAGCGCATATGCCGCCATATTTTTGCTAACTTATCGCTCGCACTGTGTGAATCTCGTGGTCTGCGTAAACAAAATAAAATAGTCGGTATTATTGCAATACTTCCAATTGCTATTGCGATAAAAAAATCATTTTTATTTTTAAAAAATAACGACATTAAATCCAGTTCAGGCCTGCGGCTTAAAGCCGCAATCACCCAAATAAAATAGCCACGTAAAAGCACAAGCAAACTTAAATGAAATGCTATAGGTGTACGGTAACTTCCGTACTTATCCCAGTATTCTGGCCCATATCGGCTCATTGTTGCGTCCTAGCCATTATGCTTTTTAAGCAGCTCAATTAATTCATCTTCCGTGAGTATGTCGATACCTAAATCTTGCGCTTTAGTTAGTTTTGAACCTGCTTTTTCACCTGCGACTAACGCATCAGTTTTCGCTGATACGCTACCAGATACTTTAGCACCTAATTGCTGCAAGCGAGCTTTAGCATCATTGCGGTTAAGTGTATTAAGCGTGCCGGTAAGTACATATGTAAGTCCTGCGAGTGGTTGCTCTTCTTCAGAAGGCGCACTCAACGCTGGCCAGTTTACGCCTTGCTCTATAAGCGCATTAACAACTGCTAAATTATGCTCTTCATCAAAAAAGCCACGAACATGCGTTGCAACTATTTCGCCTACATCACTTACCTGCGTTAAACTATCAATGCTGGCATTTATTATATTTTCAAGGGTAAGGAAGTGATTAGCTAAATTTTGTGCTGTTGCCTCACCTGCTTCGCGAATACCTAATGAATATAAAAACTTAGCAAGCGTAGTGCCTTTCGCCTCTTCAAGGGCTGTTACTAAATTTTTGGCTGACTTAGGTCCCATTCGTTCAAGTGACTCAAAATGTCCTTGTTTTAAAACAAACAAATCAGCGGGTGTTTTTATAAGCTCTCTGTCTACCAGCTGATCAACAATTTTATCGCCAAGGCCGTCTATATCCAGCGCTTTGCGTGACGCAAAGTGTTTAATTGCTTGTTTGCGTTGTGCAGGACATACAAGCCCACCCGTACAACGAGCGACAGCTTCGCCTTCAACCTTTTCAACATGAGAGTCACAAATAGGACAAGTTACTGGAAATTCGATATCTCTGGCATCATCAGGGCGGCGCTCAAGTACAACTTGCGTTATTTGTGGGATTACATCTCCAGCACGGCGAATAATAACTGTATCACCTACTTTTACGCCTAAACGTGCAACTTCATCACTGTTATGAAGCGTTGCATTTGATACGGTAACGCCACCCACAAAAACAGGCTTCAAACGTGCAACCGGTGTAATGGCGCCAGTACGACCGACTTGAAAATCAACATCAAGTAGTTGGGTTATTTCCTCTTGCGCCGGAAATTTATACGCAATAGCCCAGCGGGGAGCTCGTGCCACAAAGCCTAAACGCTCTTGTAAGGCCTTTTGGTTTATTTTTATTACTACGCCATCAATTTCATATTTAAGCTCGCCACGGCGCGTTAAAATATCGCTGTAGTACTCAAGCGCGGCTTTAGGACCTTCAACTAATTTTGTTTCTGGGCACAGTGGCAACCCCCAGTCAGTTAACTTTTCTAATTGCTGATAGTGATCCTCAGGAATACTGCCATCAGCTACAAGCCCGGTACTATAGGCATAAAACATGAGTGGGCGTTTAGCTGTAATTTTAGAATCGAGTTGACGCAAACTCCCCGCGGCTGCATTACGCGGGTTAACAAATACTTTTTCACCGCGTTTTTGCGCTTCAGTATTTAATTTATCAAAGCCAGCGCTGTCCATAAATACTTCGCCGCGCACTTCAAGCTCTTTTGGGTAATCACCACGTAACTTAAGCGGTACATTACGAATGGTTTTAACATTTTGAGTAATGTTTTCACCGGTAAAACCATCACCTCGCGTAGCCGCTTGTACAAGCACACCATCACGATAAATAATTGATACGGCTAATCCATCAAGTTTTGGCTCACAACAAAAAGTAAGCTCATCAGTACTCATTAAGCGCTCTTTTATACGACGATTAAACGCAGTGAATTCTTCTTCACTAAACGCGTTATCAAGCGATAACATGGGTACTTGGTGCGCTACTTGCTCAAATTTACTCAGTGCGGCACCGCCTACTTTTTGTGTCGGAGAGTCGGCGGTTAAAAATTCAGGGTGCTGCATCTCTAGTGCGCTTAATTCGCGTAATAACCTATCGTATTCAGAATCAGGAATACTGGGGGTGTCGAGCACATAATAATTATAGTTGTGTTGCTCTAATGTAGTACGAAGATGATTAACTTGCTCACTAATGCTGCTAGACATTTAAACCTCAATAAACATAAAAAAAGCCACTTTGACGATTCACCGTCCAGTGGCTTATAAAAATATAATGTATGCGTTATTTACGCTGAAAAAGAACGAACCTGTTCAACATATTGCCTGATGCGCTCTACTGTCATTTCATTTCGCTCAGCATCTAAAATTTGTGCACCAAATTCATCCGCTAACTTTTTAGCTGCGCTGTGCAACATATTAAATGCCGCTAGACCATCGCCGTCGCACGGTAACGTCATAAATAAGCTTACCCCAGCGGTACTAAATTGTTCCATATTATCAATATCAAACGTACCTGGGTTATACATATTTACTAATCTAAATAAAACAGGGCCTTGGCCAGCCGGATCTAAGTGGCGATTAAAAAAACCTTCCTCTGAATATTTAAAACCTAAAGTATTAACTGCTGGTAATAATTTACTGCCCTGCATACTAAGCTCTTCTGGCATTTGAATATGCACAATAACAAAGTCAGACATTTGAGCAGGCGCTTCTTCAGCACTTTGATCTTTTGTTTCAAGATCATCAACTATCTCTAGGTCGTCTTCAATCGGTGTTTCTGGCACGCTTGTATCAATTTGCGGCTCATTTGCATCAAAGTTAAGCTCGCCAAATTGTGGCTCATCACGTTCGTCTTGCATTGGCTCTTTTGGCTCAGCCTCAGTACGAAACGGTTTAGATGAAGCTGGTGTGCTTTGTTGTAATGGCTCAACCCGTTCATTATCCGATACTTCTGGGCGGTCTTTTTTTCTAACTGACCACAATCCATGTATTAATAAACCACCAATGACAATTACACTGATAACGATTAAAACCCATCTTAATTGTTCGGCCATCCCCTCACCTTTTATTATTTGATATGCCTAAAACCTGTATATTAATGAAAAACTAATACACTTGTTATAAAAATTTATGCGTGTGCAAGTTGCACAGCTTGCTCTATATCTACAGCAACCATACGCGATACGCCAGGTTCTGCCATAGTAACACCTGTTAATCTACCTGCCATTTCCATCGCAATTTTATTATGACTAATATAAATAAACTGCACTGATTGTGACATTTCTTCAACCAAACGGCAAAAACGCACAACGTTGGCATCATCTAGTGGTGCATCTACTTCGTCCAGCATACAGAAAGGAGCTGGATTGAGCCTGAATATAGAAAACACTAATGATAATGCGGTCAGCGCTTTTTCTCCACCACTTAACAAATGAATTGTTGAATTTTTCTTACCCGGTGGTCGTGCCATTATACTAACACCACTTTCGAGTAAATCGTCACTGGTTAATTCTAAATACGCACTGCCACCACCAAAAACTTTAGGAAATAGCTCAGCAAAGTCTTCGTTAACTTGATCGAACGTCGCTTTAAAGCGTGTTTTGGTCTCACTATCAATTTTACGAATTGCACCTTCAAGGGTACTTAACGCTTTTGTTAAATCATCTAATTGATTATCAAGATAATCACTACGTGCCTTGGCTAAATCAAACTCTTCTATTGCCGCTAAGTTTACTGCACCTAATTTATCTAACTGATTAGTAAATCCGGTTAACTGATTTTGTGCTGCACTTAAATTTAATGAATCTGGTAATTCATCAAGTATTGCTTTTAAGCTTTGTTTTAATTCTTCTAATGGCTCAAGCGCAACTTGCGCTTTTATTACTAAACTTTGTTCTTCAATTGTTAGCTTTTGGTGCTGCTCTTGCAAGCCCACCAGCTCACCTTGTGAATTTTTAAGGCTTATTTGCTTAGTGTTTAAGCTCTCTTTCGCCTGAGCTAATTCTTTTTGTAGCAATACTAATGCCTGCTCACCTTTTTGATGCTGTGCTAAGAGCTGCGTAATTTTATCGCTAAGTTCTTGCTCTGGTATTAGCAGCTCTTCTATTTCACTAAGTAGTTCTTGCGCACCTTCAGATGCACTAACGTGCTCTTGCTCTGCATGGCTCAATTTGGTTTGGCTTAACTGCCATTCACTGCGTGCCTTTTGCTCTGAGAGCGTTGCCTTATGCGCTTGTGTTTTATATTGCTCAAGCATGCTTAATGCTTCGCTATAACTTTTATCACTTTGTGAGCGCAAACTATTTGCAGCGTCTACTTCATCCGCTAAGTTGAGTTGCTGCTCATTTAACACTTCAAATTGCGCTACTTGCTCATCAAGCACGGTATTTAATTGTAAAAGCTGATTTGTTAATTGCTGTTTTTGTTGTTGTAGCTTTTCTAGTTGTAACTTAAAGTGCGCTACTTGCTGCACAAGCATGTCGCTGCGCGTACTGGCTACCGCTATATTTTGCGCAAGCTCATGTATGGTTTCTTTTAGCTCGCTTTGTTCGTTAATTAATTTTATTTGCTCAGCTGTATGTTCGTCACGAGTGTGTGTTACTTGTTGTAACTCGTCCTCGGCATTGATTAACTGCTGAGCTTTATCTTGCAATTGCTTATGCTTTAAAAGTAATGAGTTTTCTGCATTACATTCGGCACTTACATGCCAGTTACGACCATATAAAGCACCGTTTTTATCCATAATGGCTGTATAAAAACTATCTTTTAGTATTTCTAAATCACCGCTTTCACTATAAGCAATACGTGCTAAATGCTCTGGATAAACACCGCTTGTTATATATGTAGCTAAGCTATTTGTTGGCATGCTTTTATCACTATTTGGCCACACACTGTTATCAGCTTGCTGCTCACTTACATTTAAATGCTCTAAAGATTTAAGTGCTTGCTCTATTAGAAGCTCGAAGCCTTCTTTAACACCTAGCTGATTAAACAAACCATTAGTGCGTTCACTTTTCTCATCAAGCCCTAATGTACTTTTAAGCCCCGTTATACTGGCTTTTAACTCGTTTATTATTTGAGTGAGCGTCGAATATTGTGTTTGTGAGTTATTAACAAGCTCATTTTGCATTTCAAGCTTAGCAGTGCACTTCGTATGTGCTGTTTGTTTAGCGGCAAGTTCTTGAGTTAATGTTTGTGTTTGCTGTGTTTGCTGTATTAACTGCTGCTCTACATCACTACTTTGTAGCTCGCTAAGCTGAACAGTTAACTGATCAATTTGCTCGTTAACGTGGCCTATTTGCTGCTGAGTTTGTTTAATGTGACTACTATGCAGTTGCACGTTATTATTAAGCTGTTGCTGATGCTCACACAAAGCTTGCCAATGAGTATGGTGGAGCTGCTTAAGTGCTAATAATTCCTCAAGTTCATGCGTTAACCCACTAACTTGCTCTTCACATATTAAGGCGTTTTCATTTGCCTCTTGCAGGGCTTCATTAAGTTGCTCGCACACAATTTGCTGCTGCGATTTTACCTCAGCACTTTGAATTTGGCGTTGCTGTAATTTAATTAAACTTTGTTTAAGCGTTTGGGTTTGCTGCTTTACATTGATTTGTTGTTGCTCAGCGCGAGTAAGCTCGGTGTGTATTACATGTTGCTGATGCTGTGCATCGCTTAGTTTATCTTGCTGGGCTTGTACTTGCCCCTCTAGGCTTGCAAGTACATCGTCATGCCCTGAGTTAGCGGTTTTAAAAAACAAAATTTGATCATTAAGTTTTTTAATTTGGGCACTTTTTTCAAGTTGCTGCTGATGTAACTTTTGCCATTTTAAAACGGCAATTTGGCCTTTTAGCGTACGTTCTTGTGCTTTTAATTCGCGGTATTTTTTTGCATCAACCGACTGCACAGCCAATTTATCGAGCTGGCTTTGTAATTCTTTACGCACATCTAACAAACGTTCAAGATTTTCGCGAGTGCTCTTTATACGAGTTTGAGTTTCGCGGCGGCGCTCTTTGTATTTAGAAACGCCAGCGGCTTCTTCTAAAAATACGCGCAGCTCTTGTGGTTTACTTTCTATTAAGCGCGAGATCATCCCTTGCTCAATAATTGCGTAACTACGTGGACCAAGACCGGTGCCTAAAAATATATCGGTAATATCACGCTTACGGCATTTACTGCCATTTAAAAAATACAGTGACTGTCCGTCGCGCGTTACTAAACGCTTAATAGCAATTTGGTTTCGATCGGCAAATGTGTTTGAAGGACTTCCTTTATCGTTATCAAAAACAAGCTCTACAGAGGCTTGTGATATGGCTTTTCGATTAGTTGAGCCATTAAAAATAACGTCGGTCATGGCGTCGCCACGCAGGTTTTTAGCAGAGCTTTCACCTAGCACCCATCGTACTGCATCAATAACGTTAGATTTGCCACAGCCATTGGGGCCAACAACACACGTCATTTGATCAGGAAATGGAATTTTAGTGGGCTCTACAAACGATTTAAAGCCCGCTAATTTAATAGTGCTTAAGCGCATCTTATTGTTATTACCGATTATTATTGTTATTGATTACAAACAATTTAACTCATTAACAGTTAAATTGTTAAGCTTGTCGTTTAAAATTATCTAAAATAATACCGGTCGCCATTGCAACATTAAGCGATTCTGCACCACCAAAAGCGGGGATGGTGATTTTATTAGTTACTAACTTTGCACATGTCTCGCGTATTCCATGCGACTCACTGCCCATTAGTAAAACGCCTGAGCCCGTAAATTGGGTTTTATGCACGCTTTGCCCATCTAAAAAAGCACCGTAAACAGGTAAATTTAAAGACTGTAGGTAATCAGGTAAATCTACTTGGCTTACCGATACCCTTACAAATGAGCCCATCGTGGCGCTAATTGTTTTTGGGTTGTAAGCGTCTGCGCTGTCGGTGCTAGTTACTATATGTTTAATACCGTACCAGTCTGCCACTCTTATTATTGTGCCTAAATTACCAGGGTCTGATACGCCATCAAGTGCGAGTATTAAGCCACTTGCTTGTGGTAAAGCTGCCTTTGGCATATCAACAATAGCAATGGCTGCATTATTGCTAACTAGCGTGCTGGCTTTGGTGAGGGCTTCTTCATCAGCTTCAATAAAATTAGCGTGCTGATACTTACCTTGGTACGCATTTATAAATTCGTTTGTAGCAAAAATATTAACCACATTTAATGGGCTGTTTAATAACTCAAGTACGTTTTTCTCACCCTGTACAAGGTATTGATTATATTGCTTTCGGTACTTTTTTTGGCCAAGTTGGCGAATAAGTTTGAGTTGGTTTTTTGAAATCATAACAGCCCCATAAAATTATCCAGCAAGTATAACAGATTTCGTTATAACATCTGAACTCGAAAAGCAGCGAATGGGGCTAATTTATCTTACTCGCACTTCTTTCAAAGGTCAGATTAATGCGAATAAACATGCCTTTTATTGCCTCTAATTGATTTGAATCGTCCACCGTCTGAGCCAATTCCCCATAAAGATTATCTGACGCTTGCTTAAACTTATTATTAAATTTGCCCTTGGTTGCCAACATAAATGCATCGGCTAATGTACGCTGCCACTCATTTAAATACTTTAGCTTTGTATTACCAGCCAAATTTTCACAAATTGAATTTAATCGAACCGACGCATGCCCTAAATTTAGAGCGGTTAGTGCAAGATCAGTAATTACGCGTGAGTGTGAACCTTGATCGTAATTAGTTAGGCGAATTAACCTATCGGCCATGCGGCGGTTATACCAAATACTTGGGGTTGGATGGTTATTTATTTCGAGTAAATCTTTATAAGTGGCCTTAAAAACACGATGAACAAGTAATTGCACACTCGGGCCTGTGAATAACTGAAAAATCCAAAATAAAATACTCACCCCCGCAAAAATTGCCATTGCAGAGCTAAGTGTGTAATCGATTGAAAACGCAAGGCTCATATCGGTACTGGGTCTTACCAAAATCGTAAATGGGATACAAAACCCCAAGCCATATGGCAATGTTTGTTGATCAGCTAGCAGCAGTAAACCCAAAAAATAAGGCCCTGCTAATACAAGTAGCAATATTTCTAATTGCCCACCACTTTGTGATAATAAATTGAGTGCGTAAAAAATAGTTACAATAGCAGCAACCACCACGCCTACCAATAAACGCTTTATTACCACCTGTAAAATAGCTAACGGTATTCTCGCCAACATTATCGAAAATATGACCGGTAAAATCATAATTAATAATGCAGCAGAAGAGCCTGTATTAATCCAAATAAATGCGCCGATAGAAAACACCAAAGCAGTTCTAAATCCAACAATTATGCCAGCTAATGGGTCGCGATATGTAAGCATACTGGGTGCATTTAATAATGTTTTATCACGCTCTTCTAACGCTCTGTATGCGCGTAGTAAAATTGTTAAGTCGGCTGCTACTTCTAAGCTCACATTGAGCATGTGAGATTCAAATGGCGAATCACACACCGTATTTGCTCTATAGTCGGTTAGCTCTTTACGCAGCGTTTTAACTTGTTCAGCGCAGTAATCAAAATCGTCAGACTCTTTAATTTGCGCAAATACGTGCTTAAGTTTACTTATTAATTTATCTAAAGTAGGTGTAATAAGGTCTTCGTGGTTTCGCTGTAGGCGGCCAATTATTTGAATTAAGGCCAATAAAGAAAGTACTTTTTGCGACAACTGATTTGCAGCACGCGAGCGCCCTGGACCTTTTGGTCCTTCGTACCTTACTGCGCTGGAATCTTCGTTTATTGATCCCAATGTTGCCATAATGCCATCTATTTGCTGGTGACGGTTTTCGTGCGAGCCCTTAGAATCAAGCTCAATAACTAAATAATGTAACGTTTGATTTATAACCGACCGCGCTTGTGTTTGCAGTAAATGTTTAACCTTTACAGGCCAAAATAGATGACTCACAAGCCCAGCACATACAGAGCCTATTATTATTTCGCTTACTCGCGCTTGTGCAATATCAAATATACTCTGGCTGCTCACCATTGCCGGAGTAACCATGACTAAAAGTACAATAATAGCGGCTGTTACACCTGCCATAGCAAACGCATAAACAAAGTTTGCTTGGCGTACCATTGCCGATAACGCAGAGTTTACCCCCAACCATAATGCCAGTGCACCGAGCGCTAAATAAGGGTAAAGAATTAGCTGAGTTAAAAGCAATATGCCAAATAAACCACCCACTATGGTGCCTATTATTTGGCAAATTGCTTTTTCAATAACTAATCCGCTTTGCGGGCGTAATTGCAAAAATATAGCCGAGACTAGCGCCCAATAAGGCCTTTCAAGATTAAGCGACATAGCAATAGTCAGCGCCATCACCATGGCTATAACACCCTTAGTCGCAAAAATAATTGCCTGTTTTTTAGGAAAAAACAAATTTTGGAATACTACGCCCACTGTATTCCCCTTAACGTGTAGCGAGATGTATAGTGGCGGTCATTCCTGCGCTAAGCTGTGTATTTTCGGGCAATGAATCTAACTTAATATCAACAGGAATACGTTGCGATAAACGTACCCAATTAAATGTTTGTTGCACTTGCGGTAAAAGTTGTCCGTTACTTTGTGTATTCGTATTTGCAATGGCTTTACCTACACTCACTACATGCCCTGTTAATTGCTTACCACCACTTAAAAGGGCTATTTTAGCTTTTTGATCAGGATAAATAAGCGGTATTTTACTCTCTTCAAAGTAACCCGTTACATAAAATGAATCTGACTGAACAATAGCAAAGACAGGCGTGCCTTGAGCTACATAGTTGCCTTGGCGTAAATTCAAATTAATTATTTGCCCTGATGCAGGCGCAACAATTTTAGTTCTATCAACATTTAACTGCGCAATTGTTTGCTCTGTCTTGGCTAGGTTATAATTTGCCTCAGCAATTTTAGTATTGATACGTGTTGATTCTAAAGTTTCTTCACTTATTGCCTGTTGAGTGTTTAGCTCAACACGTCTTTCGTATTTATGTTTAGCAAGTTCCCATGTATACAATGCGTTTTCTGTGTTTGCTTTACTTTTATCAAGCGCTGCTTGATAACGCTTTTTATCAACATTAAAAAGTACTTCGCCTTTTTGTACGTTTTGACCATCTTTAATATTTAAAGCAGTTACCCAACCCGACACGTCTGGAACAACCGTGACAATATCGGCTCGAATACGCCCATCACGCGTCCAAGGAGTATGCATGTAGTCAGTCCATACCCAACGCCCAGCAAAAACCGCAGCTATAACAACCAAGATAGTAAAAGTAATACGCAGATATTTAATCATTCAATTTATCTTCCACTTAGTAATACCAACCCGCAATAATACTTGAGTAATTTGAGGGCTTAAACCTGACGCTAACTGCGTTAAATATTTCTGATATAGAACAACTAAATAACGAAATTTTTGCCTTGTTATCGACACGGTTTTCTTGCCTCAAAATAGCTCAATTAATTAAACAGATTGGTATAAATAGACGGCGAGTGCCAAGTAACAAACAAATAATGACACTTCAAACCAAGCCACTTTCCAAATACGGTCATGCCAATCTAGTCGATGCAAAACAAAACGAGTCAACGCCGTTAAAATAAATGCTATTGGGAAGTAAACAATCAGCGGGCTAAACTCTAATCCCCCTAACACGACTGCTTGGAACATAATAAATATCCTAATGTTATTTAAAGCGGTGATAAAAGCTGTAAAACCTAAATAAATTTACATCCGCACTACTCTTACAATCTATTATTTTGGCATATAAATCAATTAGCTTAATTGTACGCAGGTGTGCTTAATACATAATTAATGCCATTACATTTAAGCAGCACTAAGTATGTATAGTAGCTAAATCGCATATTAATAAGCTAAAGACCCCAGTTACCAGCCAAATAAATAAACCAGCGAGGTTTATTTATAAAAAAGTATTAGAGTATTTAACTCAATATTTAAAACGTCTATTTATAGCTGTTTGCAGAAGGGTTGGATAATTATAAACATTGAATTTTGCACTAAAAATGGGTAAATTAACAAAAAAACAACATGGATATAATTTAATGGAATCAATACACCCTACCCCATCTAAAACAACCCCACCAATAAATGAACCTGCTGAACCAATTTTTAGCGGAAAAGTGCAATTTAGTGGTAAAGGTGGTGAGTTTTTTGGAATTTGGATTGTAAATATATTACTTAGCGTTATTACGCTTGGCATATATTCGGCGTGGGCTAAAGTACGTACGCATCGCTATTTTTACGGCCACACCCGTATAGATGGCCATAGTTTTGACTACCTAGCAACACCAATACAAATTTTAAAAGGTCGGATTTTAGCGGTTGTTGTATTTTTTATTTACACATTCTCAATTAGCTTTATGCCTATTTTAGGCCTATTTATTGCTCTTGGTTTTATCTTTTTAATGCCATGGATTATTAACCAAGGTTTACGTTTTAATCTGCGTATGACCCGCCATCGTAATGTTCGCTTTGCTTTTAAAGGCAGTTATGGCGAAGCCTTTGTTAACTTTATACTTTTACCTATTGCAAGCATATTTACGCTTTATTTATTAATGCCTTACGTTATAAAACGTATTGATAGTTATATCCATAGCAATATTAGTTATGGCGATAAACCACTTACTGTAAATCTTAAAGGCGAAACCTATTACCTAACAGCGCTTATTTGCTTTGTAGTGAGCTCTATCACCATGGTGGTATTTATGGGGATTTTAGGATTATTTGGCCTCAACTTAGTAGATATTGAAAACCAACAAAATTTAGAAAACTCTGCAGCGATGGTTATGCTTCCTATCTTTATGATGATTGCCTATGTGCTAATGATTGCCATTGTTTCTGCTGTATGGCACGCCGCTATTAGAAATCACATTTTTGATAACAGCCATTTTGAAGGCGTTGCTACATTTAAATCAGAGCTAAAACCAATTCCTTTCGCTGTTTTACTATTAACTAATATGTTGGCTATTGTATTTTCTTTAGGGCTTGCATACCCATGGACAAAAGTACGTACATCAAAAATGCTCGCTGATGTAACTAACGTCACTATTTATCCTGGTGCATTAAACCTAATCGATACCGCGCAAGAACAGCAATCATCATTTGCTGAAGAAGCTGCAAACGTATTTGATATTGACCTTTCTCTAACTTAAGAGCTCACCATGCATGTAAAGGGACATTTTTTCCCCATCGCATCGAGTAACTATCAAGTGTGTGTTGCCACTATTAGCGACACACACATTGAGGTTATCAACGATGAACACGTTATCGCTCGCCACGTAATCTCAAGTCTAACATTAAGTTCAGGGATGGCAGGACTTGCCGACGAATTAAACTTTGAAGATGGCAGTCGTTTTATCCCTCAAGATGTAAGTTACAGATGGCCATTTAAAGAAAATAACCATCACATAATGGAGCGCCTTGAAAAAAGTAAATGGGTAATTTTAGCCGCAGTCATATTTACACCACTTTTTATGTGGTTAGTACTTTATAAAGCGGTACCGGCCATTGCTGTTTATAGTGTTGATACCCTGCCACGTAATGTTGTGGAACAGATGGGGGAGCAAAGTTTTACACTAATTAAAAAGATTGCGCTTGACCCAAGTGAGCTGCCCGCAGAGCAGCAAACTAAAGTACAAGCACATTTTACAAGTATGCTTAATGCGTTATCGCTTGATCAATCGGTTTATAGGTTATCGTTTTATAAATCAGACAGCTTTGGTGCTAACGCGTTTGCACTACCCCATGGCCGTATCGTGGTAACCGATGATTTAGCAAATTTACTTGCCGATAAACCCAACGCACTAAAAGCGGTATTGCTACACGAAATGGGCCATGTAGTCCACCAGCATAGCGTACGTATTACAGCACAATCTGCCGCAAGTACGATTGTACTAGCAGTTGTATTTGGTGATTTAGAGGGAGTTGCAGAGGTTGCATTAGGTACGGGTGCATCGTTTGCTCAGCAAGGGTTTTCACGAGATATGGAACGCGAGGCAGATAGCTTTGCACTCACCCAATTAGAATCGCTTGGGTATTCGAGTAATGACTTTGCTGATGCAATAGAAGCGCTGCAAGAAAGCCATACCAGCGAAAACGAACACCTAGAAAAAGTAAATGACTTATTAGAGTACTTATCTAGCCACCCAAGTGCACAAGAGCGTATTGACAATGCTAGGAAATAATCGCGGTTATATTCAACTTGCTCGCTACATAGTGAGTTTAAGTTGGATATACTAATTCAATTAACTATGGGGGCTATTTTAACGTTAAATAAATCATTTAGTAACTAGGCAAAAAACTTTGTGTTTAGTGGTTCTAAATAAAAGTTTTTTAACGACGTTAGTAATTGATTTAGATCGTTAAATTGTTCAAATAGTTATTTGGGTTAGTATCATTCACGGCTTTTTCCCAAAGCTTTATCACGTAGCACCACTTGAAAAATTAATGACTGGCAGTGCTGGTTTTTCAGCCGAAGTGTCTGATTTAATTACACGTTCGGCGGGTGTTGGCGAAATTATATTTGGCTTGTGTTTATTTGTGTTTTATAAACATAAGCATTTGGTAGCTTTAAATATATTGGCGCTTATGGGGCTTTTACTTGCTGTAGTTGTAATGCAGCCACAATTGCTTATTGAAGCATTTAACCCTGTAACTACTAACCTGCCGCTTATTGGGCTAAGCGTTATTTGGTTAAAAGAAATTGAGCAGTTGAATAATCGATACCTCTAAATAAAAAAGGGTATGCAAATGCATACCCTTTTTTGTAGTACAAAATTTATAAAATTAGTACTTATTTTTATGCGTCCACAAATGCAGTAATTCGCTCGCAATGGTTGCTGCAGCAATTGCGGTAAGCTCACTTTGGTCGTACGAAGGTGATACTTCTACCACATCCATACCCACCATGTTTATGCCTTTTAGCGCACGCAGTACTTTAAGTACTTTATCTGACGTTAAACCACCACACACAGGAGTGCCTGTACCAGGCGCAAACGCAGGATCTAAACAATCTATATCAAACGTTAAGTAAACAGGTAGGTCTCCTACTCGCTCAAGTATTTGCGCTGCAATATCATTAGCATGTAAATCGTTGGCTTGCATTGCATCAATCACAGCAAACTCATGTTTACTTTGATCAAAGTCTGTACGGATACCTATTTGTATACTGTGCTCAACATCAATCAGCCCTTCCATTGGTGCATGATAAAACATAGTGCCGTGATCAAAACGCGAGCCATTGCTATAGGTATCGGTGTGCGCATCAAAATGCACTAACGCCATTTTGCCATGTATTTTTGCATGAGCACGTAATAGCGGAAGCGTTACAAAGTGATCGCCCCCTAAACCTAATAGTGTTTTACCTTGGCGAAGTATTTGATCAGCAGCCATTTCTAGTTGCGCAGTAAAATACTCAGGATCCCCGACAGGGTAAGTAAAGTCCCCTGCGTCTGCCACTTTTAAGCGCTCAAACAACGGGAACGTCCACGGGTATTTAGTGTCTTCCCATGCTAAATGAACCGATGCACGACGAATTGCATCAGGGCCTAAGCGCGCACCAGGGCGGCCCGAGGTCGCTAAATCAAATGGTAAGCCTAAAACCACTACGTCTGCATCAATTGCATTAATGTTTTGCACCATAGGACGACGTAAAAACGTCATCCCATTTGAGTACAATGAGTGATCTGCGTGACCAAACAAAGTTGACATTGCTTATAACTCTTCTAAATAAGTGTAGCCATCAAGGCCGCTTTGCAACTCGTCTAAAACGCTTTGCTGTTCGTGTTTTTCAATTTTAGTGCTTACTAACTGCTCGTATGATTGCTGAAAACTTTCAACATCTAAATGTACATAGCGCATCATATCGGCAACAGTGTCACCTTGGTTTATCTCGGTAATACTTGCAACGCCTTGCTCATCCATATTAACAATTGCGCTGTGCGTATCACCAAACAAGTTATGCATATCACCTAAAATTTCTTGATAAGCACCCACTAAGAAAAAGCCCATTAAATAAGGTTTATCAGCACTAAACTCTGGCACTGGTAGTGTGCTTTCAATACCCTGTCCATCTACGTAATGCTCAAGTGCGCCATCTGAATCACAGGTTATATCAAGTAATACGGCACGTTTTTTTGGTGCTTCAGTTAAGCCACTTAATGGCAATACCGGAAACACTTGATCAATGCCCCATGCATCTGGAAGGGATTGAAATAACGAGAAGTTTACAAAAAACTTATCGGCTAAACGTACGTTTAACTCGTCAATAATCGGACGATGAAAACGGTTTTTATTATCCATGTGCTTGTTGAGTTCATAACAAATACGAATATTAATTTGCTCAGCCCATGCACGTTGCGATAAGTCTAATAACCCGAGTGCAAATTGGTTATGCGCTTCAGCTAAATCACCTTGGCTGTCGTGATAAATCTCAATTAATGCACGGTCATCCGTTAAATCAGTTAACTGTACAAACGATGCCCACATGTTTTTTAATAACAGGGGTGCATCTGCCGCTGGCGCTACTAACTCTTCTGGCGTGTAACTTTCAGTACCAATAACATTAGAAATAAGCACAGCATGATGCGCCGTAAGCGCACGACCCGACTCAGAAATAATAGTCGGCATTGGTTGCTCATATTGCTTACATGTATCACCAATGGTGTACACAATGTTATTCGCATATTCAGCTAAACTATAATTCATAGAGTTATGCGACTGACTACGCGTGCCGTCGTAATCAACAGCTAAACCACCGCCTACATCAAGACAATCAATTTCTGCGCCTAATTTACGTAGCTCACAGTAAAAACGCGCAGCTTCGCTTACACCTAAACGTACGTCACGAATGTTCGCCATTTGTGACCCTAAGTGAAAATGCACAAGCTGCAATAAATCAAGCTGGTTTGCGCCTTTTAAACGATTAACTACATGTAAAACTTGCGATGCAGATAAACCAAATTTTGATTTTTCTCCGCCACTCGCTTGCCACTTACCTTTACCTTGCGACGCTAAACGTACACGAATACCAATGCGTGGTTTTACGTTAAGCTCTTTTGCTTGGCTAAGGACCATGTCTAGCTCAGAAAGCTTTTCAAGTACGATATACACTTTATGACCTAGCTTTTCGCCAATAAGTGCTAAACGTACGTATTCTTTATCTTTGTAGCCATTACATACAATAACAGCGCTGGTTTTTTCAGCCAGTGCTAGTACCGTTAGTAATTCAGGCTTGCTGCCGGCTTCTAAACCAAGTTGTTTTTTTTCTACTTGTGCTTGGCTTGCTACTATTTCTTCAACCACTTCACGTTGTTGGTTTACTTTTATTGGGTAAACTAATAGGTAGTCTTTAGGGTAACCATAGTTTTCAATCGCAGTATTAAATGCGCCGCATAAGCTGTGTACACGATGGTGTAAAATTTGCGGAAAACGAACTAAAGCAGGTAAGCTTAAACCTTTATCTTGTAGTTGCTTTGCGATATCTGTTAATGCAATGGTTTGCTCTGGTGCATGAGCCTTGGGTGCAACATACACATCACCTTGATCATTAATACCAAAAAAACCTTGGCTCCAATGACGAACATTGTAGCTCGTACGAGCTTGTTCTAGTGATGTTGTCTCTTTCATTTATCTTTCTCTTTTATTTAATTAATGCCGGCTCGGCTAGTGCCGCGCATTAAAAGAAAAATAGAGATTCAAGTCCAACAAGTATTTTTACTCGTAACGAGTGATTTTTGATGTTAAAAAAATAACCAAACAACTATTGCCCGCTAGCATATATAAAACAGGACTTTGATGATTTTTAAAGATAAGAAAAGTTATAAAAAATGGCTATTTTTAAATGACTCATTATAAATTTTATTAGTAAAAATGAATTAGCTCGTTCAATAAAATTCATCTTGAGTTACTTTGTTTATAAAATTTACTTTTGATGGATTAGAGCAAGACGTTCTCAACACCTCAATTACTCACAGTTGAGGCTGCGTGTTGTGACCAAGTAATACCTATGTATTCTGCAAAGTGAATAAAAACTGCACGTCAAAAACGCTTAACATACATCCACCGGCGCATATGTAGCGTTAGGTATTGCCTGTGGTATTGAAAGTGGGAAATTGCAGTAGTGTATAAGCGAATTCGATTAATTGAGTATAAGCTAGCTATGCACTTTTTGGGGCGAACATAATTATTGCCATACCTAGCAGTGCTACTAAACCACCGATAATATCCCACATAGTAAGCTTTACGCCATCTACAACCCATAACCATAATAGCGCAACGCAAATATATACGCCGCCATAAGCTGCATATACACGTCCGGCAGCAGTAGGGTGTAAAGATAGCAACCATGCAAATAGTGCCAAACTTAAAGCCGCAGGAATTAAAAGTAAAATGCTTTTATCTTGTTTTAGCCAAAGGTAGGGCAAATAGCACCCCACTATTTCAGCTAAGGCTGTAATAATAAAAAGTGCGATTGTTTTTAATTCAAACATAATGCTCCGCGCAAAAATAACAAGCATAACAATCTATATAAATTGTTATGCTTAGTGCGTTGTTATTCGCTAAGCGCCATAGTGGCAAGTTTCATTGTGCTTTCAAACGACTTGGTACCCGCTATAAATAAACCATTATGGCAAAACACTGCGTCATCAATACCTGTTTCATCTACGAACGCTTGATCAGATAAACCAGACCATGCTTTAGGAAGCGGTTTTCTATCTTCAAACGAGCCAGGCTCAACGGGTACTGTTTGTAATATCCATTGCCCAGAATGCGATGGGTAAACCATGTATAGCGCCTCACTTGATAAAATATGCACTGTTTTTTTCCACGGTGTGTACTTTTCAAGCACGATTACTCTGGCATCGTCTGCATTTTCAATTGCTCTGGCGACAATCTCTTTTGCATTAACACTACCGTGAGCTGAGGCGATAAAACGAATGAGCATACGTGCTGCAAATTCAACGGCTTCATCAAAACAGGTATCAAAGTTACTTTCTTCTTCCCATGTAGGGTTAAACATTGAAATTGTTTGGCTCAAGCTTATCCCTTTTGATACACCTTCAACATGACCACAATCAATGGCGTCAATAGTTGAAACTAAGCCTGAATCCACTCTATCAGCAACGGCCTGGTTATCATCACACAGTGCTAAGCCGTATTTTTTCCACACTAAACCAAATGATGAAAAAGGAATGCCATTTTCTCGCTCGCCTGCACCTCCACGTTGATGATGATCAAAGCGATTAGTTTCAGGATCGTATTCCCCACCTACATCTATTACGTAGTCGGCACTTTCTATAAGCGCTTTATCGCGTGTGCGTACCAATTTAAACGTTGGCAAAACATGTTTAAGTACCGCAATACTAAAAACGTCATCTGCATGAAAATTACCATTGTGGGTTACTACTGTTATTTCGCTCATTTGTTTATTGCTACTTTTAGAAAAGATAAAAATTCTCGCTTTGTAAGTTAGTCACTAATTATCGAGGCAGATTTTATACGAAGACAGGTGTTAAAAACAGTGAAGTATTTTTGCATCACTATAAAAGCTGCTTTTATAGTTACTAGTTTGAGTATGACTTTTATTACAAGATAATAATGAAGGAAGATATTTACGACACATTAAGCTTTAACATGTCGCAGCGTTAATGAACTTATTTACTAAGCCCTAATTCCATAAAAACACTTTGTGGATTATCTACATATGAGCCAAAACTGCTACAGCGTTTAAAGCCTAAATTTTCATATAAATTGATTGATTTTATTTGTTTTGGGCCTGTTTCTAAGCGTATTAACGGGATTTGTTTTTCGCCAGCTTGATGCAATAAAATCTGCATAATACGTCTTGATAGCCCTTTACCACGATGACTTGGTTTTACATATAAACGTCTTATTTCGCCGTAAGGCTGGGTATCAAATTTCTCTACAATCGCACCGCAGGCAATAATACCTTCTTCAGTTTTTAAACCAATAGCGTACACATTAGGTAAGGTTAATTCGTTTAACTCCAGAGACTGTGCGGTAGCCACAGGATATAAAGAATTTATAAGTCGGTCTATATCATCAAATACATTTACCACGTCGGGATCATTCGGGTTCAAATCGACTAACTGCATAAAGCTTCCATTCATTGTTATAAGTTTATTAAGCTTTAAATAATATATTTAAGCGGTCATAGCTTAGCATTGTTTAATTAAAAAATCTTTACTCCTTATTTAGCATATGGGTTATGACATTTCACCAGCTAAAAGAGCAAAAGTGGCCTAGCAAGTGTGTAAATTTTGCTAAACTATTACTAATTAATAAATAGTAATGTTCAAGTATTATTGCGCATTAGTATTAGCGCTATGCCATTTTGCATAGCCTTCTTTATCCATCGGCCTTGCAATTAAGTAGCCTTGCATGGCGTCAATATTCATTTTTTTAAGTAAGTCATATTGTTCTGTTGTTTCTACGCCCTCAGCAACTACCTCTAAGTTTAAGCTTTTTCCTAAACTGATAATTGTTTGCGCAATATTAAAGCCAACCGTGCTATCTAAAATTTTATCAATAAAGCTTTTATCTATTTTTAATTCTTTAACAGGAAACGCACTTAAGTACGCTAAGCAGGAGTAACCGGTTCCAAAATCATCAATCGAAAATAAAAAGCCAGCGGCAATGAGTTCTTTCATTTGCCTAATTGTATAATCTATATCGCTTGAGAGCATTGACTCAGTTATTTCTAACTTAATTTGCTGTGCCCGAATATCAAATTTATTGATAGTGCTAAACAGCTCTCCTTTTAAATTTGATGAATTAAACTGGCTTTGGCTAATATTAATTGAAACACTAAACGAGTCGTCAATTATGTTATCTGCTTTAAGTTCGTTTATTAAAATACATATATCATGTAAAACAATATTTTGTAGTTTTTGAATAAGCCCGTATTGCTCTGCAATTGGTATAAATTCGTTTGCCGCTATTAACCCTTTTTGAGGATGGTTCCACCTAATGAGTGCTTCAGCACCAATAACATCACCATACGTATTTACCTGAGGCTGAAAATAAGCACAAAACTCATCAGATGCAATCGCTCTGACTATATCGGTTTCTAGTTCAGTTTGTTTTTCAAGCAGTGTTTGTAAGGCTGGATCGTAAAAGCTACTGCTATTCCCCCCTTTATTTTTAGAACGATACATAGCCGTGTCTGCAAATTTTAATATATTGCCTGCCTGCGCATTTACGCTATCAATTAGACAAATACCTATGCTGCAGCTTACTTGAAATGCAAGGTTGCCCACTTCAAATTTATCATGAAAAGCTCTTTGAATCTCTTTGGCTACTATTTTGCACTCGATGCTCGCCTGCTGTGTATTTTCTCCAACGTGTTTTAGTAAAATAATAAACTCATCGCCACCCGCTCTGGCCAACGTATCAGAGCCTTTTATTATTGCGCTTAACCTTTTTGATAATTCCACAAGTACTTCATCACCCGCACTGTGCCCAAGTGAATCATTAATACGCTTAAAATTATCTAGGTCTAAAAATAATAACGCCCCTATATTTTTATCACGCTTAACACTCTCCACACACATGCTTAATTTGTCGCTAAGCATTCTTCTATTTGGAAGATTCGTTAATGGGTCGTAAAAAGCAAGCTTATGTACTTCTTGTTCGGCCTTTTTCTTTATTGAAATATCTCTGGCCATCCATACTACGTGCCTTTTTGTAGGACTATTGGGGTGGTAATGATCTAATGCAGCAGCCCTGCCTTCAAAAACTATATTGCCCTTTGGTACAGCTAATTCATATTCAAAAATTTGCGTCTCGTTAGTCGAGAGTGTTTTTTTAATAACGTCCATTATCATTTGTGCATCGTCTTGGGAGAGCAGATCCTTAACACTTTGACCAATAAGGTCCTTGCTTGAATCAAGCAGTAACTCATTAGAGGTACCATACACATCGGTATAAATTCCCTCTTCACTTAAAATAAGAATGAGATCAGGCATTACCTTAGTGAAGGCTTTAAACTTTTCATTACTTTGCTGTAAATTCGCGAGCAGCTGTTTTGCTTTGTTAAATTCGTTACTTTTTTCAAGAGCGATACTAGAAAAGTGTACAAAAAAATCGATTAACTCTAAGTCTTGCTTTGATGGTGATTTAGGAGTGCTGTGATAGATAGCAAAGGTGCCTAATAAATCGGCTTGAGTTGAAAAAATAGGCGTTGACCAACATGACTTAAGACCAAACTTTAGTGCTAAGTCTTTAAAGTCCTCCCACAGCGGTGAAGTTTCGATATTTTCAACAATAGTGCGCGATTTCGAAAATGCAGTAGTACCACATGAGCCCACTTTTGGCCCTATATAGACTCCATTAAGCAAACTACAGTACTCTGGATGAATATTAGGAGCTGCGCAATGAAAAAGCTGCTGGCCTTTAACTGATAAGATTGAACACCTAGCGGATTCATCATCAATAATCTGCTCGATTGATGAACAAATTTCAGTAAGCACCTCACTTAAAGGTACCCCTAATGCAATTTTAGATAAAATGCCTTGCTGGTGAGATAATAACTTTTTTAACCTATCCGTACCCATTTTCCTTTACCCGTATTATTTATACACATTGAAACAACAAAAGCTTTAATCAAGCGCTTTTTTCTTACGCAGTAAAGTTCAGTATAGTCATGATTAGTAAGTTTTTTATTTTATTGGCAAAAAATAATCGGGCCTGTCTAAAATAATCATAGTTGCATATTACTGAACACCTATTGTTACTATATAAACAAAACCACAATATTAAAGCTAACACTTTGTTACTTAAAAGTACTGTTCAAAATTTTTAAGCTATTTATACTATAAGTAATGGTAAATATTTTTTGAGGTTACAGTGCAGATCACACAAGGTATGGAATACTTTTTTTCGGGGTTTAAATTAATTAGCCAAAAAGGGCTAAAGCGTTTTGTCCTTATTCCGCTATTAATTAATATTTTGCTGTTTGGTAGCTCGCTGTTTTTTTTAGTTGGCTGGTTAAGTGATAGTTTTAGCTACATAAACAACATGCTCCCCGAGTGGTTAAGCTGGTTAGAGTGGCTAATGTGGCCTATTGCTGTATTAGTTGTTTTGTTTAGCTATAGTATGCTCTTTACAGTTATCACTAATTTTATTGCAGCCCCTTTCAATGCGCTCTTGAGTGAAAAAGTTGAGCTTTACCTAACAGGTCAAAAAATTAACGATGACGGCTTTGCCGAACTAGTTAAAGATATACCTCGCATGCTTGCCCGTGAGTGGACAAAACTATGCTACTACCTTCCTCGCGCAATTGGCTTTTTTATATTGTTATGGGTTTTACCGGTCATTGGTCAAATACTATGGGTGTTATTTACTTGTTGGATGTACGCAGTTCAATACGAAGACTATGCGTTTGATAATCATAAAATTGACTTTAAGCAAATGAAAGACGATTTAAAATCTAAGCAAGGTTTGTCATACGGATTTGGTTTTGCTGTTATGTTGTTAACTGCTATCCCTTTTATAAACTTAATAGTTATGCCAGTCGCAGTGTGCGGTGCAACACGTTTATGGGTAGATAACTATCGTCCAAAATATCGCAGTTAATTAAAAGGTTGCTGACTTTTTCAATATTCGAAGGACACCGCATTCTAGATTAAAAAGCACCTAAGGTGCTTTTTTTAATCTATTTTTAAAGCAATAAACTCAAGCGATGCACGCCTTGGTAATGCATCGCTTTGTTTATCTACTTCTTCAAATTTTTTAATCAAAATACTAAAGCGCTGATTATTAATATTAACGGCTGTAACTTCACCAATTTTTATACTGTAGTTTTGCTGCTGATCAAACAGCTTTAGTATTTGACCTTTTACACGCTCTACGTATAAATAAGGTGTTTGGTCTGGCATCTTTAAACGAATGACATTGATTTTACTTAGTTCATGTACCGCGACCCAATTCTGACTCTGCATTAACGTATTATAACGACTAATACCTTCAGGCTGATAAACAACATCTTGGCTTATAACGCATGTATTACAGTCCTTTACTGATTCAATTCGCCAGTCAACAGCTGTATTTTTATAATACAAATTATCATTTTTTAGTAACCACTCACGTGCATTGTTAGTATCGCTACACGCTATTAGTAAGCTAAAAAAACTACTCAAGATAATAAACTTAGTGCTTAGCATTGGCTTCATACTATTGCTCTTTAATTGCTTTTAACTCAGCAATAATTGCACTACTTGGCTGTGCTTCTTTTATATAACTGGGCAGCGTTTCAATATTAGTAGGCGAGCTTTGTAAATTATGCACCTTACTGTTATTTGTATTTGGCACGCCAAATCGATTACCTGCACTTTGCATATAAAACTGTAAATTAAGCATGCTCCACTCATCTACATCACTCAGTATTGATATTGTATTATCTTGGTTAGTATCAAAGCTGGTTAAGCTTTCGGTGTTAATTGCATTACAATTAAAATCAACTGCTAGTGAGCTATTTCTATTTAACCCCTGTATTTCAAGTATGGTGCTTTCATTTAAATCTGCTGAACTACCATTTGAATAATCAATAATAAAATCATCCGTAGAGCCTAAATGACTATTAGTATTTGGTGCAATATCGCAACTAGCATTGCCTGGGTAAAAACGCTCATAGTAGCGATCGCCTTCGTTATTACCTATTGTTGATAAACCCGCTAATTGATATAAATAGTTCATAGAGCTTAAATGATTAGGCTTAAAATTAACTTCTTCATCACCGCCATGGTATAAACCTAAGTTATGACCTAACTCATGAAATATTGTTGATGCTTGATAATTATAAGTTACATTGGTTGCTACTTGCGTATCAAGCGTTAAACCCCAGCCCCCCATAGTTACCATTAAATCATTACCGCTCATCTCAGCAATACCCGAACCACTAATACTACCGTCTTCGTTACCACTACTTGCCATTAATAAATAATGGAAAATGGGCCTGCGAGTTATATCGCTATATTCCATTTTATAAGCAAATAAATTAGGGCTACTTAAATCGTATTCAAACGGGGTATAGCTATTAAAAGGGACAAGATTTCCGCCACCTAAATCAAAGTTTTGCGGTGCTGTATTTGTATTTTGATCAAACAAATCACCTACGTCAAAGTGGACTGTATAGCCTTTTTCTGCAAAAACAGTGGCTACTTTTTCAAGTGCGATTCGATGTGGAGTAATACCTACATCAGTGCTGTCCATATAATCAACTTCAATAAATATATCTTTTTGTGAGGTACGCGCCCCCCACTCATAAAGTGGTAAACCCGCGAATGTTGTACCCTGTTGCTCAGCGCAATCAGGAATACCATCCTCATCATCATCTATTGTGCAATTTATATTGTTTGGCCCAGCGGGTGTGTTAAACACAGAATAACTCCAATCAGTACTTTGATTAGTGTCTGTCGCATTAAGCTCGCGCTTTAAGCTGCCTCCTTGCTCGGAGATGATTTGCTCTGCGTTACCACCTTGCCATTGTGATGGCGTTACTGGTTCTTGTACTGAGTTACCAAATTTTACAAAGTCGATTGTTTGTGTACCTGCACTATTAAGTAATTCTACAAAACCGTTTATGTACCAATAAGGTCTAATTTCATCACTAGCATTACCCACAAGCGCTATTTTAGGGTTGTTAACTGATGCACTGACTAAAAAATCATCTCCAAACTTGCTTTGTAAAATAAGGTACTCACCATTTTCAAGCTCTTTATTGGGCAGTGAAAAAGTTGTCTCTGCACTAGTCGAGCTATTAATCATATTAATACTGCGGGTTTTAAGCGAATAACTCTGTAAGTTTACAGCAGCCCCTGTGCCGTTATAAATTTCAATCCAAGGTAAGTCGTTACTAAATTGCACAGAAGAAACTTCAGTTATTTTTATATCTTGGCTAGAGGTAGTAAAAGAAGTAGCGGTTTGCGTTTCAATGGCCGTATCATCAAAATTAGTTAAATCAGCTGTAACACGGACAATATATTGGGTATCTTCATTAAAGCTTGCGCTTACATTTACAGTATGAAAATAAGTACTTGTGTCACTAGTAGTACCCGACAAACTTTCAATATTTAAGGCCAAGCAAGTAGTAAAATTATCTGCCGACACTTGTACGCTTCCTGTACAAACACCACTACTAGAATTAACTGCTAAAGTGCTCGTTAGCATAATATCTGAAAATGTAATACTAACAGGGCTATCTACAAGAACTGGGTCATTATTACTTTGGGGTGTTACATTACTAATTGTAGCGGGCGTTGAATCAACCACAGTAATATTCAGGGTAAATTCGGTTGTGTCTTTTGAATCAGACGCAGTTAACGTATAGCTTTGTGAAGTAATACTGTTTGCAGGAGGCGTGTAGCTAAAAAGTAAGGCTTGTGCATCAATAACACTAATTTGTGCACCATTTAAATCATCACCAAAATCAATCTGAACCGTATCGTTATCAGCATCGCTAACTACTAAACTAAATTCTGTGGCTTGATTATATTGCACGCTAATACTTACATCATCTGCAGTTGGTGGATTGTTTGGTGCTAATACTACAACTGTTTTTTGAGCGCTATTTGTAGCGTTATCGTCATCGGTTACAGTAACCACAAATGTAACATTGGTATTTTGTGCAACAGTGGGCGCATTAAAACTAATGCTTGTTTGTGTTTGAGTAAGTTCAACTACAGGACCACTTATTTGCTGCCAAGTTATGCTATTAATACTACCATCGCTGTCTTGTGCATCTGCAACTAAGGTTACACTGTCACCTTTTTCAGCTTCTTCAGGGCCTGTAACAATGACTGTTGGCGCGCTATTTACTTGATTAATTAAAACCGTTTTACTCGCTTGAGCGCTTTTACCTGCATTGTCAGTTACGGTTACGCTAAAACCTAGTGTTGTATTTTCAGATACATTAGGGGCGGTAAAACTAAGGACTCCATCAGTTTGTGAAAACTCAACATCGTCCCCAGCAGACTGAATCCAATTAATATTACTTATAGTGCCATCTGTATCTTGAGCGTTAGCAACTAAACTAACTTGTGTGCTGGCAAGTGCACTACTTGGGCCTGTTATATTAACTGTAGGAGCATTATTTTGAGAGGTGATAGTGCCTGAAAAAACTTGTTGTGCAGTAGCACCTGAGTTGTCAGTAACTGTAACCGAAAAGCTAAAGGTCGTATCGGTTGTTACACTAGGTGCAGTGGCTGTAAGCGTGTTACCGTTAGAGGTAAACGTAAACTCAGGCCCGCTAAGTTGTTGCCATTGATAGCTGGCAATTTGTCCGTCGCTATCACTTGCAAGCGCTGTAATAGTAAATGATTGATTAGAAGTAATAACGTTACTGCTAACCGAAAGCGTAACACTGGGCGCAGCGTTACCAGGGGCCGTAGTTGTATCACTACTTTCGCCTCCCCCGCCACAGCCTGTGATTAAAAGTGATAAAAAAAGTAAACTTAGCCATTTATTAATATTGTTTTTTACCACTTTTAGCCTCTACATATTAACTATACAAATTTTGTGGCACCTTAGTAACGTTTAAATGAACGGTTATTTCCTCACGATCATGATATAGATGTTTAGCTTGCAACTCGTAATTGATACCTTGTTTCTCAAGCTCTTTTCTGATCATCGAAAGACATTCATAAACACTATCAAAGCGTTTTTTCATAGGCAGCTTTAAGTTAAATATAAACTCTTTTGCGTATGCATTTACTGCCCAGTCAATCATTAGCGTAGTCACTTTGGTCGGTTTTTCCACCATATCGCACACTAACCAAGTAATATTTCTTTTTTCTGGGCGATATTTAAAACCGTCGGCTCTAAAATGTTTAACTTGCCCAGTTTGCATTAAATCGTCATTCATTGGGCCGTTATCAATCGCACTTACAAACATACCACGGCGTACAAGCTGATAAGTCCAACCACCAGGGCATGCACCTAAATCAACACTGCGCATACCGGCAGCTACGCGTGACTCGCGTTGTTGCTCAGGTATAAATACGTTAAATGCTTCATCGAGTTTTAACGTTGAGCGACTCGGTGCATCGCTTGGCATACGAAGGCGCAAAATACCCATGAAAAATGGAGAATTATTAAAGCTATACGAGTAACCAACATAAGCCGTATTGTTTGTTAAAAACATGACATGCATTACTGGGCGATTTGCTTTTGGCTCACGTAGTACAGTATTTTGTTTTTCGAGGGCTTTTTTAAGCGGTGTTGAGATTTTTTTACAGAACGTTAAAAGCTCTTTGCCTTCGTTTGTGTCTGGCGTTTCAACGCGCAGTTCTGAGCACAATGTAAAATCTTTAGCAGCTTCAACTACTGCGCTCACACGGTCCTCTACTGGCATGTTTTCAAGTAATGTGCCGGCAAACCATTGACGTGCAAACACCATGTTTTTAAAATCAACTTTTTTGATTATTTCATCGCTGTGATGCGCTTCAAAACATTCGTAAACAACATAACCTGTATTTGGTTTTGCTTTTACATACCCTGCAAAACCTTGCTCTGCAGCATGAAACGTTATTTCAGCAGCGGCATCGTTTTCAAAACCACTACGACAAAAAATCACAACACTAGACATATTAACCCTTAAACTCTTTAAAACTTAAATCGTGCAACTTGCACTAAAATAACAATCCAACCAATAATAAAGCACAACCCACCAAGCGGTGTTATAGGCCCAAGCCACTTCATTCCTGTTAGAGCGAGTAAATATAAACTACTACTAAAAAGTAGTGTGCCCATTATAAAAAAGCCACCAGCCCAACTCAGGTTTATGCCCCATTTAATTAAAATAGCCACCGCAATAAGTGCAAGTCCATGTACCATTTGATACTCAGCAGCCGTTTTAAAAACGCCTAATGAATACTCCGATAAGCGGCTTTTTAAACCATGGGCAGCAAATGCACCTAACATCACCGAAAGCATACAAAAAATACTACCGGTCATTAAAAATAATTTAATCATCTAACCCCCTGCTCGAGTCTTAACGTATCTCAATTTGTTGCTTAATAAATTCAACAGCACTTAACGCTGCTGTTTCTCTATTTTGTAGTTCAGTTACGCCACTTTTTTTACGTGGTTTTAATGAGTGATCGCCATCACTCAGCCAAGTAAACAAAGGCTGCTTTGGCATTTTCATAGTAAGAAGTTCTTCACGTGTACCAAATGTATCTCGCTCGCCCTGTAATACTAGAAAAGGGCAAACAATATCAGCAAAATGATCGGTGCGTAATTTTTCTGGCTTACCCGGCGGATGAAATGGATAACCAAATGCTATAACACCTGAAAGGCTTTGCTCTGTACTACATGCAAGCATTGATGCCATGCGACCGCCCATCGATTTACCGCCTATAAACAACGGTAAATCTGGCTGCGCATTCGTTAGCACTCGTTCATAATAAATAAGTAACTTTGGTGCTCGCTCAGGAGGCCTGCGTTTATTAGTTTGTTTAGCGATTTGCATATATTCAAAATCAAATAAACCAACATCAACCCCCTGCTCGCTTATTAATTTTGCCATGTGCTGCATAAAGTCAGAATCGCTACCAGCACCTGCGCCATGTGCAAATATAAACTGTGCTATTGCAGGTTGCTCCGTGCTTTTAAACCATTCAATCATTATTAATACTCATGTTCTTGCTCATGCTCTACTAAGCTCAGCATCCACTCTTTAAACGAAACTATTTTACCAAGCTCTGTTTGCGACTCACGAAGCACTAAGTAATACGCATTTTTACTCTCTAGGCTATGATTAAACGGAATTACCAAACGCCCTGCGTCTATGTCGGGTTTAGCTAATACACTATTGCCGATTGCCACACCTTGTCCATGTACAGCTGCTTGTAACACCATAGAGGAGTGGCTAAATATAGGCCCTTGATTTACCTGGATGTTACGCACGCCTGCGGTTTTCATCCACGTTTTCCAGTTTTTACGTGTAGTGTCGTGTAATAGTGTGTGATGCGCTAAATCACTAGGTTGATCAAGCGGCTTTAACCCGCTTAATAACATAGGACTACAAAGTGGTACTAAATATTCGGTATGAAGCTTGTACGCTTGTACGCCATTCCAATGACCCCTTCCATAATAAATAGCAATATCTACGTCATCCGTGAGTGAGTTTTCATCTTGGTCTTGTGCTTTTATTCGCACGTCTATCTCTGGATGTAACTCATTAAACAAACTCAAACGAGGCACTAACCACTGAATAGCAAAACTAGGGGTTAGGCTTACCGTTAGTGAGCCCTTAGCGCCACGAGCTAATAGCTTTTCAGTTGCATCAATAAGCTGAGTAAAAATCTCTTTAATATCTAAAAAATAGCCTTGGCCTTCTTCAGTTAACAATAAAGAGCGGTTTTTACGTAAAAACAACTTCAGCCCTAAATGCTCTTCAAGTGTTTTTATTTGATGACTTACTGCCGCCTGCGTTACATAAAGCTCTTCTGCAGCTTTTGTAAAACTTAAATGGCGTGCAGCCGCTTCAAAGGCTTTTAATGCGTTTAATGGAGGTACCCGTCTTGACATAATAACCAAGCTTAGAATTAGTTTTTCTTATGCGTGAGATTATATACATCATATAAGTTTGTGTATATTAAAGGCATAAAAAAAGCGACCTGAGTCGCTTTTTAATAAACATCATGCTTAATTATAAATCGCTTGCACTTGTATCAAGTGGGGCAAAGCTTTTAATTAAATCATCAACCGCTTTCATTTGCGTTAAGTAGCCTTCTAACTTACTAAGCGCTAGCGCACATGGGCCATCACATTTAGCTTCGTTAGGATTTGGATGCGCTTCGATAAATAAACCAGCAATACCCAACGCCATACCGCTGCGCGCAAGCTCTGCTGCTTGTGCACGACGACCATCAGCAGAGTCAGCTCGTCCACCAGGGCGTTGTAACGCATGTGTTGCATCAAAAATAACAGGTGCCATTGCCTTCATGTCATCCATACCCAGCATATCAACCACAAGGTTGTTGTAACCAAAGCTAGAACCACGCTCACAAAGGGCTACGTTGTTATTACCAGCTTCATTAAATTTAGTAATGATATGACGCATTTCATGTGGCGCTAAAAACTGTGGTTTTTTCACATTAATAATTGCACCTGTTTTAGCCATCGCCACAACTAAATCTGTTTGACGCGCTAAAAAAGCAGGTAACTGAATTACATCAACAACTTCTGCAACAGGTGCAGCTTGATGCGGTTCATGTACGTCAGTAATTAGTGGAATTTTAAACGTGTTTTTAATTTCTTCGAATATTTTTAAACCTTCTTCCATACCTGGACCACGGTACGAATTGATTGAAGAGCGATTAGCTTTATCAAATGAGGCCTTAAATACATAAGGAATATTTAGTTTCGTCGTAACTTCTACGTAATGCTCTGCAACACGCATTGCTAAATCGCGAGATTCTAATACGTTAATACCACCAAACAGTACAAACGGTTTATTGTTTGCAAGTTCAATTTCATTAATTTTAATAATTTGATCTTTCATTTAAATTCCTTAAGGTGCAACTGCTTGCATCATTAATCCACAAATATAAGCCATATAAGTACCCACACCGTAGCCTAGTACAGCTAACAAGACTCCAACAGGCGCTAATGATGGATGAAACGCTGATGCTACAACAGGTGCTGACGCTGCGCCCCCCACATTAGCCTGAGAACCCACAGCCATATAAAATAACGGTGCTTTAATCAGTTTAGCCACAATTAACATAATGCTTGCATGCACTAACATCCAAATTGCGCCCACTAAAAATAGCCCGGGGTTATTGAAAATAGCGGTTACATTCATGTGTAAGCCAATCGATGCAACCAAAATATATAAAAAGCTAGAAGCTACTTTTGAAGCGCCAAACGCTTCTATTTGCCTCACTTTAGTAAACGATAAGCCTATGCCAATCGTTGTGGATATAACAATTAGCCAAAAGAATTTACTGTTTAAGCTGTATTCTTTTGCCCATTCATAAGTAGTGCCAAAGTACGGCCCCAAAAAGTCAGCGCAAAAGTGTGCTAAGCCAGTTATACCAAATGCAATTGCAATCAGCGTCATGTAATCATTAAGAGTTGGGATGCGTGCATGTTCTGCGTGATATTCTTCCACACGCTTTTTCAAGTCTTCAATTGCGCTTGTATCAGCACCCGTCGCTGCATCAATCTTTTTATGATTTGCTGCCATTAACAATAAAACAGCCATCCAAATATTAGCGACAATTACATCGACTGTAATCATTACAGAAAATATATCACCACCAACTTCAAACATTTCTTTCATTGATGCTTGGTTAGCACCGCCGCCAATCCAGCTACCTGCAACAGTTGTCATACCGCGCCATACGGCATCTGGGCCATGCCCACCAACAATACTTGGGTCAAATGCGCTCACCACTAAAATAGCTAATGGCCCACCAATAACAATGCCTAAAGTACCCACTAAAAACATAATAAGTGCTTTAGGGCCTAAGTTAATAATCGCTTTTAAATCAATACTAATGGTAAGTAGTATTAAACAGGCAGGTAGTAAGTAGCGCGAAGCCACATAATAAACATTAGATTTATTACCATCTACAATACCAAAGGTATTTAATAACGAAGGTAAAAAGTAACACAGTAATAAAGCAGGTACGTATTTATAAAATCGTTTTAAAGCTGGACGCTCACTGTTTGAGGTTTTAAAAATAAACCCCAAAATAATAGCAAGCAAACCAAGCACAACGGCATCATTTGTAATTAATGCGCTTTGAGTTTCAACCATAATTATTCCTATTCTTAATGGTGCGTTTTATTATTATCTTCTAGTTCTTCTATTTGGTGTTGAATAATCTCTATTGCAGGATCGTCCGGACACTCATCTACAAAAAACTGTAAATCATCACGTGCCATTTTAGGGCAACCGAGCTGATTTAATAAGTAACCTCTGTCGCGTCTCTCATACGGGTCGTCGCCTATTAACTCCATTAGCATCTCTACACAGGTTAAAGCATGACCAAATTTATTTTCGCTAATGAAAGACCATTTTTGCTGAGCTAAAAATAACTTATATACTTCGTCATCAAAAATCAGTTCTAGTGGCTCTTGCTCTTGACCATCATCTTCATCTGCGTTTTCAGGGATAATATACCAACTTTGTTGTCCACTGCTTGGCTCTATTATGTAGCCTTCTTCATCACTAATCGCCACATGTACACCAACATCACCTTGGGTAAGACTAAGGTTCGCGTCACAGTTAGCTTGTTGTAAAAAATGACAAAGTATAATTGCCAGTGTTGTAGGTGAACCACTGCGCATAGAAAGCGTATAGCTTAATGTATTTAATTTATATTCAGGCACTTTTAAACCTGATGCACTAAATAGCCAATCACTGTAAAACATATCTAATAATTTTTCGAGGCGATCGTGCTCATCACTCACTTTTAAACACAGCGCTGAAATTTGCTGTTCAAAGTCAGTTAAAGTTTCATAACATGGTGTTAAATCTATCTGAGGGTCCCACTTTGACTCTGCTTTAATACAGCGGTAAATCGCTGGAGGTGTAAATTCATCGTAAGCATCATCAAGATAAGATTCATCGTGTTCGTCAAACCCGAGGGTAGTCATTAATACTGCAACATTTTAGAAAACGAAGGCGTAGTTTACCTAACTTTAAAGCTATATACCAATATAGAGGTGTATTTGAATATTTTCTGAGAGGGAGTTGTATTTGAGCTTTACAAAACAACTATAAAGCTCAAATAGTCAGGTATTACTTAAAGCAAAAAAGCTGATTTAGACGTCGCTAAATAACCTATCGCTAAAATAACAGCGGTATTAACTAAAACGTAAGCAACTTTAGCCGCCATTTTTGTTTGTCTGGCGCTTTTAGCCCCAATACCGATGTATATAACCACTAAAACTATTTTTTCTAATAGCCAATATTGTTCAAACGGATTAATTTTAGCCATAAATATAAGCGTAAGTGCAGACACTAATAACAAAGTATCTATACTGTGACTACCAATCATTACTGCTTTATTTTTTGCTAATTTACCACTGCCCATTCGCGAAAAAGCGCGAACATAAAATAATATTACACTTAACATCGCAATTGCCATGTGCGAGTGCTTTACTGCTAAATAATCCATATGCCCCTGTACTTCTGTTTTATAAAAATCTAATCAGGAAAACGGCTAAGAACCGCCTCTAACTCATCAAGCTTTTCGTTAAATACTTCAACCATTTTTGGTTCAAAATGTGTGCCTTTTTCAGCATTAATTTCATCAACCACATTTTGTAATGTCCAAGGCTCTTTATAACACCGTTTATGGCGAAGTGCATCGTATACATCAGCAAGTGCGACTATGCGACCAAATACATTAATTGCGTTTCCGCTTAGACCTTGTGGGTAACCAGACCCATCCCATTTTTCATGATGCTCTTTTGCAATAATTGCACCTGTACTCACAATTTCATGGGGAGAGTCTTTTAAAATAGTATAGCCTTTATCAGTATGGGTTTTCATCACTTCCCATTCTTGAGGTTCTAACTTTGCTGGTTTGTTTAAAATCGCATCAGGAATACCCACTTTACCTACATCATGAAGAGGAGACGCCAACCTTACTAAATCTGCATCATGTTTAGATAAACCATAGCCCTCAGCTAAAATATGACAAATATGTGCTACACGTTTAACATGATTACCTGTCTCGGTTGAGCGCTGCTCTACTGCTTCACTTAACCTATAAACAAGCTCTTGTTGTGTCGCTTCTATTTCAGACTGAAGCTGCACATTTTCAAAGGCAAGTTGCACATTTTGAGAAAATATTTTGATTAAATGACGCTGAGTATCCGTTAAATCCTTTGGGACACCTGATATGAACAGCATTGAGTTATGATTGTACTCACTACTGCAGTACGCAAATAAGTAATTATCTTTATAAATAATACTTTTATCATTAAGCGCCTGATGACACGCACTTAACTGCTCAGCTTGTAATACCTCATCAAGCTCTTTACCTTCACTTTTTTCAAAATCGCCAGTGCCAGAGCAAACTATTAGTTTTTTATTTTTTTCATGTTCTGGGTTTTGTGCAACTAAAGTGGTGGCATACATAGCTTGATCAGCAATACCCAATAAAGATGTTAATTGCTGCATAACGCCTTCAATAAAGTGCTCTATTGAATGCGCAGAAAAAATATCACGAGACGCTATAATTATTTTCTCAAGCCCTTCGCGTGATTGCTCAATCGAAATAATATCCCGATACGAGCGTAGGCTCGACATAATAACAGTAAATAATTTTTGAGCCGTTAGCTCCGTTTTCGATTTGTAATCGTTAATATCATAATTAATAATGACTTGACGTTCAGGTGCCTGGCCAGGTTGGCCTGTTCTTAAAATAATCCGTATATGATTATTTTTAGCTTCTTCACGAATAAACTTAGCAACCTGCAAACCAGCGTCGTCGGTTTCCATTACCACGTCAAGTAGCACAATAGCGGCATCTGGATGCTCTTTTATGAGCTCTTTCGCTTCAGCACCTGAGTAGGCACTAATAAACTCTAAGCGTTTATTTTGAAATTCAAAATCACTCAGTGCTAGTTTTGTAACAGCATGAACTTCAGGTTCATCATCAACGATTAATACTTTCCAGGTACCGTGTTCAATCTCATCGATTGTTTCTTCTGGTTCATCTGAAAATAAAAAATCACCCATCATAGTCGAAATTCCTTCATGGCATTATTTAACGCACTAGTAGGCAATTATTATTCTCTAGGGCCACAGTGCAAGTGTTACACGGTCATTGTTACCAAGGTCTTTCACTGTTTTAATATTAACAAACGCCATTTTTTCAAAAAAATGACGAACAGCTTCACCTTGCTCAAAACCGTGTTCTATTAAAAGATAGCCATTAGATGACAAATAGTCACGTGATTGTGTAATTATTTGTTTAATATCAGACATTCCGCAATCATCAGCCACTAATGCCGATAAAGGCTCAAAGCGCACATCACCCTGATTTAAATGTATATCACTACTTTCTATATAAGGAGGGTTAGTGACAATTAAATTGAATTTTTCGCCATGCAACTCACTAAACCAGTTACTTTGTTTAACATGTACATTATTAATCGCTAATCGCTGCTGGTTACGTGTAGCAAGTGCAACTGCATCGCTTACTCTATCTACTGCCGTAATTTGCCAATTAGGCATTTCACTACCCAGTGCCAACGCTATTGCACCAGTACCAGTGCCTAAATCAAGCACCTTTGCTGTAGCGGGTAGCGCTATTTCAAGTGCTTGCTCGACTAATGTTTCAGTATCTGGTCGAGGTATTAGGGTCGTTGCGTTAACTTCAAGCGATAAGCTCCAAAATTCACGCAGCCCAGTTATATGGGCTACGGGCTCACCTTTTAAACGTCTTTGGATAAATACATTAAACTGCGATTGTTGCTCATCACTAAGCGCATGTTCTGGCCAAGTAAAAAGGTAACTGCGAGGTTTTTGAAGTATATGTAAAAGTAAAACTTGTGCATCTAATTTAGCACTTTCGCTGCTAAGTGCTAATAAGTCAGCACCTGCAGCAATTGCTTGTTCAAGAGTGTGAGCCACAATTACTCGTCGCCCATGGCCGCAAGTAAGTCAGCTTGATGCTCTTGCATTAATGGGTCAATAATCGCACTTAAATCACCGGCTACCACTTCGTTTAAACGATAAAGTGTTAAGTTAATACGGTGATCGGTAATACGACCTTGCGGGTAGTTATAAGTACGAATACGCTCAGAACGATCGCCACTACCTACCAAGTCACGACGTTCAGAGGCTTCTGCCGCATGGCGTTTTTCATCTTCAGCTTGTTGCAGTCGAGCTGCAAGTACTGACATCGCTTTAGCGCGGTTTTTATGCTGCGAACGCTGATCCTGACACTCAACCACAACACCGGTAGGTATATGTGTAAGTCGAATAGCAGAATCAGTTTTATTTACGTGCTGACCACCTGCGCCTGATGCACGAAATGTATCAACTTTTAAATCTGCTGTATTAATTTGTATCGCTTCTGCTTCTGGTACTTCTGCCATAACCGCAACAGTACACGCTGAGGTATGAACACGACCTTGTGATTCAGTCTCTGGTACACGTTGTACGCGATGTACGCCTGATTCAAACTTTAATTGACCGTAAACGCCTTCGCCACTGATATTTGCAATAACTTCTTTGTAACCGCCATGCTCACCTTCATTGGTGCTTACAACTTCTACTTTCCATTTTTTATTTTCTGCGTAGCGGCTGTACATACGAAATAAGTCACCAGCAAAAATAGCCGCTTCATCGCCGCCCGTCCCTGCACGTACTTCAACAAACACGTTGTTGTTATCTCGCGGATCTTTTGGCAACATTAATACTTGAATTTGATCTTCAATCACTAGTATTTGTGCTTTTGCTTCTTTATATTCTTCTTGCGCCATTTCACGCATTTCAGGGTCAGAATCTTTAAGCATTTCTTCTGCACTGGCTAAATCGTCTTGCGTTTCTTTATAGTTTAAAAACGTTTTTACAATCTCTTCAAGCTCAGAATACTCTTTTGAAAGCGCACGAAAACGGTTTTGATCACTAATGACCGACGGGTCGCTTAGCAGCGCTTGTACTTCTTCATAACGCTCTACTAAGGTTTCTAATTTATTATAAACAGACTCTTTCATTTAACGGTTATTCCTGATCAATACCTAACATTTTTTTCAACTGGTTTAGCTGCGCCACTTCACCTTTTTTCGCTGCATCTTGTATTGCACGGGTAGGCGCGTGCATTAAGCGATTGGTTAATTTATTGGCGAGCTCTAATATAATTTTTTCTGCATCTTTACCTGTATTGAGCTGACTAACAGCACGCTCTACAAGTTCAGACTTAATTGTTTGTACATCGTTTCGATAATGGCGGATTAAATCTACCGAATCGAGTGAACGCATCCACATTGCAAATTCTTTGGTGCGTTCAGTAATAATTATTTGCGCTTGCTGTGCAGCTTGCTCGCGCGCTGCCATATTCTCGCTTACAATGGTTTGTAAGTCATCAACGGAATATAAATAGGCAGCATCGAGCTCCCCAACTTGGCTTTCTATATCACGCGGAACCGCTATATCTATAAATAGCATAGGTTTGTGACGTCGCTGCTTTAGCGCCTGCTCAACCACCCCTTTACCAATAATAGGCAAAGTGCTGGCTGTAGAACTAATCACTATATCGGCTTTATGCAAACGCTCAGGCAATTGCGCCAAAGCAATCACATCTGCCGACACTTCATCAGCTAAGTTACGAGCTCGCTCAATAGTTCTATTTGCAACAGTGATATTTTGAGGCTCATTTTGGTATAAATGTTTAGCAACCAATTCAATGGTTTCACCAGCGCCAATTAATAACACATTGGTCTTATCAAGCTTGCCATAAATATGCTTTGCCAAGTTAACTGCAGCAAACGCTACCGATACCGCACTTGCGCCAATATCGGTTTCAGTTCTAACTTGTTTCGCTACTGAAAATGTTTTTTGAAACAACCTATCAAACGTAACACCTACTGCATCGTGGTTTTTAGCACTAAAAAACGATTGTTTTATTTGCCCCAAAATTTGCGGTTCGCCCAACACCAAAGAATCCAACCCACACGCCACGCGCATTAAGTGATTAATAGCATCGTTATCTTCGTAGCAATAAGTGTTTTTGCTCAGTTCATGTTCATCCAAACCATGGAAACTGGCAAGCCAGCTCAACAGTGTTTGGGAATTTTGCTGAGCGAGGCTACAATAGATCTCGGTTCGATTGCAGGTAGACACAATAACCGCTTCATTAAAGTCGGCATGGCCACTTAATTGTTGCAACGCCTCTGAAATTTGCTCAGGCGAAAAAGCCACTTTTTCACGTAATTCTACGGATGCGGTTTTGTGATTTATACCTAGTGCTATTATGGTCATATTTGCCAAATATTGCTGAGCCCTACTTCAAAGGCGGTAATTTTACCAAAAATCAGCGGAATATGGAAAGTAAGGAACAACATTTGATTCGACAATATTTGATTTTATTCATGTTTTTTTTGTTTTTAGGTGGCTGTGCTCATCAAATTGATACAAAAACAACACTTTATGATGATTGGAAACCACGTTTAGCTGCTCAAAAAACTTGGCAAGTAGAAGGTAAACTTGCATTTATTAGCCCAGAAGAGCGTCAATCTGCAAACTTAAATTGGCAGCAAACAACAAATTCCAATAATTTAATACTGACTACTTTTATTGGTACTCGTATTTTGTCGCTTAAACAAACAGCTAACGGTGCTGAATTAGAGTTTGACGGTGAACAATACTTTGATACTAACGCTGCAGAGCTTTTAAAACGATTAACGGGTTTTACACTACCGGTTGATAATGCCGATAACTGGCTTAAAGGCACTATTGACGATGAAAGTTTAATTGTTGATGAGCTTGGGCGTGCAAAGCAAGTATTATGGTTTGATAATACAGGCAAAAAATGGCAAATAGATTATGGCGCCTATGTACAAAACGCAGGTTACTGGTTACCTACTAAACTGACGTTAAAGCACCAACAAATAAAAATTAAAATTCAACTATACGATTGGCAGTTTAAATAAGTATGAATAACAAAACCTCTTTTTCACTTATTGCTCCGGCAAAACTCAATTTATTTTTACATATTAATGCTCGCCGAGAAGATGGCTATCATGAACTTGAAACCTTATTTACTTTTTTAAATTTTGGCGATGAGCTGCATTTTGAGTTAACAACAGATGGGAGTATTTCTGTCGGTGGTGATACTAAAGACATCCCTCTAAATGATAATCTCATCTATAAAGCGGCTTTATTATTACAAACACACTGTAAAACCTCTTTGGGTGTAAAAATAAATTTAATTAAGCGCTTGCCGATGGGGGGCGGTGTTGGAGGAGGTTCATCTGACGCAGCGAGTACTTTATTAGCCCTAAATAAGTTATGGAAATTGGCACTAAATTTAGAAACACTAGCACAATTGGGGCTCAAGTTAGGGGCAGATGTTCCAGTGTTCATACAAGGTCAAAGCGCCATAGCGCACGGTATTGGTGAAAAACTACACCACGTAACACTTGAACAAAAATGGTACTGCGTTGTACACCCTAACCAACATGTAAGTACCGCAAAAATATTTACACATCCAGATTTAAAACGCGACACACCAAAAATAATAGGCGACTGGAAACACCATACTTTGACCAACGATTGTGAGCCTTTAGTTAAAAAGCTTTGCCCCGAGGTTGAAAAAACCCTCCAGTGGTTGCTAAAATACGCACCGTCGAAGATGACCGGAACAGGTTCATGTTGTTTTGTCGAATTTGCTAGCCAAGTTCAAGCACAAGATGTACTTGAAAATCTCCCCCATACTTGGCAGGGTTTTGTGGCTTCAAGCGCAAATGTCTCACCTGCTCATACGGAGTTAACCGCCATATTCGATCAATGAAGTAACGTACAAGTAATCATAAGTTAACCCGCAGTGAAATTTATCATTGCCCGTTAGTCCAAATATTCAGTGCCTGAGGAACCCTACCGTGCCTGACATGAAGCTCTTCGCTGGTAACGCAACACCTGAGTTAGCTCAAAAAGTTGCAAAACGTTTATATATTGAATTAGGCGATGCTGTTGTTGGCCGTTTTAGCGACGGTGAGATCAGTGTTCAAATAAATGAAAATGTTCGTGGCTCGGACGTTTTTATCTTGCAATCAACCTGTGCCCCTACAAACGATAACCTGATGGAACTTATCGTTATGGTTGATGCTCTACGTCGTGCATCTGCAGGTCGTATTACTGCCGTCATTCCTTATTTTGGTTATGCGCGCCAAGACCGTCGTGTACGTTCTGCTCGTGTTCCAATTACCGCTAAAGTTGTTGCAGATTTCTTATCAAGTGTTGGTGTTGACCGTGTTCTTACGGTTGATTTACACGCTGAACAAATCCAAGGCTTCTTTGATGTACCTGTAGATAACGTATTTGGCAGCCCTGTATTACTTGAAGATATGAAAGAACGCGACTTTGAAGACGTCGTTGTTGTATCTCCAGATATCGGTGGTGTTGTACGTGCTCGTGCAATTGCAAAACTACTAAACGATACCGATTTAGCAATCATTGATAAACGTCGCCCTCAAGCAAATGTTTCTCAAGTAATGCACATTATTGGTGACGTTGAAGGTCGTGATTGTATTATCGTAGATGATATGATTGATACCGGTGGTACATTGTGTAAAGCCGCAGAAGCACTTAAAGAACATGGCGCTAAGCGTGTATTTGCATACGCAACGCACCCTATCCTTTCAGGTAAAGCAGCCGAAAACTTACGTGACTCAATGATTGATGAAGTAATTGTAACTGACTCAATTCCGCTATCTGATGAGCTTAAAGCCCTTGATAAAGTTAAGGTACTTACGCTTGCTGACATGTTAGCAGAGACTATTCGTCGTATTAGTAACGAAGAATCTATCTCAGCGATGTTTGAACACTAAAATTAAACATTCCTGAATATAAAAGCGCCTTTTGGCGCTTTTTTTGTAAGCGATGTTTATTTTATCTGGGCGTGGTGGTATGATAGCGCGCCTTTTGGCTAGGGACCTTGGTCGCAAAGGCCCTACACATTTAAATAACTGGAGACATCATGTCTAACAAAACTTATACGTATAACGCTGAACTTCGCGTAGAAACTGGTACTGGTGCGAGCCGCCGCCTACGTCGCGAAGACAAAGTTCCTGCAATCCTTTACGGAGCTGATAAAGAAGCTTTATCTCTTACTTTTGCTCATAAAGATATGATCAAAGCTCAAGAAGACGAAGGTTTCTACACGCATATCCTTACGCTTAACGTTGATGGCGAAGCTGTTGAAGTAATCTTAAAAGATATCCAACGTCACCCATTCAAGCCTAAGCTTACTCACCTTGATTTCCAACGTGTAGATGCTACTCATAAATTTCAAACTAAAGTTCCTCTACACTTCATCGGTGAAGAGATTGTAACTAAAGCTGGCGCAACTGTTGTTCACCAGTTAACTGAAGTTGAAATTACGTGTCTTCCAAAAGCACTTCCAGAATTCATTGAAGTAGATGTTTCTAAGTTTGTTGTTGGCGATTCAGTTCATATCTCTGACCTAACTTTCCCTAAAGGCGTTAGCTCTGTAGATTTAGCTAAAGGCGAAGGCCATGATCAGTCTATCCTGACTATCAAAGCAAACAAAGCAGCTCCAGTTGAAGACGACGCTGCAGCAGCAGAATAATATTTAAGGTCTCGCAACCTTGAATTCTATTCAAATGCTTGTGGGCCTGGCTAATCCAGGCCCCGAATACGCAAACACACGCCACAATGCAGGTGCTTGGTTCATCGAGCAAATCGCTGCACGCTATAACTGCACTCTAAAACACGATCCTAAATATCACGGCCTTACAGGCAAAGTGATCATTCAAGGCCAAGAATTCAAATTATTGATCCCCACTACTTACATGAATTTAAGTGGTAAAGCGGTCAGTAGTTTAGCTAATTTTTTCAAAATCCCTGTCGAGGACATTTTAGTTGCCCATGACGAATTGGATTTAGACCCAGGCGTTGCCAAATTAAAAAAAGGTGGCGGGCATGGCGGTCATAATGGTTTAAAAGACATTATTGCAAAAATGGCAAATCAAAAAGACTTTATGCGCTTGCGCATTGGTGTAGGTCATCCGGGGCATCGTGAAATGGTAACTGGTTGGGTGCTTGGAAAAGCGGCCAAAAAAGACCAAGAAAAAATGGATGCTGCTGTTGATGAAGCAGTTCGTTGCATGGAAATACTTGCAAAAGATGGTGTGTTAAAAGCACAAAACAGACTACATTCGTTTAAACCCTAGTAACTTGGGTCCAAGTACACCGTTTAAACGAATTCTAAACAAGGTATCTTACTATGGGTTTTAAATGTGGCATCGTTGGCTTGCCTAACGTAGGTAAATCAACGCTTTTCAATGCACTAACTAAAGCGGGTATTGAAGCCGCTAACTTTCCTTTTTGTACCATTGAGCCTAATACAGGTGTGGTACCTGTGCCAGATCCTCGTCTAGACGAACTTGCTAAAATTGTTAATCCTCAACGAGTTCTTACCACTAGTATGGAATTTGTAGACATTGCTGGCTTGGTAAAGGGCGCATCTAAAGGTGAAGGCCTTGGTAACCAGTTTTTAGCTAACATTCGTGAAACCGATGCAATTGGCCACGTAGTTCGCTGTTTTGAAGATGAAAACATCATACACGTAGCAGGCACTATTGACCCTGCTGACGATATTGACGTAATCAACACTGAGTTAGTACTTGCTGATATGGATAGCGCTGAAAAAGCCCTTTTCCGTAACGCAAAAAAAGCAAAAGGTGGTGATAAAGACGCCAAAGAGCAAAATGCCGTACTTGAAAAAGTAAAAGTGCATCTTGATGAAGGCTTAACTTTACGCGCTTTAGCATTAACTAAAGAAGAAAAAGCAGCAATCAGCTCTATCAACTTCTTAACTATTAAACCAACTATGTATATTGCAAACGTTGCTGAAGATGGTTTTGAAAATAATCCATACCTTGACCGTGTACGCGCTATTGCTGCAGCAGAAGATGCGATTGTTGTTCCTGTATGTGCTGCTATCGAATCTGAGCTTTCAGAATTAGATGACGAAGACAAGCTTGAGTTTATGGCTGATCTTGGCTTAGAAGAGCCCGGCCTTAATCTTGTTATTCGTGGTGGTTATGAATTACTACAATTACAAACTTATTTCACTGCGGGTGTTAAAGAAGTGCGTGCATGGACAATCCCTGTAGGTGCAACAGCGCCACAAGCAGCGGGTAAAATCCATACCGACTTCGAGCGTGGCTTTATTCGTGCGCAAACGATTGCTTTTGACGACTTTGTTGCCTTTAAAGGTGAAAGCGGCGCAAAAGAAGCAGGTAAGATGCGTCAAGAAGGTAAAGAGTACATCGTTAAAGACGGCGATGTAATGAACTTCTTGTTCAACGTATAAGTCAAATGAAACCAAGTTAGTATTGGTAATAATTTTAAAGGCTCGTTTTTACGAGCCTTTTTTGTACCTCCAACGTTATAAACTTATAAAATTGATTTAGCCCCAACCTAAATGCCTACGTTTAATTTAAAAAAACACACTGCGCAGAAGATCAAACCTCAATAATAAGTACCTCTTAAACAAATTAATGTTAAGATTTAACCAGAGCGTAATAATTTGTCGAATAATCAAACAGCTTCAAACTATTGGTTTTTGCTTTTTTTATTTAGCGACAAATTTTGTATGTGAATTGCACTCAAAAAATCATCATTTTTATTAAAATTTAGCCGCTTAGCTTAATTTTCCTGCAAACAAACACAGTTAAGTGTTTTTTTGCAAAAAAGGTGTTGACGAATTTGGGTCATATCAGCATAATACGCCCCGCACTCAGCGATGAAGTGCTAACAAAAAAAGATGGCTAAGTAGCTCAGCTGGTTAGAGCACATCACTCATAATGATGGGGTCACAGGTTCAAATCCCGTCTTAGCCACCATATTTTTTTGTTGCTCAATGAAGAGTTTAAAATAACTACCTTGTGTGCGGGAGTGGCGGAATTGGTAGACGCGCTGGATTTAGGTTCCAGTATCTTAGGATGTGAGAGTTCAAGTCTCTCCTTCCGCACCATAATTCTTGATAAGAATTAAAACTATCAATTGTTATTGTTGGGATATCGCCAAGCGGTAAGGCACCAGGTTTTGATCCTGGCATTCCCAGGTTCAAATCCTGGTATCCCAGCCAACAATGGCTAAGTAGCTCAGCTGGTTAGAGCACATCACTCATAATGATGGGGTCACAGGTTCAAATCCCGTCTTAGCCACCATTTCTATTTTTAGAAGTGGCTCTGCAAGAGTTAAATTGCACTCAATGAAGAGTCTAAAATAGCTACCTGTGTTTTATAACACAAACGATGCGGGAGTGGCGGAATTGGTAGACGCGCTGGATTTAGGTTCCAGTAACTTCGGTTGTGAGAGTTCAAGTCTCTCTTTCCGCACCATGTTCTTGATACGAACTAAAAATATCAATTAATTCTTTGTTGGGATATCGCCAAGCGGTAAGGCACCAGGTTTTGATCCTGGCATTCCCAGGTTCAAATCCTGGTATCCCAGCCAACTTCTTCTACCAAGGAAAGTTGGATAAAAGAATGACTCTTGCTTAGAGTTTAAATGAGCAAATTAGTGATGCGGGAGTGGCGGAATTGGTAGACGCGCTGGATTTAGGTTCCAGTATCTTAGGATGTGAGAGTTCAAGTCTCTCCTTCCGCACCATGTTCTGATAAGAACTAAAATTATAAAAGAATTCTTTGTTGGGATATCGCCAAGCGGTAAGGCACCAGGTTTTGATCCTGGCATTCCCAGGTTCAAATCCTGGTATCCCAGCCAACTTCTTCTACCAAGGAAAGTTGAATAAAAGAATTACTCTAGCTTAGAGGTTAAATGAGCACATTAGTGATGCGGGAGTGGCGGAATTGGTAGACGCGCTGGATTTAGGTTCCAGTATCTTAGGATGTGAGAGTTCAAGTCTCTCCTTCCGCACCATGTTCTTATTAAGAACTAAAATTAATATCAAATTTATAGTTGGGATATCGCCAAGCGGTAAGGCACCAGGTTTTGATCCTGGCATTCCCAGGTTCAAATCCTGGTATCCCAGCCAATTTGACTTCCTCCTCTAAAACTTCTCAATATTCATTAAATTCAGCTTACTTTTTCTGTACTTAAATATACATTTATAAATTCGTCTATATCTATTGGTTTGCTATATAAATACCCTTGTAAATAATCACAGTTCATACTCAATAGCGCTTGCTCTACTTCTTTGGTTTCTATTCCTTCAGCTACTACATCGCAATTTAATCGGCTCGCCAAAAACAACGTAGATTCTACAATAGCGTAATCAGGCGGATTAATGAGCATATCTTTGATAAACGATTGATCTATTTTTATCTGGTTTATGGGCAACTCCCTTAATAACGACAGTGACGAAAATCCCGTACCAAAATCATCAACACTAAATTTAAATCCACGCATACTTAACTGCTGCATCATTTTTCTTGCTGCGGGTATGTTTGTCATCATTGCCCCTTCTGTAATTTCAAATATTAGTGAATCACTTAAAGTCGGATCAGTAGTAAGTAAGCTAATTATAAATTCGTAAAACTCGCTGCTTTCAATATCTTTCGTTGATAAGTTGACATGAATAGTACCGGTAAACCCAAACAGTTTAAGTTTTCTAATATGGTTAACTGCTTCTTGTACAACCCATTTCGATAAAACAAAAATTAGCCCTGTACGCTCAGCTACACTTATAAACTTTTCAGGACTAATAAAGCTACCATCAGCTTGCGGCCATCGGATCAGCGCTTCTAGGCCATGCAATTGAATATCTTTGGAGTTCATTATTGGTTGTAAATAAAGCTCGAACTCACCTTTGTGTAACGCGGCTTTAATTTTGACTGATAAATCAAAAAAGTCCTCAGCTCGTTTACCTATTTCAGATGAGTAATTTACTAAAGGTTGAAATGTCTTTTTTGCTTCATGCAGTGCCAAGTTGGCTTTTTTTAGTAACTGGTCGGGTAATCGGCTATCATCTGGGAAACGGCTTACGCCTATACTTAATTGTATTTTAACCATTTGCTCATGTGTACAAAACGGAGCTTTGACGGCTGAGTTTATAATATTTACACAGTGAACCATGCTTTCATCAGTATCGGTATTCAGTAAGAACGCAAACTCATCCCCCCCTATTCGATATAACTTAGCAATGCCACATAGTTCTTTGCTTAACTTATTAGCAAAAGCAGCCAGTAGTTGATCACCACATTGATGACCAAACGCATCATTAATTTGTTTAAAATTATTTAAATCAATATAAAATAATGCAAATGAAGAAGGGTAATCGACTTGTTTACTCAAGGATTTAAAAAAGTTATTGCGATTGGGTAAGGTTGTTAAGTTATCGTGCTCAGTTTGATATTTTTGATACTGCGTTGCTTGCTCTATTTTAAGGATGCTTTTTAAACTCAGTTTGACAACTAAGAAAACAAACCCTGCACCACCAAATAATATTGTGGCAACTGCATTTCTTATTATTGGTGCCGTATCGTAATTTGAAAAGTAATAAAGTATCCACCAATACCCTAAAATAAAACAGACAATAGCGCATAACAGTACACTCCACGCTCTTTGCGATGTTTTTTTACAAACTTTAAAGGTTGTTTTTAAGCTAGCAACTAGCAGTAGCGCACCTAAAATAATTATTACTGAAAAAAAATTATCCACACATAGGCTCTTTAAAATTATTAAATTGCGGTTTAGTGATATAACCCTAGTCAAATTAAAATTTTATTTAATATAACTGGGTCACTATTTGTCCACTTAAAAACAGACATAAAAAAAGGCTCATAAATGAGCCTTTTTAATCTCTACTTTAAATTTAGCCTAAATCACCGCTAATTGCGTATTTTAAAACCCAGTTTTTTATAGGGCCTGTATTATTAGCCATTTTTAAAAACTGGCTACGTGCCCATTTAAGTGGCGCAACTTGGTTAGAAAAGCCAAAGTAACACGCGTCCATCATGCTCATCATTAATAAATTAGCTTTACGGCGAGCTCGCTCGTATTCTTTAAGCGTTATCGGGCACCCTATACCCCCTGCATTGTCTAAAACTTCAGCAAGTGCCACTACATCCTGAAAACCTAAATTAACGCCCTGCCCTGCAAGGGGATTTATTGTATGTGCAGCGTCACCGACTAAAACTAAGCGCCCTTGTGAATAGTTGTTAGCATGTTGGCGAGTAAGCGGAAATATTGCATGGGTTTGTACTTCAAAGTCTCCAGCAAGTTCAGGAAATTTATTAAGTATGTGCATTTTTAGCTCAGCTGGGTTTAGCCCTTTAAATGCTTGCAGTGTATTTGCATCATCGTACCAAATTAAATTAGCGTATGGTGCCTGCATTGGCAAAAATGCGAGTGGCCCACTTGGCGTAAACTGCTGCCATGTTTTAATTTGTTGCGGCGCATCGAGTTTAATTAATACCCCCATGCAATGCTGCTGATACTGCCAGCCGGTAATTCCTATATTAGCTTTAGCACGCAGCTGCGATTGTCCGCCATCGGCTGCAATCACTAAATCAGCGGTATAGGTTTGAGCTCCATACACAAGCGTAATTAAATCATCCGTTTGCTCTATTTTAGTAATAGGCGTGGCTTGCTCAATAACCTCAATTTTATAATGATCAAATTGCTGCCATAAACTTGCTTGAATTAAACTATTTTCAATTAAGTGGCCTAAATGCGTGGTGTTTATATCGGCGCAGTCAAACAATAAATTATCACCACCGCGCTCAAATGCCTCTAATTGCTGATAAGGCGCTATGCGGTTTTGTCTTAAAAGCGGCATTGCTCCTAATTCATCAAGTAAATTTTCTGAAAAACGATTAATAGCCGACACTCTAATATCAACCTTATCACTACTAAGAATCTGTGATGGGTCTATTAGGTGTTTTTCGATTATGCGTACGCCAAAGCCCTGTTGAGCAAGCTTTATCGCCATAGCCGCGCCAACCATGCCACCACCAACTACTATCACATTATTTTTAGTCATGTTTTTCATCATTTTATTATTACTTGAATCTGTTTTGATTGTATCAAAATTAATTTGTTTTATACCAGAGGATATCCCTAACTGCTGATTAAACTCGCCTCGTATTGATTTGAGATCACAAACATGAAAACTATACTTGGATCTGGACGGGTATCCAGCTAAAATACGCCTCCTTTAAGTGAGCATGCTTGCTCCTTAATCCTGTTTCAAGCACATTTTTGTGCCACTATCGAATTGAACACGAGGCTATATTTCAATGAGCAAAAAGCTGCATATTAAAACCTGGGGTTGTCAGATGAACGAATACGACTCTCAGAAAATGGCTGAACTTTTAGATGCCACCAACGGCTACCAGCTAACTGAAGATGCAACAGATGCCGACGTAATCTTACTTAACACCTGTTCAATTCGTGAAAAAGCACAAGAAAAAGTATTTCACCAATTAGGTCGCTGGAAGTTATTAAAAGACGACAAGCCAGATTTAATCATTGGTGTAGGTGGTTGTGTTGCCTCACAAGAAGGTGACTCTATTCGCCAACGTGCACCATTTGTAGATGTTATTTTTGGTCCGCAAACGCTACACCGTTTACCAGAAATGATTAAACAAGTGCAAGGCGACAAAGGCTCATCGGTTGTTGATATTTCATTCCCAGAGATTGAAAAATTTGACCGCCTGCCAGAGCCAAAAGCAGATGGCCCATCTGCTTTCGTATCAATTATGGAAGGCTGTTCTAAGTACTGTACTTTTTGTGTTGTACCTTATACCCGCGGTGAAGAAGTTAGTCGCCCAGTAGATGACGTACTACTTGAAGTTGCACAACTTGCAGAGCAAGGCGTACGAGAAGTAAATCTTTTAGGTCAAAACGTAAATGCATACCGCGGCGATACGCACGATGGCGAAATTTGTTACTTCTCTGATTTAATTCGTCTTATTGCAGCTATTGATGGTATTGACCGTATTCGTTACACCACATCGCACCCGGTAGAATTTACCCCAGATATAATCGACGTTTACGCCGATGTACCAGAGCTTGTAGATCACTTACATTTACCAGTACAAAGTGGTTCAGACCGTATATTAAACCTAATGAAACGTGGCCATACGGCAATTGAATACAAATCGACAATTCGTAAGTTACGTAAAATTCGTCCTAACTTAAGTATGTCGTCAGATTTCATTATTGGTTTCCCAGGCGAAAGCAAAGAAGACTTTGAAGCAACCATGAAGCTTATTAGCGACATAGGTTTTGATATGAGCTTTAGCTTTATTTACAGCGCACGCCCAGGTACGCCAGCGGCAGATTTGCCGGATGACGTAACAGAGCAAGAGAAAAAAGAGCGCTTATACTTACTACAAAACCGTATTACACAAATGGCGCAGCAAATTAGTCGTCAAATGTTCGATACAGAGCAACGTATACTTGTTGAAGGTCCTTCTAAGAAGAACCCTATGGAATTACGTGGCCGTACAGAAAACAACCGTGTAGTAAACTTTGTTGGCCCGCACACAGTGATCGGACAGTTTGTTGATGTACGTATTACCGAAGCACTACCTAACTCTTTACGTGGTGACTTAATTCGTACAGAATCAGAAATGAACTTACGACGTGAAGTAGCTCCTTCAGCTATTTTAACTAAAGCTGCAGCTGCAGAGCCAAAACCAGACACTGTTAACGAAATTGGCGTAGCTACTTTCGTTCCTTAGTCACACAATTAGCGCCAGTTAACGCTGGCGCAGTACTATAGGAAGCAATTTTGAGTAATCAGTTAAAAACATTAGAGATTTATTTAGAACCTGCCGATAACAAACGCCTTTCTTCTTTATGTGGCCCGTTTGACGAAAACATCAAACAAATTGAACGCCACCTGGCTGTTGAAATAATTCACCGTGACAACTTTTTTAAAGTAACCGGTAAACTACACAACTGCGCCGGCGCTGTAGAAATCTTAAAAAACCTTTATGTTGATACTCAGCCAGTTCGTGGTGTTTTAGGCGAAATAGAACCCGACGCCGTTCATTTAGCTATTACCGAATCAAAAGCCTTAGAGCAAGATGCATCCAGCAGCGCTTATGGCAAAGAAATGGTTATTAAAACCCGCCGTGGTGTTATTAAACCACGTAACGACAACCAAGGTGTTTATGTGGCTAATATTTTAAACCACGACATTACCTTTGGTATTGGCCCTGCAGGTACTGGCAAAACTTACCTTGCAGTTGCAGCCGCCGTCGACGCTCTTGAGCGCCAAGAGATACGCCGTATATTACTAACGCGCCCTGCTGTAGAAGCTGGCGAAAAGCTTGGCTTTTTACCTGGCGATTTAAGTCAAAAAATAGACCCATACCTGCGCCCTCTTTACGATGCTCTTTTTGAAATGCTAGGTTTTGAAAAAGTAGAAAAGCTCATCGAAAAAAATATCATCGAAGTCGCACCGCTTGCTTACATGCGCGGACGTACTTTAAACGATGCCTTTATTATTTTAGATGAAAGCCAAAATACCACCGCCGAGCAAATGAAAATGTTTTTAACCCGTATAGGGTTTAACTCAAAAGCGGTGATTACAGGCGATATTACACAGGTCGATTTACCTCGTGGCACACGCTCAGGCCTTCGCCATGCAATTGAAGTGCTTGATGGCGTAAACGAAATTAGCTTTAACTACTTCAAAGCCCACGACGTAGTACGTCACCCTGTTGTAGCACGCATAGTTGAAGCCTACGAGCGAAACGACGAAAGCGAGCGACTTAAGCGCATTGAAAAGCAAAATGCGAAAGACGCACTCGCTGCTCTTCAACAGCCTACTACTAAAGAGTAATACTTTGACAACCGAACTTGATTTACAAATAGCCTGTGAGTTTGACAACCTCCCAAGCGAGGAACAATTTGCACTATGGGCTGACAAAGCCCTTAGCCAATACCGTGACGAGTCCGAACTCAGTATCGTTATTAGCGACGAAGCGCAATCGCAACAACTTAATAACGACTATCGCGGTAAAAATAAACCGACCAACGTACTGTCGTTCGAATTTGAAGCACCACCAGGCATAGATATTCCTTTGGTTGGTGATTTAATTATTTGCCCAGCCATTGTATTAGCTGAAGCAATTGAGCAAGAGAAGTCATTTCATGACCACTTTGCTCACATGGTTATTCACGGATGCTTGCATTTGCTTGGATTTGACCATATAAAGAGTGAAGACGCTTTAGAGATGGAAAGCATCGAAAAGCAAATACTTGCAGAGCTAAACATAGCAGACCCATACCGGGACGATATTTAAATTAACGGAGCAATTAGACGCAATGAGCGACGGTAACTCGCAATCTAGCCAGGGTTCTTCTGGCAAAACGTGGTTGGGCAGAATAGCCCAAATGTTGCAAGGGGAACCCCAGAATAGAGAAGAGCTGGTCGAAGTTATTGCCGATGCGCAAGAACGAGACGTAATCGATCCAGAAACAAAAGAGATGATAGAAGGTGTGCTTGGCGTGTCTGAGCTTAAAGTGCGAGACATAATGGTTCCGCGCTCACAAATGATCACTCTTGAGATCGACAGCCCGCTTGAAGAACTAATTCCAATGATGGTTGACTCAACTCACTCACGTTTTCCAGTGGTGATTGAAGACAAAGATCATGTAGAAGGTTTTTTACTCGCTAAAGATTTATTGCCACTGATCTTAAATAAAGACGAGCATTTACCATCAATACGCGATTATTTACGCCCAGCAATGGTAGTACCTGAAAGCAAACGTGTTGATACATTGCTAAACGAATTCCGTCAGCAACGCTACCATATGGCTGTAGTTATTGACGAATACGGCGGCGTATCGGGCTTAGTAACGATTGAAGATATTCTTGAAATAATTGTTGGCGAAATCGAAGATGAGCACGACGAAGAAGAAGAACATCAAGATATTCGTCAACTTGCTAAACATGTCCACGTAGTGCAAGCACTCACTCCTGTAGATGACTTTAACGAGCATTTTAAAACAGGCTACAGCACAGACGAAGCCGATACTATTGGCGGAACTGTACTGCACGCATTTGGCCATATGCCAAGCCGTGGTGAAACGATTGACATAGAAGGTTACCAATTTAAAGTAACCAACGCCGACAATCGTCGTATTTTGCAACTGCAAGTCACCGTTCCTAAGGCTGATGATAACGACAGTGAAGAAACTGCTAACTAGACTTACCCTATTAGCAAAAGACAAAAAAGCATGGCTCGCACTCGTTGCGGGCCTTGTTTTAACTTTTGGCTATGCCCCTTTTGAAATTTGGCCCATCGTATTTATTAGCCTTGGCGCCATAATTTTTTGCATTAATCCCAATAATACCGGTAAAGCACACGCAAAAACCGCCGCTAAATATGGCTTTATATTTGGCCTAGGCTGGTTCGGTGCAGGTATAAGCTGGGTACATGTTTCTATTGCCACCTTTGGCGGTATGCCGCTTATAGCGTCGCTCTCGTTAATGGCTTTTTTGTGTTCATACTTAGCATTATTTCCCGCACTTGCCTTTTGGGCAGCTACACGCTTTGCCAGTGGCCCTAAAAGCTTTGGCGCATTACTAATTGCCTGCTTTGCAATTAGTGAGTATTTACGTGGCACCGTACTTACCGGTTTCCCGTGGTTAAGTTTTGGCTACACACAAACCGACGGAACTTTAAGGCTGCTTGCCCCTTATATTGGCGAGTTTGGCTTAACACTAACATGTGTGGCTATTGGCTTTGCACTATATAGACTTACCCAAAAAGATTTTAAAACCCCGGCGGTTACTGCGACAGCTGTTGCGCTTATTTTTACAGGTGCAAATACCACAGGCAGCATTCATTACACAGATCAAAACATGTCAGTATTGCTCGTACAAGGCAACATACAGCAACACCTGCGCTTTGAGCCAAGTGAGTTTTGGACCACAATGAGCAAATACCAAGACATGACACGCCCACATTGGGATGCCGACTTAATAGTATGGCCAGAAGCCGCAGTGCCTGAAATAGAAATGCTTGCCGATTCCTACCTAGCCAATTTAGACAGTGCCGCCTCGTTTAATAAAACCGCCCTTGTAACCGGTATTGTTGACTACCAGCGAGACACCAAAAATATATTTAACACACTTATTGTGGTCGGTAATAAAGAACGCGGCGACGAGCATGGGCATTACCATTACCTTGATAAAAACCGCTATCAAAAACACCAGCTATTACCCATTGGTGAATTTGTACCGTTTCAAGATTTTTTGCGCCCTATTGCCCCATTATTCGATTTACCTATGTCATCATTTACCCGTGGCGACAAAGTGCAAAACAACTTACGCGCCAATGGCTATAACTTACTCCCTGCTATTTGCTACGAAATTGTTTTTGCCGACTTAGTACGCGGTAATTACAAAAGCGATTCCGACCTACTCTTTACAGTAAGTAACGATGCCTGGTTTGGTGACTCTATTGGGCCTTTGCAACACATGCAAATAGCCCGTATGCGCGCGCTCGAACTACAACGCCCTCTAGTGCGTGTTACTAACAATGGTGTAAGCGCCGTATACGACCCTATAAGCCACACACAACAAACCATGCCTCAGTTTGAAGCTACCATATTGAAAGCCAAAATTAAGCTTATAAAAGGCGACAGCGTGTACAGCCAATACGGCAATGTGTTTGTGTGGGGATTTGTGTTGTTGATGGGAGTTGTTGGGTTTGGGGTTAGGTTGAGAAAGTGAATTAAAATTAATAGCTGTCGGTGGACAGCTATTTAAAAAAGTGTTTATTGTTGGGTTTCGCTTCGCTCTACCCAACCTACGCAAATTTACTTTTTAATCTAGCCTATGCTAAAAATATAGCGAATGCCTCGTTCTATTTTTATTACTTGATGCTGTTCAACATCAGGCCTAAACAATTTAATTCAATTATAAATGATGATTTGATTCTCATAAACAAACTCACCCCTAAGTTGCATGCTTTAGCGCAATATATTGAGTATAAAGTGCCTAACGGTCTTAACTTTATTGGTATACAGTTTTATTTTACTCCCCTGTGGGAATTCAATTATGTACGCATCAAATTTAAAAAGGGCTAACATTCGACACAATAATATTTTATCGTAACTTGACGCGCCCGCAGCCAGCTAAATAACTTACTTTGTATAAAATCTCATGTAAAAATAGTAACTAGAAGTTTGACTCCTACTTTTAATTTATATTTAAAAAAAGAACCTACTGGTTATTTCTGTATTTCTTCAAATACTTTAATGCTTGAGCACAGTTATATTGTGCACTTTTGTAGGTTAAAAGCATTTCGCAAGCCAGCATACTACCAGGTGAGTTATTACAAATATCATTTAAACGCATCAGCTCTTTATTTAAAACTTGTGTAATCTGGTCATTTGAATACTTTTGAAGAGCCATATCAATTGCACTTATAGTTAAATTCAAAGATGAGTCCCTATTTGATGAAAAGGGATTCGATGTTACTTTTACACATTTTAAAATTTCTTTATTATCACTATTCACCGAGCACCTATTTATCAAGGAACATTTTAATAATTGTTTGTATCTTACTAATTGTTTCTAAACTCGCTCGACGCTCTGCTGATAAACAACTGTAATTACCGATATTATTAAAGTGAATTATCGTTTTAGATAGCGCTTCATTACCAAGCTTTAGATAATTATTGACCTCTTCATCTAGTAGTTTATAAGTTGCAGCTGTTTCAGTATGCATAGAACCGCTAAGTTGTTGAATATAATAATCATCATTATTTTTCAATAAATACCACAAAGAACCTACTTCAATGAGCTTCATAAAGCCTGCCTTATCCTTTATAACTTAAAAACCAAGCCACTTAAACTTTAGCTTTGCTGAGTGCACTCTACTCACCTGTGGCCTCAGTAGATTACAATGAATATCAATATAGCTACTTTTATTTGGTTCTATAAAAATGTCGTCGCTTTTACCTAAACAATTACCAACAAACTTTCCGTTTTTATCGAATGTAGATGCTATAACACCACCTGCATATATGCTTTCATTGGTGATATTTTTTAACTCGGCAGTTATTCTTACTCGCCCATTTTCTTTAAAAATATCAGAAAGGGTAAGTTTATAATCACTATTTAAGTCGTCAGTGCCCTCCAATGCTTTATTGGATACCTGCCCTTTAAAGCCACTATCAACTTCTGCGGCTATTGTTAGCGCGTACACACTGATACCACCGAGTGTTGCTATTACAAACCCTATCCCCCAAAAAAAGCCCTTTATAGCCTCATTAAAATTATTACTCATTTAATTCCCTTTTAATTTTTCACTACTAAATTTCGTTAACAATATACCCAAAATTACTCCTTTCACTAACCTAGTATATAAATTAAAACTTATTTTTTAATAAGCTTTTTAAACCATAGTACCAACTAAGCGCTGCCACCGTGCCATGAGTTTCTTCTTCAAAGTAACGTTGATTTATATATAAACTGTTACTCGGGTGCGCTTTTAGTTTTTTAGCAAGCTCTAAGCCCCATTTATAATTAGCCTCTCCAATTTCACCAAAAGCTGCATTATTAGCAAAAGTAAAATATACATTGCCTTTAAGCTGCTTATTTATAAGCTGTTGCTCGTCAAAATAACGATTGAGATAATTATTATCCCAAAGGTAGGTTGCATCAATAATTAAGTAATCAGTAAATAAAGAGTGATTGGTAAGTAAAACATAACTTGCGAACAAGCCGCCGAAAGATTCCCCAATTAATACCTGCTTATTTGATGTACGGTAATTTTTATTAATGAAGGGAATAAGTTCTTTTTCAAAAAAAGCGGTGTAGTTTGCGGCATTGCCAATGTTTTCAAATTTTTCGAGTAGCTTGCCGTTAAAAGTCCAATCGACATTGGTAGGGGTAAAGTCGCGCTCTCTTATCGCATTTTTACTATTAGGAACAGCGACAATAATTGCTTGTTGAATTTGTTTTTCTAGCCGCTCAGTACTGAGTGCTTCAACAAGCCCCGCTAAGGCTTTTAAATGGGTTGGGTCGCCATCAAGCAAGTAAATAACAGGATATACTAGTTCGAGGTTTTGCTTGTAGCTTGGCGGTAAATAAACACTATAACTGCGCTGCTCACCTAAAATAATAGACTTAAGCTGATGTTTTTTTGCTAACACAATATTTTCTGACGCATACGAAGCAGTAATAAAATACAGATAACTAAACGCCATTAATAAAGCTTTCATAACCATCCTTGTAATTAATAAGAGCAAACTTAACTTTTTACAGTCTCTTCTACCGTTTCAACATTTACAACTTGATTCAAGTTGCCTTTAATAACCACTGTTGCTGATATTTTATCTTGAATGGCTTGTCTGTTTGGGTCCCAATATATCTGTAAAAACCCTAACAAGCCTGTGGCAAAGCCTGCGCCGTAGCCGCCGTAGCGACCAAAACAATCTAATAAACCTAATGGCTCACCGCTTAAGGCAACCACACGAATATTACATACCTTTTTACCCGGTGTTTGGCCGCGCCAAAGTAACGAGAACAACGTAAAGTAAACAGCAGCCCAGCCAAAACCTAAGCCTAAGTCTTGAATAATGCCTTTGCTCCACTGCAAAATACTATTTGTGCTTGTTTGTGCAGGTTTTTCTTCTGTTAACTGTGCAGGCTTTATTTCGTTATTTTCACTGAGCACTAATAGTTGTAAAAGTACGGTAGCAAGTTGTGGGCTTTGTAGGTCGTCCATTTCTGCTAATTTGGGAACTTGCCCAATTAAATTATCAAACGCGTTTTGTTGGCAAGGTTGCTCACAGCTTTCATCAGCTGTTTGCGCTAAATAAGTATTTACCTGTTGTTTTTCTGTGGCGGTAAGCTGTATTTCATCTTGTATTTTTACGCCCTGAACAGCTAAAGCTTGATCAGCGTTATCGTCTTCTAGGTAATCAATGCCAATTGAAAGCACAGTAAGTGCGCTTACAAATAAAATACTTGCTGCCGTTATTTTTAAGATTCTTCGCCACACATTCGACATTTTTGGAAGGTATTGCTGTGCCGTACCTTTATAAAAGGCCATTGCAGCAACAAACGCTATTAAAGCAGCGCTAAGCTTGGCCGCTAAAAATATCAGTGCAACATCAATAATAATCGCTAGTGCACGCCGAATTGGCGTAGCTAAAGGCAAGCCCAGTAAAGCGCTGTCAATTTTAAAAGCGTAGGGTGTAATAACTTCTCGGGTTTCAGAATTTGATAATTCTAATTGTTCTATTTCTGTGGCTTTCATTTATTTTCTTGTTATTAAAATAGGTAACCCGGTTAACTTACGCGTTTTTTATTTTTTGCTCAAGGTAAAGCTATTAGAATCAATGCACAAAAAAAGGGCTGCATAAAATGCAGCCCTTCATGTTTTTACTCAATGTTAATTACTTACTAGCAATTATACCGTTGGATAATCGGTGTAGCCTTGTTCTGCGCCACCAAACAAAGTGTCGGGGTTGTGGCTGTTAAGTGGCTTGCCTTGCTTTAAGCGTGCTGGTAAGTCTGGGTTTGATACAAACGGGCGACCAAAGCCAATCATGTCGGCCCAGCCTTCGCTAAGTGCTTTGTCTGCGCGCTCTTTGGTGTACTTGCCTGCGTAAATTAATACTCCACTGTAGGTTTTGCGAATCGATTTTTTAAATTCGACACTCATTAAAGGTGCGTCATCCCAATCGGCTTCGGCTATATGCATGTAACCTACACCGGCTTTATTTAATGCCTCAGAAACCACTAAGTAAGTTTCTTCAGGGTTTTCGTCTACTGTGCCATTAAGAGTTGTTAACGGGGCAAGTCTTACGCCTACTTTACTGCTACCAATTTCGTCGCTAACAGCATGTACCACTTCAATTAAAAAGCGTATGCGGTTTTGCACACTGCCGCCATATTCATCGGTGCGAGCATTTGACTCTGAGTCTAAAAATTGATTAATAAGGTAACCATTTGCAGCATGAAGCTCTATGCCATCAAACCCTGCATTAACTGCATTTTTAGCTGCTTGGCGAAATTCACCTATGACATGCGTAATATCTTGTTTGCTCATTTCGCGTGGGAGTTGGGTGTCTACAAACCCCGGTGCGCCGTTTGTATCTACAAATACTTTTACGTCTTTTGCGGCAATGGCCGATGCAGAAATAGGCTGCACGCCACCAGTGTTGTCACTGTGGGTAACACGGCCAACATGCCAAAGCTGAGCAAACATCACTCCACCAGCGCTATGTACTGCGTTTGTTACTTTACTCCAGCCTGCAACTTGCTCATTTGAATAAATACCCGGAGTCCAAGCGTAACCTTTACCAAGCTCACTAATTTGTGTTCCTTCGCTTACAATTAGTCCGGCACTTGCGCGCTGTGCGTAATATGTTGCCATTAAGTCGTTAGCTATATCGCCAGGCTGCGTTGAACGCGAGCGAGTCATTGGGGGCATAACAATACGGTTTTTTAATGTTTTACCTGCAAGTTCTATTGGTTCAAAAAGTAATGTCATAATGCCTCCTAAGTTTGATTGCGCTCATAATAACGTAACCAAGCACATGCAAAAACAACAAAAACTGCAAAATAGTTTTGTTGTATCTGCAATAAAGCCACAAAGTAAAACACATTAACTTTAGGTGAACTAAATGTATTTTATTGACTCTTAACAGCACTATTAAGTAGAGGGTTTGATGTGAATAAAGGGAATGCATGGCCGTGGGTTATCTCGTTGTGTATACACGCTATTGTGTTGTACTTTTTGTTTTCGCAATCTATTAAAGTTGCGCCGCCAAAGCAGGAAAAAAACGCAATAATACAGGCCTATGTTACGGTTAATTTAGCAAGCCTACCTAAGCCAAGCTCAGTTGTTACAACAACCAATGCGCCTGATATAAAACCTGTAAACACTAAAACTAATGCACCAAATTCAGCAACCTCTAACACTACACCTATAAAAAAAGATTCTACAAAAGCCAAAGTAAGGGTAACTAAAAAAACGCAAGCCAAAACCATCACGTTACCAAAGGCACAAACAGAGCTTAAAAAAGACCCTGTAAAACCTGTAGAACCCCTGGTAGCGGCGCCTTCAGAGCCTACAATAAAAGCTTCTCAAACATTTAAAAAGCTAAATCCATACGCGCCGCTATTTGGCTCTCCTGTAAATAATATGACTCATAAAAAAATGGTCTCCTTTGGTGAAGATAAAAGCTCTGAAAATGAAGAGATAAACAATAAGCCCACAATTAAAACGCCAGTAAAATCTGATAATTCAGAAGTTATTAGCCAAAATACAACAGGCACACGACGATTAGAAAAATTTAACGGTAAATGCTATTTAATTGATACTTCAACCGTATTTGGTAGTAATGGCATGCCTCAAGGTAGCGGTAAACCCTGCCCTGAGGATAAAACTGATAAAGAAATTATGTTTGAAAAAATCATGAAAAAATGGAGCCGTAAAAATAATTAGCTTTAAATAAGTGAACAAATAATATGTTTATCCGTATTGATAAGCTTAAAGTACTTAGGAGTAAGCCATGATCACCAAACAACTATCATCACTTTTTGTATTTAATTTATTAGTTGTAAGTGCACAAGCGAATGCAAACCAGCGCTGGTACGTTATTAACGACTCAGTAATGGGCGGTGTATCTAATAGCCAAGTAACACAAACTCAAGAAAGTTTGCTTTTTACAGGCAATGTTTCGCTTGATAATAACGGCGGTTTTGCATCAATACGTACAGAGCTAAATACACAAAGCCAAAATACTAAAGCTATAGCGCTGCGTGTTAAAGGTGATGGACAAATCTATCAGCTCAGGCTCAGAACTACCAATTACCTTGATGGCGCAGCGTACACTCACTCATTTAAAACGGTAAAAAATGAATGGGTAGATATAAACTTTGCTCCGAGTGATTTTACTTTAACGTATCGCGGCCGCGTGCTTGAGCAACAACCGATTATTGATTTTGACGATATAAAACAGCTAGGCTTTATGATTGCAGGTAAGCAAGAAGGTAAGTTTAAACTTGAAGTGGGTAAAATTGAGTTTAAAAGCTAATCAAGCAGCAAGCTTTGGCATTGAGCGGTGTAATCATGAGCGCGAGTGGTTGCGCTACTTTCGGTGTACTATTTAGCCCTACTAGCAAAAAGCCCCACTTTATTAAAGTAGGGCTTATACCAATTTATTAAACTAACTCATTGCTTACTCAGTGCTTTGGTTATCTTGTGAGAGCGCAATAAGTACAAGCGCCGCATTTAGACGAGTATTTAAATTATTATAAATAGTCATTCCAAACACACCGATAATACAAACTATTAAACCCATTTGTAGGTTAACGCTCATCTCTAGTAAAAAAACAGCTGCAACTAGTAAGCATAGCGCTAATGCATAAATAATAGATTGAAAGGTAAAGTTAATATCACCTTTGGCTATTTTAAGTAATTCATCTTTATTCATAATTTACTTCCTTGTTATTTAATCACTAAGACTCAATTGCCAGTAACTCTACTTCAAAAATAAGTACTGAGGCAGGAGGAATACTCCCTACACGTTTTTCGCCGTATGCTAATTGGTGCGGTACATAAAAAATGTATTTATCACCTGGGCTCATCAGTTGTAAGCCCTCAGTCCAGCCTTTAATCACTTGGTGCAAGCCAAAACTAATCGGTGTTTTACGCTCTACTGAGCTGTCAAACACCGTGCCGTCGATTAGTGTGCCGTGGTAATGCACGTTAACCATACTTGTTGGGCTTGGTGTGTTTTCACTCTCACCTTTGTGTACTATTTTGTACTGCAAGCCAGAAGCTGTTTCTACTACACCTTCTACTTTTGCGTTAGCGGCTAAGTAATCGGCCCCTATTTGTGCATTTATGCCTGCTTGTTGTTTTGCTTTTTTACTATTTTGAAATATTAAAAAACAAAAAATGGCGATAACCACCGCCAAAATTATATTGATCATTATTAACCTTTTTCGTTATCTAGTTCTTCGTCTTTTTCGTCATCGTTATCGCCATTAACTATGTCGGCAATTTCTTTAAGGCGAGCAAGCGCAATTCCGTTTACTGAGTTTTCTGGATACTGGTCATCAATAATATCGCCAGCTTCTATATCCATTAACAGGTTCAGCGCTTGGTCTACGGTTTCAACTGCGTAAATATTAAATTTACCCGCTTCAACTGCATTAAGTATTTCATCATCAAGCACTAAGTTAACTTGGTTTGATTTAGGAATGATAACGCCTTGCGAACCTGTTAAGCCACGCATTTTACACAGTTTGAAAAAGCCTTCTATTTTTTCGTTTACGCCACCAATAGCCTGTACATCACCATGTTGGTTAATAGAGCCTGTCAGTGCAATTGATTGGCTAATAGGTAGGCTTGTAATAGACGAAATAAGCGCACACAACTCTGCCAAAGATGCACTATCGCCATCTATATAACCGTAGCTTTGCTCAATAGCGATATTAGCGCTAAGCGTTAAGCTAAAGTGCTGCGCGTATTTATTACCTAAATAACCGGTAAGTAGCATTACCCCTTTTGAGTGAATTGCTTTACCAAGCTCGGCTTCACGTTCAACATCTATTACGCCATCGGCGCCAGCATAAACCGTTGCCGTGATACGCGCAGGGGTACCAAATGAGGTATCGCCAATGTGTAATACGGTTAAACCATTTACTTTACCAATGGCTTGGCCGTCGGTTGCAATAAGTGTGTGACCTTCTTTTATATCGCTTAGCATATTTTCACTAATTTGGCCGGTACGGTATTGCTTACCTTCAATGGCTTCATCAATATGATGCGCATCTACAACAGTTAATTTATCTTGTTTTGCGTAGTAACTTGCCTCTGCAACTAATTCAAGTACATCAGCAAAGCGCGCAGAAAGCTTATTGTGATGCTCTGCTTGGCGGTAGCTAAACTTAAGTAAACGCACCATAGCTGCTTGTGTGGTAGTGCACTTTAATGTTTGCTCGCAGTACTCGGTAACTTTAGTTATAAATTGGTACTGTAATTTATCGCTACTTGGTAAGTAGTAATCAAAGTCAGCTAATACTCTAAATAACTCTGCAAACTCTTCATCGTATTCACCTATGGTGTAATACAGTTCGCGCGAGCCTAATAAAATAATTTTTACATCAAGCGGTATAAGCTGCGGGCGAAGTGTAAAACTACTACCTACTGAGCTATCTTGATACGGTAAGTCGTTTTTAATTTGATGCGTTTTAAGCGAAAGTTTTAAACCATCCCACACTTGAGGGTTAGCCATTACCTTTTCAGCATCCATAATTAAATAACCGCCATTAGCACGGTGCAATGCTCCCGGCTGAATAGAGCGATAACTGGTAATTAAAGACCCTTGCGATGTGGAATACTCAATTTTACCAAATATATTACCAAATGTTGGATTGGGCTCGTACACCACGGGTGCTGCATCGTCTTCTTTAAACTCAACTAAAATATTAGGTGCAAAAAAGTCGGTAAGCATGCCTTTACGATCAAAGTCTTCTTTGCTTTCTTCGCTTTCGTCTTCGTCATCGAGCCACTCAAGTACCGCGTCTATAATTTCAACGCGTATATCTTTTAAATAACGCAGTACACCAATATGAGTTGCATATTTATGTTCTAAGTCTTTTAAAAGCGGTTTTGTGGCCTGCTCTGCAGTCGACTTTTTAAGATTACGCTGTTTTTCTTTTGATTCGCGCTTCCAGCGTGGCAGCTCAATTAACGCTTCTATTAATGCATCTTCTAGCTTTTCAATTTTTTCAAAAAACTCTTCGCGTAACGTTTCTTCAAGTTCGCCAAATTCGCTATCGCTTAATTGTTTACCATCTACAAGCGGTGCAAACCCAACTGAATTTTTTTCTTCGACTAATGCAACACTTTGCTCAAATGCCGCAATTTCTACTGCAGTAATAGCGCTGTCGTAGGCATCGTTAAATTCACGGTCGATTGATTTTTTTTTGCGTTGGTATCCTGGGTTATCAAATGCAGCAGGAAATGTGTCGAGTACTTCATCTAAAAATGAATCTATGTCGTCACTAAGTTGCTTGCTTTGACCTGCATGCATAAACAGCGCGATAGGCTCTCTGTGATCATCGTAATTATTTACGTATAACCATTCGTTTGGTGTTGGGCGGTCTTTTGCGTGTTGCTTAAGTTTATCTTTAACAAGCGTAAAGCGCCCATGGGCAGCCTCGCCCATTACATAAACGTTGTAACCAGGTAGTTCCATCCCTAAAGAGAAATCTAAGGCACTTTGGGCGCGTTGTTGGCCTATAAATGTTAGTTGCTCGGGGTATGGATTGCTCATACACGTATGTACGTGATTAGTAGAAATACTCGGTGCGAGCTTTGAAACAGATAGTGGCAGCAATTTTTTCGTCATTCTAACTTCTTTTTTTACCAACATATTCGCTGGCCTTTGGGCGTATTAAGTGGCCCGCAGCCACTTAATAATTATATTTAAGGGTGCAGCGCCTTACGACTAAAATAGATTCCATCACATTCAATACACGGTGTAATTTGTGTCGCGTGATAAACATCGTAACTATGGGTGCAATTCTTACATACTAATGTGCCCATGGCTATCCATTCGCCTGCGTGATACACACCATTGTGCTTAAAATCTTGACTAAGAGATTGCCACTCAAGCTGAGTTTTATCTTCTATGTGCGAAAGCTCAAACCATAAGGACTCTTTAAGCTCTTGCCATGCAAGCGAATTATAGTGCGATTCGTTTTCTTGGACATGTTCTATATCGCGCTGTAAATAACTTTTATATAAAGCGTATCTTTCTTGCCCTAAATCTTTAAGTGCCTGCTCAGATTCAACAAATCGAGTAACTGCGTCTTTTACTTCATGATCTTTTACATCTTTTAGCCATTTGGTTAAATCGCCAAGCCATGCTTTATAATCTGCCATTTTTTACTCCTTCAAAATTGCTGTTAAATCACCCTATAACTTAGATAAGTATAGGTTAACCTGAACTGAAGGTTAGAATTTATCAAAACCGCGTTTTTGACGCTGTGAATAGCACTTTATTTGGGGTATCCTAATGGCAATTTTTTATTAGTTTGCAAGAAGTCTGGAACCATAGATGCAAGAGCAATATAACCCGCAAGATATAGAGTCAAAAGTACAAAGCTACTGGGAAGAAAACCAGGTATTTAAAGTCACTGAAGATGAGAGCAAAGAAAAGTATTATTGCCTTTCTATGTTTCCTTATCCGAGTGGTCGACTGCATATGGGTCATGTACGTAACTACACCATTGGTGATGTTGTTTCTCGTTTCCAGCGCCTGCAAGGCAAAAACGTAATGCAACCTATGGGTTGGGATGCGTTTGGTTTACCTGCAGAAAACGCTGCTATTAAAAACAAAACAGCACCTGCTAAGTGGACATACGAAAATATTGATTACATGCGTACACAGCTTAAGCAATTAGGTTTTGGTTATGACTGGGATCGCGAAATAGCGACATGTCATCCAGAATACTACAAGTGGGAGCAGTGGTTTTTCACTAAGCTTTACGAAAAAGGCTTAGTGTATAAAAAAATGTCGACGGTTAACTGGGATCCAGTGGATCAAACAGTATTAGCTAACGAGCAAGTTATTGACGGTCGCGGTTGGCGTTCAGGCGCTGTGGTTGAGCAAAAAGAAATTCCACAGTGGTTTATTAAAATTACCGACTACGCACAAGAACTACTTGACGATTTAGACAAGTTGGAAGATTGGCCAGAGCAAGTTAAAACAATGCAGCGTAACTGGATTGGCCGCTCTGAAGGGTGTGATATTGAATTTAAACGCACCGATAACGACGAAACTTTTAGTGTATACACAACTCGTCCAGACACCTTTATGGGTGTGACGTATGTTGCTGTTGCTGGTGGTCACCCTATTGCACAAGAAGCCGCTAAAAATAGCGATGCTGTTGCAATGTTTGTTGAAGAATGCAAAAACACCAAAATTGCCGAAGCAGACATGGCAACAATGGAGAAAAAAGGCATAGCAACAGGCTTTTACGCAACTCACCCATTAACGGGCGAGCAAGTACCAATTTGGGTCGCTAACTTTGTATTAATGCATTACGGCTCAGGCGCTGTTATGGCGGTACCTGCACACGACCAACGCGATTTTGAATTTGCAACGGCTTACGGCCTAGATATTAAACAAGTAATTGCACCGGTTGAAGGCTCAGGTCTTGAAGTAAACCTTGAGCAAGAAGCATTTACCGATAAAGGCGTACTTGTAAATTCAGGTGAATTTGATGGTCTTGATTTTGACGCCGCGTTTAAAGCCATTGCCGACAAGCTTGAAGCACTCGGTGTTGGGGAGCGCAAAGTAAACTTCCGTCTACGTGACTGGGGTGTGAGCCGTCAGCGTTATTGGGGTTCTCCAATCCCAATGCTTAGCGACGAAGAAGGCAAAGAACTTGCAGCAACAGAAGATATGCTACCAGTTCGCTTACCAGAAGATGTGGTAATGAATGGTGTAACGTCACCTCTTAAAGCAGACCCTGAATGGGCTAAAACTACAGTAAATGGCGCACCTGCGTTTCACGAAACTGACACGTTTGACACCTTTATGGAATCATCTTGGTACTACGCACGCTACTGTAGCCCACGCTACGACGAAGGCATGCTAGATCCAGCGGCTGCTAACTATTGGTTACCAGTAAACCAATACATTGGTGGTATTGAGCACGCTATTTTACACTTATTGTACTCGCGATTTTTCCATAAATTATTACGTGACTTTGGTTTAGTAAATTCAGACGAGCCGTTCGACCGCTTACTTTGTCAAGGTATGGTGCTTGCTGAAACATTTTATCGTAAAGATGAAAAAGGCGGCGATGTATGGATTTCGCCAAGCGATGTAAATACCGAAACCGACGACAAGGGCCGCGTAACTAAAGCATGGCATAAAGAAGACGGTGAGCCGGTATTCTCATCAGGCATGAGTAAAATGTCGAAGTCTAAAAACAACGGTATAGACCCACAACAAGTAATTGCCCAATACGGTGCAGATACAGTGCGTTTATTTATGATGTTTACAGCACCACCAGAGCAAACGCTTGAATGGTCAGACTCAGGTGTTGAAGGCGCACATCGCTTCTTAAAACGTGTATGGAAATACGCAGTAGATGTTAAAACAGTAGGTTACCAAGCACTTGATAAATCAGCGCTCACTAACCCGCAAAAAGTACTACGTCGCGACTTACACAAAGCAATTGCTAAAGTGACTGATGATGTTGAACGTCGTCAAACCTTTAACACCGCTATTGCAGCCATTATGGAGCTTTCTAATAAGTTATTAAAAGCACCACTGAGCGACAAACAAGATGTAGCGATTGCTAACGAAGCACTTGAAGCATTAGTTATTATGCTTGCACCTATTACTCCGCATTTATCACATGAGCTTTGGAAAGAGCTTGGTAAAGAAGGCGAGATTTTAGATGCGCAGTGGCCAAAAGTTGACGAGTCGGCTCTTGTTGAAGATGAAAAACTAATCATCGTACAAGTAAACGGCAAGCTTCGCGCTAAGTTAACAGTGGCAGCTGATGCCACTCAAGAGCAAGTAGAAGCCCTTGCGTTTGCAGAATCTAACGTAACTAAATTTACGGATGGCGCAACTATTCGTAAAATTATTTACGTTCCAGGTAAACTACTTAACGTGGTAGCTAACTAATATGGCTGCATTTAACGCCATTAAAAATGGACTAGCCTTAGTGCTAGTCTGTTTTTTGTTATCAAGCTGTGGCTTTCATTTAAAAAAAGCCTCTAGCTTGCCTGATAACTTAAAACAGCTAACACTTGTAGGCGATGATGAAAAATCGACTTTATTTACTGAGCTTAAAAAAGAGCTTAAAGCGAGTAACGTAGAGCTAGTATCGTCAGCTAAAGATAAAGCCCAATTGTATTTACGCAAAGAAAGTATTGAACGCCAAACTCTTTCGCTGTTTCAAAATGGTCAGGTTGCTGAATACGAACTTGCTTATGGCGTGTCGTATGTAGTTAAACTCCCAGGCGAAAAAGCGATAGAAAAACGTTTTGAGCTTTACCGTAATTACCAAGACGATCCGGATCATGCATTAGCAAAAGCAAAAGAGCTTGAGCTACTCATTAGCGAGATTCGTGAGCAAGCCAGTCGTCGTATTGTTAGAGAGCTGTCGCAACTATAATGCGCTGCTACGCTAATCAACTACCGAGTGAATTAAATAAAGGGCTAAAGCCCTTTTATTTAGTATTTGGTGAAGAGCCTTTTCAAGAAGCGCAGTGCGTACAACAAATTCGCGACTGTGCTAAGCAACAAGGTTTTGATGAAGTAATTAAGTTTACTTTAATGCAAGGATTCGATTGGCAAGAAATCATAGCCCAGTATCAGAGCATGTCGCTGTTTAGCGCCCGCACTATTATTGAGCTTGATTTAAACCAACAAAAGCCAGGCGTTATTGGCAGCAATACCTTTAAAAAAGTAGTTGAGCTGGTTAATCCCGATACTATTTTAATTGTTAAAGGCGCTAAAGCCAGTCAAGAAGTACAACGTGGTGCGTGGTTTAAAGCCCTTGATAAACTAGGCGTGTTCGTACCTTGCTACCCACTTACGGGCTCTCATGTAAAACGATGGCTTGATGAGCAATGCCAACGTTTATCACTTAATATGCAAAGCGACGCCAAAGTAAGCTTAATAAATGCCACTGAAGGCAACTTATTAGCCTGTTTTCAGGAGCTTGAAAAGCTCTCGCTACTACACGGCAATGCATTAATTACTCAGCAACTAGTTATGCAAGGGCTGTTAAATCAAGCCAAGTTTGATATTTTTGATTTAAGCGATGCACTATTAAATGGCCACGCTAAACAAGCTATAAAAGTACTAAACAAACTTGCCAGCGATAACACCGAAGTGGTGAGTATTTTGTGGGCTATAACCAAAGAGCTCAATACACTTATAAGCGTGCAACTTGGTTTATTAAATGGCGAACCAATCGCTAATTTATTTAAACAAAAAGCAATTTGGAAAAACCAACAAGGTCCAGTTCAAAACGCAATTAACCGTTTAAATATGCACACACTGGAACAAATAAACAGTGATGTTGCGTTGTTTGATGCCAGTTACAAGCAAGGTAATTTAATTGCACCTTACCAAGCGCTTGCTCATATTTGTATTAAATTTTGCCAGCCGCTCAACATTCCTATGCCGTGCCACGCGGTTAATTAATAAATAATGGGTGTTAAATGATCGCAATTTTTGGTGGCACTTTCGACCCCGTCCATTTAGGCCATCTAAATATGGCGCAGCAATGCGTTAATGCGTTTAATTTAGATACGCTTTATTTTATGCCCTGTGCACTCCCTGCACATAAAGCAGCTCCGGGAATTAGTACGCAGCACCGTATTAATATGCTAAACGCAGCTATTGCACCTTATCCTCATTTTGAACTCGATTTAAGAGAGCTTAACCGAGCTGGTCCATCGTATTCGCTACTTAGTTTGCAAGAACTTCGTAAAGAGCACCCCACTACACCTATTTTATTTTTAATTGGTATGGACTCGTTTAACAATCTCGATAAGTGGTTTGAGTGGAAGGCAATAACACAGCTTTGCCATATTGTGGTGTACCAGCGCCCAGCTCAACATTGCACTGTAAAAGGTGAGCTCAAAAGCTATATGCAACACGCAAATACTGGCGAAGTAGCGGCACTTAAACACTCACTTGCAGGTAAACTTTATTTTTTACCGGGCGAAATGCTCGATGCGGCCTCAAGTACAATTCGCAAGCAGCTAAAAAAAAGTAATAAAAAGAATGAACTATTGCCCGATGCAGTGAGTCATTACATAGAAGTGCATCAGCTCTATCAAATTGATGCTTAAAAACTCCTAGCGTGTTAAAATGCGCGCCATTAAATTTTTAAATTGAGACAAAACCTTGGATTCAAAACAACTACTCGCCTTTGCTATGGACAAAATTGACGATATGAAAGCGCGTGACATCGTTCATATTGACGTAACTGAAACATCAGATATTACAGATTACATGGTAATTTGTTCTGGTACTTCTAAACGCCACGTACAGTCAATTGCCGATCACTTAGCAAAAGAAGCGCGTCATGCAGATTCAGAGCCACTAGGTTATGAAGGTGAAGGCGACGGCGAATGGGCACTGGTTGATTTAGGTGATGTGGTTGTACACGTGATGCAAAACGAAGCACGTAGCTATTACGATCTAGAAAAACTGTGGGGCTAAACGCTCACTCATTTTAGACAATGCTTGGAAGTAATACGTGAAAATACAAATGATTGCTGTTGGTACTAAAATGCCAGCATGGGTAGAAACGGGATTTGCAGAATATCAGCGCCGTTTCCCTAAGGATATGGCGCTAGAGTTAATCGAAATTCCAGCCGGTAAACGTGGTAAAAATGCAGATATAAAGCGTATTTTACACATTGAAGGTGAAAAAACATTAGCGGCTATTCCAAAAGGCAATCGTATTGTAACGTTAGAGGTAACAGGGAAAGCACTCGATACTCACCAACTTGCTAAAAATATGGAAAAATGGCAACTCGATGGCCGCGATGTAAGTTTACTTATTGGCGGACCTGAAGGACTTGCTCCAGAGTGTATTGCAGCGTCTGAGCAAAAATGGTCGTTATCTAATCTAACATTGCCGCATCCTTTGGTGCGTATAATTGTTGCAGAGAGCCTTTACCGAGGCTGGAGCTTAAATAACAACCATCCTTATCATCGCGAGTAACCCCTTGCCATGCTAAAACATAGACCCACTATTCGTGACCACTCCGCAGAAGCAAACTTATTTGCTAGGCGAGCATTCGTGGGTTTTGTTTTTGTATTAGGATTAGTCGCAGTATTGCTTTCTAATCTTTATACTATTCAGGTCGAAGATCACCAAGACTACCAAACCCGCTCCAACGATAATCGTATTAAAGTTATTCCTATTGCACCCAACCGTGGTTTAATTTACGACCGTAACGGTGTGCTACTTGCTGAAAACAAACCTGTTTACAACCTTGAGGTCATCCCCGAAGAGGTAGACGACCTTGACGAATCGCTTGATCAAATAAGTAAAATAATTGCGATTACAGAGCAAGACAAACAAGACTTCTTAAAAGATATAAAACACACCCGTCGTTTTAAATCACAAGTATTAAAAGCTCGCTTAGACGAAACAGAAGTGGCGAAATTTTCGGTTAATCAACATAAATTCCCTGGTTTTAGCATTGAGGCACGCCTTGCACGCTACTACCCATTTGGCGACACACTAACGCATGCGCTCGGTTACGTTGCCAAGCTTAATAGAAAAGAGCTAAACCAATTAGAACAAGAAGACCGTGCAACCAATTACCGCGCTACGCACGACATTGGCAAACTCGGCATAGAAAAATATTACGAAGAAACACTGCACGGTAAAGTAGGCTCACAACGGGTAGAAGTTAATAACCGTGGCCGTGTAATACGCACCCTGAGCATGACCCAACCGCAACCTGGTAGCGACCTAGTACTTACTTTAGACGTGGGCTTGCAACAAATAGCACAACATGCGCTTAAAGATATGCGTGGCGCTGTTGTAGTTATGGACGCCAAAGATGGCGGCGTGCTGGCACTTTATTCAAACCCAAGTTACGATCCAAACTTATTTGTACACGGCATTAGCAGCAAAAATTATAAAGCGCTGCTTAACCAAGACCGGCCATTAATAAACCGTACTACGCAAGGTCGTTATGCGCCGGCCTCTACTGTAAAGCCTTTAATGGCAGTATTAGCGCTTGAAGAAAATATAGTAAATGAGTCAACATCAATGTGGGATCCTGGCTTTTTTCAAATTCCAAATGTTGAACATAAATGGCGAGATTGGAAACGTTGGGGCCATGGTCATGTAGATGTATATAAAGCGATTGAAGAGTCGTGTGATACCTATTTTTACGATGCGGCTTATCGATTAGGCATTACTAAAATAAGCGATTTTATGGCCCGTTTTGGCTACGGTGATTTGTCAGGTATTGATATTCACGAAGAAACTACTGCTATTCTACCTTCAAAAGAATGGAAAGAAGGACGCTTTAAAGAGTCTTGGTGGCGCGGTGATACTATTTCGGTAGGCATTGGCCAAGGTTACTGGACTGCCACACCTATTCAAATTGCAAATGCAACTAACATATTAGTTAATCGTGGTATTAATCATCCACCTCATTTGGTGCAAGTAATAAAAAAAGATAACGACATAACGCAAATTAACAACGAAGAAAAACCCCCTGTTATTTTAAAAGATCCGCGCCATTGGCAGGTATCGTTAGATGCAATGCATAATACAGTACAAAAAATATCAGGCACAGCCCACAAAGCATTTAAAGGGACTAACTACGACTCGGCTGGTAAAACCGGTACCGCGCAAGTAGTTAGTATTGCCCAAGGTGAGCGTTACGATGCAGAATCTCTTAAAGAACGCCAACGCGATAATACAATTTATGTAGGCTTTGCACCTTATAGCGATCCTAAAATTGTGGTTTCTGTTGTATTAGAAAACAACCACGGCGGCATTCAAATAGCTCGCCAACTTATGGATTACTACTTTGCAGCCAACCCTGTTAATCTTGCAAGGAACGAGACACCATGACCGCTTTGCACGATAAACGCTCTATTTGGATGCGTATGCACCTCGACCTACCGCTGCTTATTGCACTACTTATAATGATGGCTGGCAGCATAATGGTTGTTTACAGCGCAAGCGGGCAAGAGTCTTCTATGATGATTAGGCATATGACCCGCATGGGCGGTGCGATTGTTGCTATGATTGTTTTAGCCCAGTTTTCGCCTGCCACGTTAAAGCGGTTAGTGATCCCACTTTATTGTGTTGGGTTATTAATGCTAGTCGGTGTACTTTTATTTGGAGTAAGCTCAAAAGGCGCGCAGCGTTGGCTCAATTTAGGGGTGACACGGTTTCAACCTGCAGAATTAATGAAGTTGGCAGTCCCGATGATGGTAGCTTGGTATATAGGTAGAAATCACTTACCACCTCGCCCGCTACATTTAATTATTGGTTTTATGATTGTAATGCTCCCTACATTATTAATTAAAGAACAACCCGATTTAGGTACCGCTATACTTATTGCAAGCTCAGGTATATTTGTATTATTTTTGTCTGGGTTGAGTTGGCGTTTAATAGGGTTTTTAAGCTCGATTGTAGCGCTTGCTGCATGGCCATTTTGGCACTACGGTATGCACGATTATCAAAAACAACGTGTACTCACCTTTTTAGATCCTGAGAGCGATCCGCTTGGTTCGGGTTATCATATTATTCAATCGAAAATTGCTATTGGATCAGGCGGCATAGAAGGTAAAGGCTGGTTGCTTGGTACACAATCGCAATTAGAGTTTTTGCCAGAGCGCCACACCGACTTTATATTTTCGGTTTTAAGCGAAGAATTTGGCTTATTCGGCGTATGTGTTTTACTTAGCCTGTACTTATTTATTATTGGTCGTGGTTTATACATTGCTGTTAATGCACAAGATGCATTTGGTAAATTGCTCGCAGGCGCACTCACCCTCACCTTTTTTGTATATGTATTCGTAAACATAGGCATGGTATCGGGTTTATTACCTGTTGTAGGCGTACCTTTACCACTGATTAGTTATGGTGGTACATCAATGGTGACGTTAATGGCAGGATTTGGCATTATTATGTCAATCGCGACAGATAAAAGGATGCTTTTAAAATAATGCGACACACGAATCAGTTTATATTTACTACATTATTAATTTTACTTTTAAGTGCTTGTAGTAGTGGGCCAAGTAGCCGTTATAGTATGCGTCATGATGCAGCGCCATTAAGAGCTCCAACTACACTTGAGATGCAAGACGCTATAGTTACCGAAACCACTAAAAGTGCTAGCGCTAGCCGCCCATACACAGTGCTTGGTAAAAGCTATTCGCCCATGCTTGATGAGACGGGTTATAGTGAGGAAGGCATTGCCTCTTGGTATGGTCGTAAATTTCATGGTTATCACACCTCAAATGGTGAAACGTATGATATGTTTGCCATGACCGCAGCGCATAAAACGCTGCCACTACCTAGCTTTGTTAAAGTAACCAATACAGCAAATGGTAAATCGGTAATCGTACGCGTGAACGACCGTGGCCCATTTCATGACGATAGAATAATTGATCTTTCGTACGCAGCCGCTTATAAGCTTGGCTACTACACCCATGGTACAGCAAAGGTTAAGCTAGAGGCCGTTAAGCTTGCGGGCGCAACTGCGCGTCAAACCTATATTCAGGTAGCTGCAGGTAGTACACTTACTAATATTGAAGCACTTGCCAGCACATTGCGAGAGCAATACAAATTACCAACAAATATTGTGCAAAAAGACGATATTTACAGACTGCATTTAGGGCCAATAAAAGATACCCCTCATGCAAACGAAGTATTAAAAAAATTAAAAGAAAATCAATTTCAAAACGCGTTCTTGCTTTACACTCAGTAAGACTAATACCCAAACTATCCCAAGATGCAGAATTCAGCGTTGCACTGGGGCTTAATATCTAGGCGTTACTTTGTAGGAATGGTAATCCCTTTTAAAAAGTAACAACACAGAGAGTAAGCTCCAGTGAAACGCCCTAAGGGTTGGTTTAAAAACGATTTATACTGCGTTATTGATTTGAACAATAGAGTAACTATTATTTGCAATCAATGCCTTGCCTAAATCGTTTTTAACTCCAACTGAAACTCGCATCTCGGGGTAGTTTGGGTATAGAATGGCGTAACGCGAATCTTTAACTTTAACCATTAATGAGTATGATGAAATCTATTAAACATAAAATCCTCAAAGGTGTATGCGGCCTAGTTTGTACAGCCGCCGTATTCTCAGCCAGCGCCCAAATTATTCCGGCACCACCTCAAGTTAATGCGAAAGGTTATTTTTTAGTCGACTTTACAACTGGTAAAGTTATTGCTGAAGGTGAAGCCGATACACAGCTAGCACCTGCAAGTTTAACTAAAATGATGACCAGTTATGTAATTGGTACTGAAATTAAAGCAGGTAATATTGCCACTACCGATATGGTAACGGTAAGCGAAAAAGCATGGGCTAAAAACTTTCCAGAATCTTCAAAGATGTTTATTGAAGTAGGTAAACAAATTAGTGTTGATGAGCTTAACCACGGTATTATTATTCAATCAGGTAATGATGCATGTGTAGCAATGGCTGAGCATATTGCTGGAAGCGAAAGCGCATTTGCTGATTTAATGAATGCCCATGCTGCTAAATTAGGTATGAGCAACAGTCACTTTATCAACAGCCACGGCCTTGATACTGACGAGCACTTCACAACTCCACGCGATATGGCGACACTTGGTGCTGCTCTTATTCGTGATGTGCCAGATGAATATGCACTTTATAAGCAAAAGTCATTTACTTATAACGGCATTAAGCAATATAACCGTAACTCATTATTATGGGATGAAAGCTTAGATGTTGACGGCATTAAAACAGGGCATACATCAGAAGCTGGTTACAGCCTAGTTACCTCCGCTACTAAAAACGATATGCGTTTAATTGCTGTTGTTATGGGTACCTCAAGCGAACGAGCTCGTAAAGTAGAAAGTAAAAAGCTACTTAACTATGGTTTTCGTTTTTATGAAACAATTACTCCGTACAAAGCAGGCGATAGCTTTGCAGAACAACGTATTTGGATGGGTAACAAAGAGAACGTATCTTTAGGTATTTTAGAAGATACACCAATTACTATCCCACGTGGTCAGCATAAAAACCTTAAAGCTAACTTTGAGCTAGATAATACGCTTGAAGCACCACTTGCTAAAGGTACTAAAGTAGGTACGTTATTCTTACAACTAGAGGGCGAAGATATTGCTCAATACCCACTAGTTACACTTGAAGAAGTGGAAGAAGGCAGCTTCTTTAGCAAAATTTATGATTACTTACGCTTACAGATCATGCAGTAATTTATATCTCCCCTATTAACTAGGTAACTAATTTAAACGTCTCCACTGTGAGGCGTTTTTTTTTGCTTGAAAAATGTTAGAATACGCCCCATATAAGCAAGACTGCTAATTGCCTATCTGTATTAAGCTTCAAGCTTGCATAGAGTCCACACTTTTGTATGAGGAGTCACCGTCGTGGTTCAACCTGTTAAAGATACTAAATTTGATGAGTACCTAGAGTACCCTTGCCCATTTACATTCAGAATAATGGGTTTAGCTAACGTAAACTTAACTGATCAAATTTTAGCTAAGTTACAACCAATAGCACCTGGCGATTACGCCCCTAAAGTAAAACCAAGCAGCAAAGGTAATTACGAGTCAGTAAGCCTTGTAGCAACAGTTACTAGTGGCAAACACATTGAAGAAATTTACAACGTGATCAGCAATATTGATGACGTACGCCACATGCTTTAATCCATAGTTGAGATTTGTTGTGAACGAAAACACTTTGATCGTACGCCAACTGGGTCGTCAGCGTTATATGCCAATTTGGCAAAAAATGCAGGACTTTACCGACACCCGTGATGAAAATACGCCAGATGAAATTTGGCTTGTAGAGCACGAGAGTGTATTCACCCAAGGTCAGGCTGGTAAGGACGAACACTTACTAGCTCCTGGCGACATTGAGGTGATTAAAGTTGACCGTGGCGGGCAAGTAACTTACCACGGCCCAGGCCAGCAAATGATGTATGTATTATTTAATCTACGTCGTTTAAAGATTGGTGTACGTGAACTGGTTACGTGGCTTGAAGAGTGCATTATTGAATCACTCGCCGAGTATGGTATTGAAGCTTATGCTAAAGCTGATGCACCAGGTGTATACGTTAATGACAGTAAAATTGCATCCCTTGGTTTAAGGGTTCGTCGTGGTTGTTCGTTTCATGGCTTAGCATTAAATGTTAACATGGACCTAAGTCCATTTTTACGCATTAACCCATGTGGTTATGCGGGCATGAATATGGTGCAAACTAAAGAATTAGATGGTCCTCAAAACCTAGAAAGTGCGGGTGAAGGATTGGTGAAACACATGATCAAGAAGCTTAATGCAACACAGGTTAAGCATACTGAAGGGTTTGAAAACGAATGAATAAACCAGTCAAAATGGAACCAGGTGTAAAACTACGCGACGCAGAAAAAATGGCGTTGATCCCAGTAAAAGTTTTACCTACAGAAAAAACTGAAATGTTGCGTAAGCCAGAATGGTTAAAAATTCGCTTACCTAAATCAACCGATCGTATTGACGGTATTAAAAAAGCGCTACGTAAGCATGGCTTACACTCGGTATGTGAAGAAGCTTCGTGCCCTAACCTATCTGAATGTTTTAACCACGGTACAGCTACCTTTATGATTTTAGGTGCTATTTGTACTCGTCGTTGCCCATTTTGTGATGTTGCTCACGGTCGCCCATTAAAACCTGATGCCACTGAACCTGAAAAGCTAGCACTTACTATTAAAGATATGAAGCTAAGCTACGTTGTAATCACTTCAGTTGACCGTGATGATTTACGTGATGGTGGTGCACAGCATTTTGCCGATTGTATTCGCGAGATTCGTAAACATAATCCAACTATTACTATCGAAATTTTAGTACCTGATTTTCGTGGCCGAATGGACCGCGCACTAGAGATACTAATCGAGACGCCACCAGATGTGTTTAACCACAATCTTGAAACTGCGCCACGTTTATACAAACTAGCTCGTCCAGGTGCTGACTATAAATGGTCTTTAGAATTACTTCGTCGCTTTAAAGAAGCTCACCCAGAAGTAAAAACTAAATCAGGCTTAATGGTTGGTTTAGGTGAAGAAATTAGCGAAATTGAAGAAGTACTTCGCGATTTACGTGCTCACAACGTTGACATGCTAACTGTAGGCCAGTACCTACAACCTTCCAAGCATCACTTACCGGTTAAGCGCTACGTGCCACCAGTAGAGTTTGACGGCTTAAAAGCGTATGCAGACGAAATTGGCTTTACTCACGCGGCTTCTGGCCCGTTTGTACGTTCAAGCTACCATGCTGATCAACAAGCAGCGGGTAAAGAAGTGAAATAATCACTTTTATCAAAAAATTAAAAAAGCCGTTAATGATGCATAATTATTAACGGCTTTTTCATGCTAATTGATAAAATAGCTTACTGCGCTATCTTACCTTTTGTAATAGAAAAATCAGCAAACCTAACACGTTCTTCATCAGCGCGAAGGCTGTCGGTTTCAACAATCGAGCGGTAAATTCCCCACTTAGGACGAGCAAAATCAGCATCACTAAAGCCGCGCCACATATCTATGTTTTGCTCGCTTATATTAAATATCTCTGCATTATCGCTTAAGCGCGTTAACGTCATATCAAACTTACCGTTTTCACTAAATGTAGCTTGTACAAATACCTTGACCCATTCATCTGTAATGAGTGACCAGTCGGTTTCAATGAGGTTTTTATCTAGCCCTGTGCTGTTACCGTTTTCATCAAAGCCTGCACTATATCGCACTTGCAGTTGATTGCCTGTACTGTTTTTTTGTGCTCCTGAGAGTGTGATAATAGGCTGGTCGTCATTACCATTAGTATTATCGTTGCTGTCATTTCGAGCTTTTATTTGAAAAAAATGGCTAAACTTACTCGTAAGCTCAAGCTCGCTGCTTACTTTAAATTTCCAGCTATATTGAAATGTCTCCCCCTCAAACGCCAGTGTTTCTTGTGGTGATTTATCGTAGGTTTTTATTTCGTTACGTTGTCTATCACTTGCACCTTTGTCTTTATCTTGGTCATCATCTCGGTGGGCTAAAAATACAAAATGGTTGCCAATTATCGTATCGGTATCTTCGATAATATGGACAACACTTTCATGATTGCCAGCATATAAGTCTGGAGATTCAATTGACCCTTCGCCGAAGGCATTTTCAATAAGCGTGTATGCGTCAAGCCCCGAATTAACGCCATCTGATCGCAATAAAACGTGTGATATTTTCTCAAAGCCATCAGCTTGAGCTATTGGTGCACCTACAATTGTTATGATAATTTGTGCGCTGGTACCATCTACAGAGTTTACTGTTATTGTATCTTGTAGTGTTTCACCTTCACTTAAAGATGTTATTGAAGCGTTTAAATCGTCAAGTGTGTATGACCAATCTCCATCAGCATTTAAGCTAAAAAAACCATAGCTTGTTGCGCTATTTTCTTGTGCTACAAAAGCAGCTTCACCTGATTGTTGATCCGTAATAGTTAACGAGCCTGTTATTGCATCATTACTATCGCTAATAACTTCACCTAGAGTGTTACCACCAATTGTTGCAGGAGTTTGTGAAGAAATCGCTTCATTATTTTGCACCGTAGGATCAGAGCCTGAGCTGCCACAACCAGTAACTAAACAAGATAGAAGTATAGCTGTAACTGTATTACAGGGTTTAAGGGTATATTTAGACATGAGTAGTTCTGTGGTTAATAGTAAGTTAATTAAATATGAATTTACCAATTTATTGTACAAATAACCACAATTCAATTACCAATTAATATTACCAATTTACTGATATTTTAAATTTAATTATAAAATCTATTATTTTCAAAGTGATACATAAAAATATTTCTATAGAGTGTTTATTTATATTTGTTTTAAAATAAAATTAGGTTAAACCTGAGTTACTTGAGATAATTAATACTGACATAATTATTTAGGTTCATTATGAAACTATTAGTTCGTAACTTGTCTCGTGCTACCACTGAGCATGAGCTTCGTACTTTATTTGCAGAGCACGGTAAAGTGACTACTTGTAACTTGGTACTTGATAAAGAAACTGGCCAATCTAAAGGTTTTGCCTTTGTAGAAATGCCAAACGACATAGAAAGTAAAAGCGCAATTACTGCACTTAACCAATCTACTGTTGATAAAAGTAAGATCCGCGTAAAACTTGCAGACGCATAAAGCTAACTGCAACCTATGCAAAAAAACCAGCTAATGCTGGTTTTTTGCTTTTAGTGCCAAGTATTGTATTTAAGCTTTATATTTAGCTAAAAAAACTAAGCGGTTATTAAATCGCTTTTTTATACTTATAGTGCCCAGTATTATAAAAGAAGCAGACAGCACAAAAAATGTCTCCTGCTCAGCTAATATTGCAGCAGTAAAAAATGCAATGCCACTAGCTATAAATACCCACTTTTTTACATTGACCCATTATGTGCTCCTTTAGATTGTTCGTTATTTATACGCCTTATAATATCAATCTGCAATTGAATGAAAAGTTCTCTATAAAAATTCGACATCGCTGCGGTGCTTCCTTTATATTGAAAGCCTAATTAAATAACAATATGAAGACTATGGCATCTACTCTTTTAAAAAGCGCTAGCCTAAGCTTGCTAGTTGCACTCTTTGGCTGCTCAGAGCCTGCAAGCGAACAAACTCCATTAGAAAATACAGCAGGTGTAAGCCTTAGCAATATTAAACAGCATATTAAAACGCTAGCCTCTGATGACTTTGAAGGCCGAGGCCCGCTTACTCATGGTGAAGTAAAAACCGTAGGCTACTTAAGCGAGCAATATAAAGCGCTGGGTTTAACCGGTGCTTATAAAGGTAAATACTTACAGCCTGTAAAAATGGCAATGGTGACAGCTAATCAGGATATGCAGTTAAAGGTAGGTGATTTAAGCTTTGAATCAGGTAAAGACTTTACCGCACGTACCGAGCAACTTCAGCCATTAATTGATGTACGCAATTCTGACGTTATATTTGTTGGCTATGGTATTAATGCACCAGAATATAACTGGAATGACTATAAAAATATCGATGTAACTGGTAAAACTGTGGTTGTGCTAGTTAACGATCCAGGCTTTGCTACTCAAAACGACGCCCTTTTTACTGGTAATGCAATGACCTACTACGGTCGTTGGACTTATAAATATGAAGAAGCCGCTCGCCAAGGTGCAAAGGCTGTATTTATTGTTCATGAAACCGCGCCTGCGGCATATCCTTGGGGCGTAGTTGAAAGTTCAAACACCGGCACTAAATACACGTTAATGGATAACAATTTAAACGCGTCTAAATTACCGGTTATGGGCTGGCTAACACTTGATGCGACCGAGCGAATGTTTAACGCCGCAAAGCTTAACTATCAAGATTTAAAACAAGCAGCATTAAATGACGACTTTAAAGCGACGCCACTTAACTTAAAAGCAAACCTTGCCTTTAAAAACGAAGTATCACATGCAAAATCGCATAACATAGTTGCACAAATTACAGGTAGCGAATCACCTGACGAATACGTTGTTATTAGCGCTCACTGGGACCACTTTGGTACTAAACAAACTGATACTGGCCCTAAGATTTATAATGGCGCAGTAGATAACGCTTCAGGCACTGCAGCCACGCTTGAAATAGCACGTATAATGAGCAAAATGAACAAGCAAAAACCATTTAAACGCTCAATTATTTTTGCTAACTTTACAGCAGAAGAAACAGGGTTAATTGGTTCTGAAGAGTTTGCATCGGGTGCGGTTGTACCTACAAAACAAATGGTCGGTTTATTAAATATTGATGGCATGAACGTGCTTGATGGCACTGACTACATTTTACAATACGGTAAAGATTTATCGACAATGGAAAACTATTTAGCAAAGGCTGCAAAATCACAAGGCCGTGTTGTTAAAATGGATCCTCGCCCGCAAAATGGTTTGTTTTTTAGATCAGATCATTTCTCGCTTTCTAAGCAAGGCGTGCCTAGTTTATTATTTATGAGTCTGGGTGATACCGACCCTGAGTACATTGCGCATAAATACCATAAAGAAGCAGACGACTACTCAGCTGGTTGGTCGTTAGGTGGTGTTAAGCAAGATATAAATCTTATTGTTGATATAGCCACACAGCTTGCAAATAATGGCGATTGGCCAAAGTGGACGAGCGAGTCTGACTTTAAAGCCAAACGCGCGCAAGATAAGCAATAAATAGCTATTAAATAGTTATGTAATATAAAAATCCTCCTACTTGGAGGATTTTTGTTTTAAACGAGCGCGCATTAATAGCGTTTCGGCCTTTGCCCCTAAATAAACATAAATAGCCAGTGCAATTAAAAGCCCTACCACTGCCAGCATCATCGCTATGGCAGGCATTAAATATTCCGATTGCCCCAACGCCGCTTTAAACATAGTTAACAGCGCCTCAATTGATATAGCAATCAACACAGTAGAGATAAACCGTGTAATAGTGCGCCGCGTAGACGAGTGCCTAAAAATATCCTTATGCATCAGGATTTCTTCTTCGAGTATTGTTTTACCTAAATCGAATACTGCTAATGCTAGGGTGATGTAAATAATGATACTAAAGGGTTCAAGTGGGTCTGATGAGGTATCTACATGAGTTAATAGAGCGTATATATCACTAAAAACGATATTTAGTAAAAATAATACTAAGCAAAATAAGCACGCCACAATAATACCGTAACCCGCCTTGAAGTAAGGCGACATATTAGCGCGCGCAGTATCACCCATTACAAACTCAATAAGCTGCGTTAAGCTCACATCAACAACCAAGTAATGTTGATTATTAATTGGTTTCTTTAGCTCTTTAATCGCCGATATACATAAATGGTTAGTCGCTATAGAAATATAGGGATCAGTAAAGCACACTTTATCACTTGCTTTAGCGTTCAAAAAATAGGGTCGCTCACTTAAATCTTGTTGATTACCACTTTCACCTAATTTTTTGCTGTATGCGCGTTTAAAGCAGACGTTATTACCCTGCTGCAAACCTTCTGCATTTAAACAATATTGTAATTCTAAAAATGGGTACTGCTTAATCAGATAGCGAGTATCACGTTCTTTAGTTAATCCGTCCTCAATACTCATTAAAATAGATTCAAGTAAACTGTGTATTACATGCTCATATTCGTGGTAGCGCTCAACACTACTGATATAACTCATTCGCGCCATTTTAAATACTCATTAACCTAAGTTATAAATAGATTTGCAAGTTTAAAACCAACAATAAAATAACTTAACAATCAGTAACTTGACACTATTCAAACTCAAGTTTTGCACTACTTTGGTGACTAAATAGTAATATATTAAATTAAATGCACAAAAAAGCAGCTAAGTATTAATTACTTAGCTGCTTTGTGAGTATGACTGGTAAGGTTCTACATAGAGCTTATTACTGAACCTTCGAAAACTCTTCTTTAGATAACTCGCCATTTCCATCTGTATCTAATTGATCAAAAAGCTGTACTAGTTGCGAGTTTACTTGGGCTTCTGTTTTGCTAATTACGCCGTCGCCATCTGTATCAAAAGAATCAAAATCTACCGCAGCAAACGCCGCTGAAGAAGAAGCTAGGGCTACAAGAGCTAAAGTTTTGTGTAATGTTTTCATAATCGTTTCCTTAGGCTTTGAGCCTGATTAGGGGTAAGAAGTCCTTTTCAAAGATCCTTTAGGAGTAAAGTGTCTATAAATTAATATTCAAAAAAATCATTTTCTGTCGGACCACCGCTACTTTGAACATTCAGCTCGTCAAATTGCTCTATCACTTGCACCGATTCTTCAGAGCGACTAATTGAAGCGTTGTCGTCTGCATCGCGTGTTTCAAAGTCTGTGTTTGCAAATACTACTGACGAAGAAACAATAGCCATAAGTACAAATGTTGATTGTAGCTTTTTCATAATTTAATCCTTCAAAAGTATGCGGTGTCCTAAATAAATTTGCTCTATAGTGCTCTCTAGTCACTTCCTGGTTATTCTTTTTAGTAGGCTCCCTTGCCTACTTAGGTTGTCTTTGGCAACTCAGAATTTAGATAACATCACAGAGCATTAACTACTTAAGGCTTTAAGTTTAGGCCTTAGAAAACTCATCTTCAGATAGCTCACCATCTTGGTTAGTATCGAGTTCTTCAAATTTGCTTAAAAGCTCAGCATCCACTGAAGCTTCGGCTTGGCTGATTGCGCCATTACCATCTACGTCTAGCGTATCAAAATCTGTTGCTGCAAAAGCCGCTGATGAAGAAGCTAGCGCCATTAGTACTAATGTTGATTGAAATGTTTTCATAATAGTATTCCTTCATTGGGTTGTTGCGATTAAGGCCTTTGGCTTTCATCACGTTTTGCTTAATACACTCTAGGTATTACAACCTAGGTATTACAACTTCGGTGCCACTTTTTATTTATTACTTAAAAACAATGAGTTAAATGATATAAAGCGAGAAAAGCTTAATTTGGGGAGGTGTTATTGTTGCTATTTAGCAACAGCCATTTAACTAAAAATAATAAACCATTATAAATCAATTGGTTAAGTTTAATTAAAAAGACACACTTTTGCTAAAAAGCCAATAAGGGGGCGTTTAGGTTAGCCTTCAAAATAAACTGAATATGAACATGGAAATTACATAGGATTTATTTGCGGCTACTGAATAATTAATTTATTTATAATCAGTAAGTTATATTGTTTTTGAAATTTATTATAAAAATTTTGGAAAGATATTTTGAAATTAACTGTTTTGTTGCCAAATGGCGAATTTATTTAGGAAGGTTTCAATGCTAAAGCTAAGTTGTAGCATTAAACTCATAATTTAATGCGCTGTAAAGCATAGGTTCGCTTGAGTTAAGCAAACCTACATCGTGTGCCAGCTGTTGGAGTGAGGTAAATTATATAGACTTAAACTACTTCCACCCTTGCAGCCACTTTTGGTTATCTTTTAAATCTCGCCAACTAATTGGATATTGATTTTTTGACATAACAGCCTCGGTAATACATTCAATTACATTGCCGTCTTCATCAAATTCCACCTCAACAATAATGAAGTGTTTTTCTTTATTTATAGCAGGTGTTGCGGTCCATTTACTATTCAATAATTTTTTAGGGTTTAGTTTATTCATTTAGTATAACGACTCCTACTCATCTATTTATACAGCTTATATAAGGTAATTATACGACCCCAACACCTACTTAGTTCAGACTACTCTGCAACTAGCTTGCCTTTGTACATTTGCATTTGGCAATGAAAGTCATACTCACCGGCTTCAAGCGCAGGTAGTTTAACCGTATTGCCATCACCCATTGCCAGCGTTTTACTTATATCAAGCTGTGGAAATACCACTGTTTCGGCGCACGGCGCGCTGTCTTTTCTATCAAAAGTAAGTACAACCTCTTTGTTGGCTGCCACTTTAATGTGTCCTGGCTTATAAACACCGTTATCAACGACTATCGTTACTTTGTTGTCATCACTTTGTGTTTGCTCTGGTTTGTATAGCCAAAACCAATAAATAATTGCAGCTATGAACAGTGCACCACCTATATTAATCATCAACATAATGTACTCCTTAGCTTAAATTACGATTTATTTGGTTTGAAAAAACGTAAGCGATTAGCGTTACTTACCACTGTAAGCGATGAAAGTGCCATAGCTGCACCAGCAACAACAGGGTTAAGTAGGATGCCAAAAAATGGATACAACACGCCGGCTGCAATCGGAATACCCGCCACGTTATAAATAAAGGCACCAAATAGGTTTTGTTTAATATTTGAAATAGTTGCATTACTCACTGCAATTGCATCAGCGAGACCATGTAACGAACCACGCATTAAGGTAATGTCTGCACTTTCTATTGCAACATCGGTACCTGTACCAATTGCAAATCCTACGTCGGCTTGTGCAAGTGCGGGAGCATCGTTAATACCATCACCTGTCATACCCACTATTTCACCATTTGCTTGGCGTTTTGTTACTTCGTTTACTTTATCATCGGGCATTACTTCTGCAATAAAGTCATCAATACCAACTTGTTTAGCAACGGCTTGTGCAGTGGCTTTGTTGTCACCTGTTAGCATAACTAGGTGGATACCTTTATCTTGCAGGCGTTTAATAGCTTCAACTGAATCCTCTTTAATTGGATCGGCTACTGCAATAGTAGCGTGGAGCTTATTATTACTTGCAAAATACATGGGCGTTTTAGCATCACTGGCAAGTGTTTGAGCTTGCTCGGTTGCATCATCAACGGCCACGTTGTATTTATCCATTAGCGCTTTATTGCCAAACAACAATGTTTGCCCGTCAACACTGCCAGTGACACCTTTACCTGTAATTGCACTAAAGTCGGCTACTTTACTCAAAGCTAAGCCCTGCTTTTTAACGTATGCCGTAATTGCTTGGGCCAGTGGATGCTCTGAGCTACTTTCAAGGCTTGCAACAAGTTGCATTACTGTATTTTCATCACTGTTATTAAAGGTAACTACATCGGTAACTTGCGGTGTGCCTTGAGTAATTGTGCCTGTTTTATCTAAAATCATGGTTGTGATTTTAGATGTTGTTTGCAGCGACTCACCATTTCGAATTAATATTCCTGACTCTGCAGCTTTACCAATACCCACCATAACCGACATAGGGGTTGCGAGTCCTAGCGCACAAGGACAAGCAATAATAAGTACAGTGGTAACCGCAACAACGGCATAAGCAATTGATGGCTCAGGTCCAAAGTTTAACCATGCAAGGCCTGCAAGCACCGCAATAATCATGACTGTTGGTACAAATATTCCTGATATAACATCAGCTAAGCGCCCTATTGATGGCTTTGAGTTTTGTGCACGCTTTACCATATTGATAATATTGGCAAGTGTGGTTTCGCTACCAATGTGCGTGGCTTTAAATAATAAAGTGCCACTTTTATTAATACTTCCGGCAACGACTTTGTCGCCCGTTTTTTTGCTTACAGCCATTGGCTCACCAGTAAGCATTGACTCATCAACCGTACTGCTGCCTTCAATAACATCGCCATCCACAGGGATTTTTTCACCCGGGCGTACGCGTACTTCATCATTTTTTACAACATCACTAATGTCGATGTCTTGCTCTTGACCATCGCGAATAACGCGTGCAGTTTTTGGTTGCAGGCCAATTAAGCGTTTAATTGCTTGTGAGGTGCGCCCACGTGCTTTTACTTCAAAAGCGAGCCCTAAACTAATTAAACCGATGATCATCGATGATGCTTCAAAATATACGTGTCTTGCGACTTGTGGTAATAAGTTTGGTGCTATTACTACGAACATTGAATACAACCACGCAGTACCTGTACCAAGCGCTATTAATGTATCCATATTGGCAGCATGGTTTTTAAATGCCTGCCAAGCACCGTTGTAAAATTGCTTACCTGATATAGCCATAACCACAAGCGTGACTATACCCACTAAAAACCAGGCTATTCGTTGTGTGTCGGTGGTCACACTCATATCAAAAATAAGCCCGTATATCATTAACGGTGCACCGACTCCTAACGCTAATATCATATTACGCATTAGCTTTTTGTAATGTGCCTCATCCGATTTTGCTTTTTCATCAAGTGCATCTTGATCAGACTCGTTACTCATTGGCTTAGCTGAATAACCAATGTTTTCGACTGCTTTAATAAGCGTGCTTTCGCGGGCTTTACCTTCTACACGGACAGTACGCTGTGCAAAGTTCATTTCTACATTTTGCGCGCCTTGCACGCTATTAAGGGCTTTTTCAATTTTAGCCACACAACTGCCGCAATTAGCGCCTTCAATAATAAAGTTTTGCGCGGTGTCTTTTGGATTAGTCGTCATTACGCTGCTCCTTATTTGCAGAATCGTTTATTGGATCAACAAAAGATTCTATTAAACTACACACGTCACTGGCATTTGCACCATCGGCTGATGTATCCCATTGCGCCAGAGCTGCATGCATTCTGTTTCGTAATTTTAATGTTTCTTGAAATAGTGCTTCGGTTTCTTCTAGGCGTTTAGTAATGAGTTTACGCGTTAACGGACAAGGACAATTCCCCTGCTCAGACTCGCCTATAATGTGTTGAATATCTTTGAGTGAAAAACCAAGTTGACGAGAGCTAATAATAAACTTTAAACGCTGCTGGTCTTGCTTTGTATATTCTTGATAACCATTTTTTTCACTGCGTATTGGGTTAAGTAACCCAATTCGTGTGTAATGACGAACAGTATCTGCAGTCACGCCCATTAACTTGGCAAGTTGTTTAACATACATAATTTAGCTCCGTCGTGTTTCAATAGCTTCATAATAAACCTAGGTGCAACACATAGGTCAATGGCTATTTTAAAACTAACAAAATAATACTAATTGGCTCAATTAAGTGCTCTATTTAAGACAATAAATCGAGTGGATAACAGAGCAAAGGTTTCGTTATTTAGTTGTTATTATTAATTGCCCCTGCATCCATGCAGTCGTATCTCAAAAATGTTTAACGCAGTTAGCGCCGAATTTATTCCCTCAAATTGATTATGTATTGTTGCTCATTGGTATAGTGACACAAACATAATTAACTTAAGCTGATATTGGCCGTGTATTATCTGAAGGGGGCGTAATTTAGCAAAGAAGCGCCTAAGTAAGGCGCGTATTAATCTAAGGGAGTGTTAATCATTGGTGATTTAATTTATGCAGACTGTTTGGTCTTTAGGCAAGGCAGAGCCTATGTAGTGTGGTTATCCCCCATAAATAGGCGATAACGCAGCATAAATACCAAACATGCGCTGCCCTAGTTTGATTCGCTACGGCTTTGCTCTAATTCGTCGCTTAGTTGCTGCGCTAAAGTTTGTATTTTAGGCATAGCATCTTTCATTAAGCTTTGTGACATTTGCATAGACTCTTGCATTACAACAGGCATTTTTTCAAGTATTTTTTGCCCTGTATCTGTTTTATAAAACGCTAACATATCGGCAATCTCTTGCTCACTAAAATGCTTGTCGTATACATTGACCATCATTGGCTGCATTTTAGCCCAGCTCATTTCGGTTTTTAATACCGTCGTCATGTCGCTGTAGTATTTATCAAAAATTGCTTGCTCAGAAGGCTTAACACCCATTTGGTCTGACATGCCTTTCATCATACCTTCAACCTGGCCGTACATAGAATCAACCATTGAATCTAAATTCATTACATTAATGAGTTCATCTATTTTTTGCTGCTTAGTATTTTGTTCAGCATATAAACTACTAGAAAAAATTAGCAATGATAAAAGTAGTACCTTACCCATAATAATATCCTTTCATATAAATAATGAATTTATAGTCACATGAATAGTTTGTATTGTAAAGGGTACAAGCAATCATTAAAAAGGCCGAATAAAATGAATTTATTCGGCCTTTTATAAATTACTTTTTGCGTTAGTCGTCTTCTACATTATCTAGGCCTTTAGTGCCTTCTTTGGCTTTTAGCTTATGATGAATAGCTGACTTTATTAGCATGTAACCACTAATCGGTGCTGTAATTAGTAAAAATATAGTAATGAGTATTTCTTTAACACTTAGGCCATGCTCTGAACTTGCAAAATAAACCATAGCCGCAATTAACATACTCGCCATGCCTAACGTGGTTGCTTTAGTTGGTCCATGCAAACGCATAAAAAAGTCAGGTAGTTTAATTAAACCTATTGAGCCAATTAAAATAAACGTACCACCAAATAACAATAATATTGATACAACCCATTCGCTGATCATGTTTTCACCTTATTCAATTATATCGCCACGTAGTAAATACTTACACACTGCAACCGTACTTATAAAGCCGAGCATGGCAATGAGCAGTGCAGCTTCAAAATAAAGCCCTGTATCCATACTAATGCTGTATAAAATAATCAGTGCGATGACGTTAATGTACATAGTATCTAGCGCTAAAACACGGTCAGGCACTGACGGACCGATGATCAATCGCCATAAATTAAGCAATAATGATAAGCCAATCATCGAAAAAACAATGAGTAATACAGTATCTAACATTGAAATATCTCCTTTAGTGGAGCTTCGTAGCGTTGTTTTATTTGTTTGATAAGTGCTTCTTCATCTTTAAGATCAAGCACATGTATCAGTAAGTAGCGTTGCGTTGGCTCTTCACCTTCAGGTAACGACTCAGCAATTGGATAAACCTCTGCACTCACAGTACCAGGTGTAAGCGATACACAACTAGCCAATATAGTAATTGGCATGTCGTGTGTTAAATCTATAGGAACTTTTATAAAGGCCGGACGCAATTTTTTTGATGGTCCAAGTATAAGTAAAGCCACTTGTAAATTTGCAACAACAATATCGTACAGCACTATAAGTAACTGCTTAAGCGCCAAGCCTGGCTTTAAAATCAGTGGCTGAGGGTCTCGAAACGAAAAACTCAATATAGGGATAAGTATCGCAAAAATAGTCGCTAATACTAAGTGCCCTACCGATACGCTATTGTTTAACAATAACCAAACCATAAACAAAAATAAGCTACGAAATGGCGTTGGTAACCAACGAAAACGGGCTTGTAATCTCATCACATGCCTCCTTTAAGTACAGCATTAATACCGCCGCTTAGATCATGTAACTGAGTAGCAGCATTTAGCATATATTCACTTATTGGTCCGCCCAAAATAACTAGCAATGGCGAACATGCAAGTAAAGCTATAATTACAGTTACCTGCAACGGGTGTGCACTTGCACAATCGGCATTTTCGCTACTTTTGCTTCTATGCTCCCAGAACAAAGTTGTGCCAGCGCGCGAAAGCGCTACTAACAACGCAAAACTTGTTACTAAATATACTGGCCAAAATAGTAAAGCTTGCTCACTGTTTAATGTCGCTTTAAGTATCCAAATTTTACCTACAAAGCCTGACAGTGGTGGCATACCAACTACCGTTAAAGACGCAATAATAAAGCACACACCTAATAAAAATGGCTGTTTTACAGAGCGACCTGCTACTAGCCTATCGCCAACTTTACCGCGCTGGATTGAAACTAAGTCTGCTAGTAAAAATAGTGCGGCACTAACAAGTGTTGAATGCACTAAATAATATAAAAGTGCAGCAGTGGCATTTACATTTTGCAATGCTATTAGCGCAACCAGCGTACCTACCGATACTAATACTAAGTTAGAGGTGAGTTTACGTAAGTCTTGTGCTGCCATCACACCAATTGCACCTACTATAATGGTCGCAATTGCTAAGCCCCAAAGCCAAGGCTGCGCCATGTGTTCAAGCGCTCCGGCTTGTTCACCAAATATCACCGTATAAACACGAAGCATAGCGTAAACGCCTACTTTAGTCATAATCGCAAACAATGCAGCAACCACAGGTTTAGCACTTGCGTAAGTATTTGGAAGCCATAAATGCAGAGGTAATAGTGCGCCTTTTAAAGCAAATACTATTAATAGCAGTAAGCCGCCTGCTTTTGCTAGATATACATCATCACCTGTAAGTAGTGATACCTTTTGCGTCATGTCTGCAATATTAAGCGTACCAAGCACACCGTACAAAATACCCAAACCAATTAAAAATACGCTTGAGCCAACTAAATTCAATATTACATATTGCAATGCCGCGCGAGTATTTTGTTTATCACCTGCGTGCATTAACAATGCATAAGATGCAATCAGTAGCACTTCAAAAAATACAAATAGGTTAAATAAATCGCCAGTTAAAAACGCGCCATTTACACCTAATATCAAAAAGTGAACAAGTGGGTGATAAAAGCTGCCTTTTTCATCATCGCCAGCACTACCATATAAAATAGCGCCCAAACCTAAAAATGAAGTTAACGTAACCAATAAGGTAGACAACATATCGGCTACTAAGACTATTCCAAATGGTGCAGACCAATTACCAATAGCGTAAACGTTAATACCTGTATTATTAACATGTACAAGTAAAAGCACACTAATGGCAAAAGTAGCTATTGCCATTACAATTGAAACTAAGCGGCGAATTTTAACGCTTTTACCACATGGTGGCAGCAATAAAATAACAGCCGTCAGCATAGGTAATAAAATAGGGAGCGAAGCTAAATGTTGGATCATTTTTGCTCCTTATTATCTGCAGAGGTGTTGGGCACATAACCATCAACATGGTCGCTACCTAAATCGGCGCGTCCACGTATTGCCAAAATAACCACGAATGCGGTCATCGCAAAACCAATAACAATAGCTGTAAGCACTAAAGCTTGAGGTAGAGGATCGGCGTATTCTGTACCAGTACCAAGCACTACCGCTTTATTAATAGTAAGACGACCTGCTGAAAACAAAAATAAGTTAACAGCATATGAAATCATAGTAAGCCCAAGTACTACAGGAAACGTACGAGCTCTTAGCAGTAAAAACACACCGCAACTGACCAATACTCCAACGCAAGATGCGTACAATAATTCCATTAAATATTTACCTCTTTTTTCTGGGTATCTGCCGTCATATTACCTAAGCTTGCCAAAATCATTAGCGTAGCGCCTACAACCGTTAAGTAAACACCTAGGTCAAATGCAATCGCGCTGGCAAGCTCTGTTTTACCGACAAACGGAATATCAAAGTAGTCAAACCAAGTTGTTAAAAATGGCTTATCAAAGAACCAGCTACCCACACCAGTGAACAGTGAAATACCAATGCCTGAAGCTATGATTTTACGATAATTAACATCAAAACGTCCGTTTATCCATGCTGTACCATGCGCCATGTATTGCAAAATAAACGCGATTGACGTTACCAGTCCAGCAATAAAGCCACCGCCAGGTAAGTTATGTCCACGTAAGAAAATATATGCAGAAACCAATAACGCAAGCGGTAATAAACTTTGTGAAATACTCGCCAGTAAGATTGGATGGCGCTCTCGTGCCCATGGGCGCCCTTCGCTGTCACTTGCTGGCATAAATAATGGGATTCGAGAAAGTACTTTAAATATACCTAATGCGGCAATGCCTAATACGGTAATTTCACCAAGCGTATCAAAGCCCCTAAAGTCGACTAAAATAACGTTAACTACATTAGTACCACCGCCACCAATTTTAGCGTTAGCAATAAAGAAGTCTGAGATTGAATCTAATGGACGTGTAAGTAATGCATAACAGATACTCGCTATAACTACACCTAAAGTAGAGGCAATTCCTAAATCTCGAAGTACACGTAATGAACTTGATTCTTTTGGCGTATGCTGGGGCAAGAAAAACAATGCCAGCATAAGTAAAATAATAGTAACAACCTCAACAGTTAACTGTGTAAGCGCTAAATCTGGAGCAGAAAAACGTGTGAACACAACCGATACCATTAACCCTACGATTGAGAGCATTAACAACGATACCATTCGAGAGCGATGCCAAATAACGGTAGCAAGAGCACCAATAATCAATAAGCCCGCACCAATTGCATTGTGCACATCAACAGGGGTAAGTGGCATGCTGCCAGCAAGTTGTTGCATTTCAAATAATGGCCAACCGGCACACAGTAAGACTACCGCTAACATAATTACTAGGTAGCGCTGCAGCGATCCATTTTCGATACTGCTTACCTTTGACTGACACCAAGCAACAACACTTAAAATTACACGTTCAAAGGTTTTTTTAGCATTTAAAGGTGGTAATGACGCTTGAAACTGAAATAGATATTTACGATTAATATAAATAAATAAACCGCCAGCAATCGCCATTGCACTCATTAATAGAGGCAAGTTAAACCCGTGCCAAATAGCCAATTCGTAAACTGGCATTTCTTTTCCAAGTACAGCTAAAGACGCCGCAGATAAAATGCCATCAATTGTAAAGTGTGGGAACATACCCACTAGTAAACAAATCACAACTAATATTTCTATTGGTACACGCATATAACGTGGCGGTTCGTGCGGCGTGCGAGGTAAATCGATTGGCTCACCATTAAAGAACACGTCATGAATAAAGCGTGCGGAGTACGCAACAGCTAATGCGCCTGCAACCGTTGCCAGTACTGGAATTAACCACGACATAGAACCAAGCACTTGCTGATGCAGCGTTTCTGCGAAAAACATCTCTTTAGACAAGAAACCATTAAGTAATGGAACCCCTGCCATAGCAGCCGCCGCGACCATTGCAAGCGTTGCAGTGTATGGTAAGTATCGCCACATACCATTTAATTTACGCATATCGCGCGTGCCTGTTTCATGATCGATAATACCAACGGCCATAAATAACGACGCTTTAAACGTTGCATGGTTAATTATATGAAATATAGCAGCAACAGTCGCAAGCTCAGTATCAAGCCCGAGTAATAGCGTTATTAAACCCAAATGGCTTATTGTTGAGTAAGCTAACAATCCTTTTAAATCGTGTTTGAATAATGCTATGTAAGCACCAAACAACAGCGTAGCTAAACCTGTTAACCCAACAAGTAAGAACCACGTATCGGTGCCAGCTAAAGCAGGATGAAAACGTGCTAATAAAAATATACCGGCTTTTACCATGGTTGCAGAATGTAAATACGCGCTCACTGGCGTAGGCGCTGCCATTGCATGAGGAAGCCAAAAATGAAAGGGAAATTGTGCCGATTTAGTAAACGCACCCAATAGCACCAATACTAATGCTACTTCGTATAAATCGTGAGATTGAATTATCGCTTTACTCGCTAGGATAACATCTAGGTCATAACTACCAACAATATCACCTAATAGCATTAAGCCTGCAAGTAACGCTAAGCCGCCCGCGCCTGTTACAGCAAGAGCCATACGAGCACCCTTTCGCGCTTCAGACTTATGCCACCAAAAACTAATTAATAAAAATGAGCTGATGCTCGTTAATTCCCAAAACAACCACAGCTGAATAACATTGTTAGACATAACAATGCCAAGCATTGCGGTCATAAACAGCATTAAATAACTATATAACTTAGCCATTGAGTCGTTGGCACTGAGGTAGTAACGCGTGTAGAGAATAACGAGCAAGCCTATGCCTAAAATCATAAACATAAACAATAAACTGAGGCCGTCTAACCGCAGAGATAGGTCGAGCCCTATTGACGGGATCCAAGCGAAAGAGTAACGAATGGTTTCGCCCGCTAAAACTGCAGGTGCATGGTATAAAGTTATTCCCAAAGCCGTTAAAGGCGCAAGAGCCGTTAAACTAGTGCTTAAATTGCGGGATAACTTACCTGTGCATGCAGAAATAACACTGCCAATTAAGGATAACAAGGGTATCCAGAGCAAAGTCATAATGTAGGGCCTTTTATAATCATAAGTTTATCAGGGCATCTCTTTTTAATACTAAGGGATGCTTTTACTGCCTGTTTTTAAACGACATTAATGACTATAGTTATACTGAAAAACACTGATTTTGTCTATAAAAAGCGGTTCTGTATGGGTGTTTTTTAAACATGCACTAACAATTTATTAAGCCTACAAAAACAATTAATTAATACTGATAATTGTTAATTTAATATGGCCTTATTTGCAAATGTAAGCGCGCTGGAGTGGCGATAAGAATTACCATTGGTCATATCTAAATGCTTCAACCAAATCTCTCTATACTGCGCCGAGAGCCCTAACTGCTGATATTGCATAATAGACCAATTTTCACTAGGTTTATATGCAACACCACCTATCTGGCAACTCTTTGCTTTATGCCAGCCTATTGGGGGCGACTCATCATGAGAGATAAATAAATTAGGTGCCACAAAACCCGTTTTTGCACACAACCATGCTTGTTTAGCTTTAGGTAGCGCATATTCATCTTCAAAACCGTTAAAATGCATCAACTCATGCAAAAACACACTGTATTTTGCTTTTGAGTTTATTAGCATTGTTCCTTTAGTAACATTAGCCGTTCCATCTTTTGGCATCATTACTATAAAATCAAAATTGTTAGGAAGCTGGTTATTGAGTTTAGCTGATTGCCAGTCACACTTTGCTATTTGATTAATGCTACTTTTACACTCAAGCATACCTGCAACGTAAACTGGTTTTGAAAAGCAAAAAATATTTTCACGAGGCTCTGGTTGTTTATTATAAGCATTAATAAACTCGGTGAGTTTATATAAGCCTCTACGATGATCGCTCATAGCCAGCACGTTAAACATACATTGCTTATTAGGTTTGCTTATATTTATTAAAGATGAAAAACCAAGGGCGTGGATAAACTCACTAGATACTTTACTCTGTGGTGTTTTTAACTGAAGTTTTAGATGATTTAGCACATCCCCTGCTGGTAATTTGTTTTTACTAGCGAGTAACTTTAAATCGCTCCAACGTGAGTGCTCAAGTAACTTTGCTGCTAATATTTTACGCTCTGGGATTGTTAAGTCATTTAATGCTCTGAGCCAAAATTGTTTTGCAGTATCGCTCTGACTGTTTTTAATAAGCTTAAGAGAATACATATATTGGGCTGAAGAAATTTTACTGCGGGCAAGTATAGCTAAAGAGGTATTTGGTAACTGCTCTAAATGATCAGAAAAATAACCGGGTGATTTCCAATAACTTTGTAGCACATTAGCTTTTGCGTTTAAAACATGCCAAAAGCCAATAGCGCCTAGGTGATTACTCGAGCCTGTAATTAACAAACAACATAGTAATACACCTATTAATTTAAAACGCTTAACTTGCGTCAACACCTTGCATCAACTCAAGCTCTAAACGCGCATATTTGTACTCAATAAACTCGTGTACATTAGTTGCTAGCGCAAGCCTAAAGTAGTCTGATGCTAAATACAGCTCACCTGCTGCTTGATGCATTTTAGCTAAATAAAAATAAGCTTCGCATAAACGCTGCGCATATTCTTGCTCAGTTCTAACACCATCACTAATGCCAGATAAAAATGCATGTTCACTCATATCCCCCGTATAAAGAGAAATTAACTGGTACGCCCATTGTGATTCATCAAGCGCAGTGGCATTTTGTTTAAGTGCATCAAGCGCAACGGCTTTATCCTCTTGTGCTTGTGCTAAATAAACCCATAAAACTCGGTACGGATCTTTTGGAGAGCGAGCTAAAAATTCATTAAAATCATTTTTAGCAAGGCCTGCTCTGTCGCCGTAATACAGTGCGATACCACGATTTAAATAGGCGTATTCATGCTCTTCATCAAGTTCTAGGGCAGAATCGAAAAACTCATAGGCTTTTTCATACTGCTGCATAAGCGTATGTTGAATACCTAAAAAATTATACACTTCAGCTAAATCAGGCTTAAGCTTTACTGCGCGATTAAAATCAATACGCGAAAGAGTTGTCATACCTAGACTATCAAAAAGTACACCACGGTCGTAATAAAGCTTAGCTTGTTGTTCTTCGCTTAAGTCGGCTCTATTTAATAGCTCTGAGTAGCGTGCAATAGCAATTTCACTTCTAAAGTCAGAAGCTAAAGGTGCAGTAAATGGCACATTAACAATCGGGGTTGGTTCTGATTCTGTTGTAGTTTGGCAAGCGCTTAAAGACAAAATAGCAAAAGATGCCAAAGCTAAATGTTTGAGTATCATTAAAATCCTTAATACCAAGATATATCGCGATTAATATAAGACAGACCTTGTCCAATAAGGTTTCATTAAAGCATAAAAAAAGGGGCTAAACAGCCCCTTTTTTACTATCTAGCTAATATAACTAGATTAATAAGTTAGCAATTACGCGTCAGTTGGCGCGTCAGCTGCAGGTGCTGCTGATTCCATTGCTTCTTTAATACTTAGACGTACACGGCCTTGACGATCTACTTCTAGTACTTTAACTTTAACTTCTTGACCTTCAGAAAGGTGATCAGCCACGTTATTAACGCGCTCAGTACTAATTTGAGAAATGTGTACTAGACCATCTTTACCAGGAAGAATGTTTACAAACGCACCGAAGTCTACGATACGTACAACTTTACCTTCGTAGATAGTACCTACTTCAAGTTCAGCTGTTAATTGCTCAATACGGCTAATTGCATTAGCTGCACTTTCGCCATCTGTAGCGGCAATTTTAATTGTACCGTCGTCACCGATTTCAATCGTTGTACCAGTTTCTTCAGTAAGCTGACGAATAGTTGCGCCACCTTTACCAATAACTTCAGCGATTTTCTTCTGTGGGATTTTCATTGTGTATATGCGAGGAGCAAACATTGATAGCTCTTCAGAAGGAGCAGAAATCGCTTCATCCATCACTTCTAAGATATGTAAACGTGCAGCTTTTGCTTGTTTAAGCGCAATTTGCATGATTTCTTGAGTGATACCTTCGATTTTGATATCCATTTGAAGTGCAGTAATACCTGCAGCAGTACCGGCAACTTTAAAGTCCATGTCACCTAAGTGATCTTCATCACCTAAGATGTCAGAAAGAACAACGAATTTATCGTCTTCTTTAACTAGACCCATCGCAATACCGGCAACAGATGCTTTAATTGGTACACCCGCGTTCATAAGTGCTAGAGAAGTACCACAAACAGACGCCATTGAAGAAGAACCGTTTGATTCAGTAATTTCAGATACTACACGGATTGAGTAAGGGAACTCAGTAAGTGTAGGCATTACAGCTGAAATACCACGCTTAGCAAGGTTACCATGGCCGATTTCACGACGCTTAGGAGAACCAACAAAACCAGTTTCACCTACACAGAATGGAGGGAAGTTGTAGTTAAGCATAAAGTGGTTTTTATGAGTACCAGTTAAATCGTCGATTAACTGTGAATCACGTTCTGTACCAAGTGTCGCTGTTACTAACGCTTGAGTTTCACCACGTGTAAAGATAGCAGAACCGTGAGTACGCGGTAATACGCCAGTCATTACGTCTAGTGCACGAATCATATCTGGTTCACGACCATCGATACGTTTTTCGCCAGCAGCTATACGGCCACGAACGATTTTCTTCTCAAGTGAACCGAAGATTTTGCCAATTTCTTGCTTGTCTAAAGACTCGCCTTCAGCAAGTTCAGCTGTTAATACTGCAACAACTTCATCTTTAGCTTCACCAAGAGCTTCTTTACGCGCTACTTTATCAGTGATTAAGTAAGCTGCGCCTACTTTTTCAGCAGCAATAGTTGCTACTTTATCTTCTAGTGCAACATCTTTCTCAGGTGCAGTCCAATCCCAAGTAGGCTTGCCTGCTTGCGCTTTAAATTCTTCGATTGCAGTAATGATCGCTTGAGATTGCTCATGACCATATACAACAGCGCCAAGCATTACGTCTTCTGCAAGTACGTTAGCTTCTGATTCAACCATAAGTACCGCTTTATCAGTACCGGCTACCACTAAATCAAGTTGGCTTTCTTCAAGCTCTTTTAATGTAGGGTTAAGTACGTATTCGCCGTTGATGTAACCAACACGAGATGCACCAATTGGACCACTGAATGGGATACCAGAGATAGCAAGTGCTGCTGAAGTACCAATCATCGCAACCATATCAGGTTGGATTTCAGGGTTAACAGAAACAACAGTAGCAATAACTTGTACTTCGTTTACAAAGCCGCTTGGGAAAAGTGGACGAATTGGACGGTCAATAAGACGTGCAATAAGAGTTTCGCCATCGTTAGGACGACCTTCACGCTTTAAGAAACCACCAGGGATACGACCAGCAGCGTACATACGCTCTTGGTAGTTAACTGTTAGTGGGAAAAAGTCTTGACCAGGTTGTGCTTCACGCTTACCAACAACAGTTACTAAAACTGAAGTGTCGCCAATGCTTGCAAGTACAGCGCCGTCTGCTTGACGAGCGATTGCACCAGTTTCTAGAGTCACTGTATGTTGACCTAGTTTGAATTCTTTAATAATTGCTTGCACTTAAAATATTCCTTAAATGTATTCTAATAAGTTGTCATCAAAGTACCAATTACAGTACATAATTGTATTCAGTTGGAAATCAATTAAGTACTACAATTGGCAATGATGTGAATAATTGCAGATAAACCTTTTTACCTACGCGCATAGTATATACCAAAGCTACTTCAAAATGCGAGTCTAGGGTGTGTTGATCTTTGTGGATTGAAATTTGTTCAATCTAGGGGCGATTTAATCACGGCGCGAGATTTGTAACCTAGTGGGCTAAGTAAAAATCGAGCAACAAAGAGTTAATCGCCCCTAGGATGAACCCGCAGGGCAGCGCATGTTTGGCATTTATGCTGCGTTATCGCCTATTTATGGGGAATAACCACACTACATAGGCGCTGCCTTGCCTAAAGACCAAACATACAGCTGCAAAATTAATCACGAAAGGTCAACACACACTAGCTACTAGATTTAAGCTGGGCTAATGAGTGGGTAAATACAACGATGCTTGATAAGCTATGAAATAGGAGTTTTACAATATAATTCAATAAGTTTATAAATTTGTTTTATTTTCAAACACAAATTTTAGGCACAAAAAAAGGAGCTAAAAAGCTCCCATTTCTATAATCTAGTTCTTAACGACGTAGGCCAAGTTCTTTGATTAGTGCAGTATAACTAGTGATATCTTTACCTTTAAGGTAATCAAGTAGTTTACGGCGAGTGCTTACTTTACGAAGCAGACCACGACGTGAGTGGAAGTCATGCTTGTGATCAGCAAAGTGACCTTGAAGCTTGTTGATATCATAAGTAAGTAATGCTACTTGTACTTCTGATGAACCTGTATCGCCTTCTGCACGTGCAAATTTAGCAATGATATCGATTTTTTCTTGATTGCTTAGTGACATAGTAACTCCAAAAATTAAATTTAAAAGGTGTCTTAGCCGATCACTAATTCAGCCAAAACGATTAAGCCGGCGTATTCTACCAACTGTGGGAATAACTACAAGTTAATTATTTCCATCTACAACTAATAAGCCACTGCTGGGCACACTAATTGCTTATTCAGGCTTTACGTAATCATCTTGCTGGCTAGCAAGACCACGTTTAACCTTTAAATGGCCACTTGAGTTGCGCTCGCCAGTACCAATAAACACACCATCCGCAACAACTTTAATTGCCCCCTCAGGTAAAGCTTCAGGTAACTCGACTGCTTGCCCATGACTAAATACTTTGCCCTGCTCTTTCGAAATTTCAATAACAGGTAAATCAGTTAAAGCAGTGTCTATAGGTAATAACAACGAGTCTAAATAAGTAGAAGGCGCAAGCTCTTCTGCTTTCGCTTTAGCAAGCAACGCTTCAATTTCATCAAGCGAAACCATTTTATCTGCCGGATACTGACCAACAGCAGTTCTGTGAAGCATTATAACGTGTGCGCCACACCCTAGGTTTTCGCCCAAATCATCAACGATTGTACGAATATACGTCCCTTTTGATACATGAGCCGTCATTTGTAATACGTTGTTTTGTTCATCAAATTCGTCAAACGATAAGCTAAACACATTTATTTTTCTGCATTTACGAGGGACTTCAATACCCTCTCGTGCGTACTTATATAATGGTCTACCTTGATACTTAAGTGCTGAGTACATTGATGGATATTGATCTGACTCTCCAACAAAAGCTGCAATTTCTTTTGTTAACTGCTCACGCGTCACATTCACATCTTTCGTGCTTACGATTTCGCCATCAGAATCTGATGTTGTTGTACGCTCACCCAGTTTTGCACGAACGATATAGGTTTTATCTGTATCGAGTAAAAACTGCGTAAACTTAGTCGCCTCACCAAAACAAATTGGCAGCATACCTGTAGCAAGCGGGTCTAAAGCCCCAGTGTGGCCAGCTTTTTGTGCAAAATAAACACCTTTCGCTTGCTGCAGAGCTTTATTTGATGAAATGCCTTGCGGTTTGTTTAACAACAAAATACCGTCAACTGCACGGCCTTTACTGCGCTTTGCCATCTGTATCAGTGCCTTCTTCGCTATCTGTATCTTCTACGTGCTTAGTACTTTGTTCACTATCTGAAATATCAGCATCAACACTTTCTACATCTTCATCGACATGCTTTGCGTTATCTTCGCGGATAATAGAATCCACTAAATTAGAAATACGCATACCTTCCATCAGTGAATTATCAACTACAAACTTTAACTCAGGCATTATACGAGCACGAATACGCTTACCAAGTAACGAGCGAATATAACCCGTTGCTTCATTAAGTACTTTAGCGCTTTGCTTAGCTGCATCTTCATCTTGTGTGTTAAACACAGTGATGAAAATTTTGGCATAAGATAAATCACGCGATACTTCTACCGCTGACACTGTCACCATACCTAAGCGTGGATCTTTAATTTCGCGTTGTAAAATTACAGCAATTTCTTTTTGGATTTGCTGTGCAACACGATCAGTGCGAGAAAATTCTCTCATTGCATTTGTCCTAAAATCATAACTTATTGAAATTTAATAATAAGCTAATTAAATAATGGATACACAAATGGGGGCTAAGCCCCCATTTATTAGTTTAGCGAGCTAACAATTAAAGAGTACGTTGTACTTCAACTGTTTCAAATACTTCGATTTGGTCACCAACACGTACGTCATTGTAGTTCTTAACGCCGATACCACATTCCATGCCGTTACGAACATCAGCAACATCGTCTTTAAAGCGACGAAGTGACTCAAGTTCACCTTCATAGATAACCACGTTTTCACGTAGTACACGGATTGGAGCGCTACGTTTAATAACACCTTCAGTAACCATACAACCAGCAATTGCGCCAATTTTTGGAGACTTGAATACGTCACGAACTTGCGCAAGACCAATGATTTCTTGTTTAAACTCAGGTGCTAGCATGCCTGACATTGCTTGCTTAACTTCTTCGATTAAGGCATAAATTACGCTGTAATAACGAAGGTCTAAGTTTTCAGTATCAATCACTTTACGAGCAGAAGCATCAGCACGAACGTTAAAGCCAACTACAATTGCGTTAGACGCTGCAGCTAATGTCGCATCAGTCTCAGTAATACCACCAACACCAGAGCCTACAATCTTCACTTTTACTTCATCAGTAGAAAGTTTAGTTAGTGAATCAGAGATTGCTTCGATAGAACCTTGAACGTCTGCTTTAAGTACCACGTTAACTTCAGAAACATCACCTTCAGTCATGTTAGTAAACATGTTTTCAAGCTTAGCTTTTTGTTGACGTGCTAGTTTAACATCGCGGAACTTACCTTGACGGTATAAAGCAACTTCACGCGCTTTACGCTCATCTTTAACTACAGTTGCTTCGTCGCCCGCAGCTGGAATACCAGAAAGACCTAAAATTTCCACTGGAATAGATGGACCTGCCGACTTGATGTCTTTACCGTTTTCATCGCGCATTGCACGAACACGGCCATACTCAAGACCACATAATACAATGTCACCTTGGTTAAGCGTACCAGATTGAACAAGTACTGATGCAACTGGACCGCGGCCTTTATCAAGACGAGATTCAATAACAACACCTGCAGCCATACCTTCGGTAGGGGCAGAAAGCTCTAAAAGCTCAGATTGCATAAGTACGGCTTCAAGAAGGTCATCAATACCTAGACCAGTTTTAGCTGAGATATGAACGTACTGCGTATCGCCGCCCCATTCTTCAGGGATAACGTCTAGCTGAGCTAGTTCGTTTTTAACGCGATCTGGATCTGCGCCTTCTTTATCCATTTTGTTTACAGCAATGATTAAAGGAACGCCAGCTGCACGTGCGTGCTGTACCGCTTCTTTAGTTTGTGGCATAACACCATCATCTGCTGCAACCACTAAGATTACGATATCTGTCGCTTTAGCACCACGAGCACGCATTGATGTAAATGCAGCATGTCCTGGAGTATCTAAGAAGGTAATCATATTGCCGTTTACATCAACATGGTATGCACCAATATGCTGTGTAATACCACCGGCTTCGCCAGAAGCAACCTTCGCAGAACGAATGTAATCTAGAGTCGATGTTTTACCATGGTCAACGTGACCCATTACAGTTACTACTGGAGCACGAGGCTCTGACTTACCATCTTCATGGCGGTCGTTAAGTACTGTTTGCTCTAATTCGTTTTCTTTAACAATGATAACCTTGTGACCCATTTCTTCTGCAACTAGTTGTGCAGCTTCTTGGTCGATCACTTGGTTAATAGTAACCATGTCACCCATTTTCATCATTGTTTTAACAACTTCAGCGCCTTTAACAGCCATGCGTGATGCAAGCTCAGCTACTGTAATTGTTTCGCTAATACGCACTTCATTTTTAACATCAACAGTTGGTTTTTGGAAACCATGCTGCAGCGATGCTGGTGCTTTTAATTTAGACTTGTTACGGCCTCTTGACGCTGCAAATTTATCTTTTGCTGGCGCTTTTTTCTTTTTCTTAGCACGGCGAGTGCCTTGCTCATCACGAGCATCGGCAACATCTTCTGCTTCACGTGCATAAGTTGAAGTCGTAAGATGGTGATCCGCTGTTTCTTCGCGTTTCTTACGTTCTTCTTCTTCTTTCTTCCAGCGTGCTGAATTCTCTTCAGCTAGCTTTCTTGCCTCTTCTGCTTGACGTTTCGCTTCTTCTTCAGCTTTCTTCAATGCGGCCTCTTCTGCTTCTTTTTGTAGACGCTCAGCTTCTATGCGATCTTTCTCAGACTTAGCACTTTGCTCTGGGGTCATCTGCTTTTGTTTCGCTTTACGCTCTGCATCAGCTTTGCGTTTAGCTTCTTCTTTGGCTTTACGGTCAGCTTCTTCTTTCGCTTTACGTTCTGCCTCTTGTTTCGCTTTTAATTCTGCGGCTTCTTGTTCAGCTTTTTGTTGCTGTTCAAGACGGGCTTTTTCTTCAGCGGCTAAGCGTGCTTGCTCTTGTTCTTGCTCCATTGCGCTTTTCTTCACGTAGGTACGTGTTTTACGAACTTCAACTTGAACATCTTTAGCTTTACCCGTAGAACCAGTCACACTTAATGTGCTTTTGCTCTTACGTTGTAAAGTCATACGCGCTGGGCCATCTGAACCTGTACCACCATGATGCTTGCTTAAATGATCAAGTAACGTTGCTTTTTCAGCTTCTGTTACGTTATCAGTTGCTTGCTTAGTGATACCTGCTTGTGAAAACTGCTGTAGCAATTTATCAACAGTTGTACCTATATCGCCGGCTAGTTTTTCAACATTTACTTCTGCCATAGTGTGTAATACCTCCGTTAATAAATTACTCGTCTGCAAACCAACAAATGTTTCGTGCAGCCATAATCAGTTCACCCGCTTTTTCAGATGAAAGTTCTGTGATATCAACTAATTCGTCAATACCTTGCTCTGCCAAGTCTTCAAGTGTAACAACACCTTTGCTTGCCATAACAAATGCTAAGTGACGCTCTAAGCCTTCAAGCGCAAGTAAGTCTTCAGCTGGCTCTGCGCCATCTAAGCTTTCTTCCGTTTTAAGTGCTTTAGTTGTCAATGCATCTTTTGCGCGTGAACGCAATAAATCTACAGTCTCTTCATCAAGACCATCAATTTCTAAAAATTCAGACGCAGGTACATACGCCACTTCTTCAAGTGTCGAGAAACCTTCGTTAATAAGTAATGATGCAAACTCATCATCTATATCTAAATTTTCAGTGAATAAGTTAAGTAACTTATCAGATTCAGCTTCATTTTTGGTACGCATGTCTTCAACAGTCATTACGTTTAGTTCCCAGCCAGTTAATTGGCTTGCTAAACGAACATTCTGACCATTACGACCAATTGCTTGTGCTAGGTTATCGGCTTCTACAGCGATATCCATTGAGTGAGTGTCTTCATCCATTACGATTGAAGCAACTTCTGCTGGCGCCATTGCATTGATAACAAATTGTGCTGGGTTGTCATCGTAAAGTACGATGTCAACACGTTCACCACCAAGCTCAGACGATACAGCTTGAACTCGTGCGCCACGCATACCAACACATGCACCAATTGGATCAATGCGTTTGTCGTTAGATTTAACAGCAATTTTAGCGCGTGAACCTGGATCACGTGCAGCTGCACGTAACTCAATCATCTCTTCGCCAATTTCTGGCACCTCAATGCGGAATAATTCCATTAGCATTTCAGGTTTAGAGCGCGTTACAAATAATTGTGCACCGCGTGCTTCAGGTTTAACTTCATATAAAAGACCACGGATTCGATCACCCGGGCGGAAGTTTTCACGTGGCAACATGTCATCACGGTAAATTACCGCTTCTGCGTTGTTACCTAAATCAAGTACGATTGCATCGCGAGTTGCTTTTTTAACAACACCCGTTACCAGCTCGCCTTCTTGATCTTTGTATGCTTCAACAACTAAAGCGCGCTCAGCTTCACGTACTTTTTGTACGATAACTTGCTTAGCCATTTGTGTTGTAATACGGTCAAATTTGATTGAGTCGATTTGCTCTTCAACATAATCACCCATTTGCAAATCAGGTTCTTCAACCTGTGCTGCTTCTAGAGTGATTTCGCTGTATGGGTTCTCTAAAGAACCATCTTCTAATACAGCGGCAATTTGCCAGCGACGGAACGTATCGTAATCACCGGTTTTACGGTCAATTGCTACACGTACTTCAATTTCGCCATCGTGTTTTTTCTTTGTCGCTGTCGCTAGAGCGAACTCTAGAGCTTCAAAAATCTTTTCTTTTGGAACCGCTTTCTCATTGGAAACGGCTTCAGCAACCAATAATATCTCTTTTGCCATGGGTAATGCCTCGCTTGCCCTATTCCTTCGCACTCGAATTTAAAACTTCGCGATTAAATTCGCACGTTCGATGTTACTAAGCATGATCAGATGCTCTGCACCATCGCTAGATAGTGTGATCATATCGCTGCTAACTGCTACTAAGTCGCCTTTAAAATTACGACGACCATCCTGTGGAAGTTTAGTACGCACGCGTACTTCCTCTCCTTGCGCCTGCTCGTAGTGATCTTGTTTGAATAATAGACGATCAACACCAGGAGACGATACTTCCAAATCATATTCATTTGTAATTGGGTCTTCGACGTCTAAAATCGCACTAATTTGGCGACTGGCATCCGCACAGTTATCAACTGAGATCCCATCCTCATGAGCAATATATACTCTTAAGGTAGAATGGCGACCCGCTTGTACAAATTCAAGACCATGCAACTCAAAGCCTAACATTTCTACCGCAGGCGTTAACATGGTTACTAAATCTTGTTCAAGTTTTGTCACGAAAATCCTCCATACAAACAAAAAAAGGGCTTATAGCCCTAAAATACTGAGTTTAAATTTTAATTTGATAGCAATTGCCACAAATCGTAAGGTGCAGATACAACAACGCCCCGAACCAAGCGGGGCGTCACACCAATAAAGCATAAAACTGTGTGGCCGAGGGCCAAGCTTGGTCGCGAGTCAGTAAACTGACCTAATTAAACTACATAGCCTAAAACGCAAAACGCGCATTACTTAGAATGCGCGATATAAATTAGTAAGGTAATACCTACTAGTAGAATTGGTTGCGGGAGCCGGATTTGAACCGACGACCTTCGGGTTATGAGCCCGACGAGCTACCAGACTGCTCCATCCCGCGCCAATAGATATCAAACCTTAAATTTAATATCGCTGTTAGCTGTTATACAACACGCTAAACAATGGCCGCTATTATAAGGATGTACAGGATAATTAGCAACTATAATACGCAATTAGTTTATAAAATTTGCAATTCGTCAAGATGCTAATTTAATGTATATGTAAGTAACATAAGTAATCAGCCAACTTTATAAAATTCCCATACTTGAGTCATAAAATGTAGTAGCTTATTATTTCAGGATAAAAATCAGATAAACTGAAGTTTAATAACTCTTAAAATACGTTTTAAAGGCTCACTAATTACCAGAAAGTAAATAGATATAACAAAAAGCCATACTTTCACACTAAAAAAACGTGCAGAATTTGAACTGCCCGCTATAATCAACTTTATTCCTACTTGATAATAATAGTTATTACTCACTGCAACGAGATAAAAATGAATCAACAACAATCAGCATTATTAAATAACTTAACAATTATTAAGCCTAACTTTCATGCGTTTACGGCTAAGTTTCATAGTAAATTAGCCCAATCTAGTATTGAGATGAATTACCCGACGGCCTTACAGTTTAACGAAAAGAGCTTTACCCTCTTTTGCGTGTTAGAACGAATTGTTAAACATTTAGATAAACCAGCATCGGTAGCTCCTTTTTTAGCTCACCATTTAATGTATCTAAAAAAAAGCGGCGCTTCACACAGTGACATTGCCCTTTTATCTAACGCTTTTTACGAAACCCTTGAAGAGCACCTTGGTAAGCATTTTACTACTGAGAGTCAACTCGCTTGGAAAAAAGCGCTTAGGTACTTTGAAAGCTTTGCAAGCAATGTTCTTTTCAACGTTACCAACGTGGTTTCGTTACAACAAAGAATGCAGCAAAAGCAAAGTAATAAAATTTAGATATTCAATTGGGGGGAGACTTAATTTACTTAATCTCCCCTTAATTATGCTCATTTTAACACCATGGTCAAAAACGCCTTGATATGCGGTTAAACTTTTTTGCCCTATTGCTAACAGCACAATGTATTGTGTTATTTAACGCTTCTATTCGTTTTACTAATCCATTATTAAACTCAAGAAACAACTAATCCCCAGCATTAAAAACAGCAAACTATTGTCGTTATGCACTTAATTACTCCTATTTGCTTGTTATAAAATATTAAAACGATCGTTTAATTAACTATGTCCGTATAAAAAAATTTGGCTTTACTATGACCTATCATAAAACACTTAGATTAATATTAGGCGATCAGCTAAACCCATCTCATTCATGGTATAAACAAAAAGACGACGACACGCTTTATCTCATCGCAGAATTAAAACAAGAAACCAACTACGTTAAGCATCACATTCAAAAACTGTGTGCTTTTTTTAATGCTATGGAAAACTTTGCAACTGCATTAAAAACGGCAGGATTTAATGTTTTGCATTTAACACTTGACGATACAGCTGACGACAAAGATTTAATTGAATTACTCAAGCGAATTGCTGATAAATACCAATGCGAAACTATTGAATATCAATATCCTGATGAGTTTAGGCTTAAGTCTCAATTAGCTAAGTTTAAAAGTGATGGCTCATTTGATGTAATTGCCACAGATACTGAACATTTTTTATTACCGTTCACCGATATAAAAACACGCTTTACAAAAAACAAGCATGTGACAATGGAGCACTTCTATCGTGCTATGCGTAAGCAGTTTAATATATTAATTGATGATACTAAGCCAACCGGTGGCAAATGGAATTTTGACAGTAATAATCGTAATAAATTTTCCAAAGCTGACTTAGCGTGTATACCAAAACCTAAGCTATTCAATAATGATGTTAAGAACATCATTTCTCGCTTAAATAAGCACAAGATCGTTTACTTTGGCGAAATAGCCGATCAGAAACTAGAGTGGCCAACAACGCGTAAACAAGCCATTGAATCTCTCGAATACTTTTGCGAGCATTTACTTAGTTGCTTTGGTCACTTTCAAGATGCGATGACAGATCAAAGTAAAAATAATACCAGCTTGTACCATAGCCGATTATCGTTTGCCCTAAACGCAAAAATACTCCACCCGTTATATGTAATCAAACGTGTAATAAGAGAATACGAACAAAGACCAAGTGAAATATCCCTCTCGCAAGTAGAGGGCTTTACTAGGCAAATATTAGGTTGGAGAGAATATGTACGTGCCATTTATTGGATTAACATGCCCGACTACGCTGTTAAAAATCAATTACAAGCCAAAAACACACTACCATCTTATTTTTGGAACAGCTCAACAAAAATGAATTGCCTAAGCCACTCATTAAAACAAAGCCTTGAAACCGCTTATGCCCACCATATTCAACGCCTAATGGTTATTGGAAACTTTTGCATGCTTACAGGAATAAACCCTGATAACGTAGATAACTGGTACCTAGGTGTTTATATTGATGCCATAGAGTGGGTAGAGATGCCCAACACCCGAGGAATGAGCCAGTTTGCCGATGATGGAATAATTGCGACTAAACCTTATGCTGCAAGCGGTAACTACATTAATAAGATGAGCGATTACTGCAAAAGCTGTCAGTACGATGTTAAACAAAAAGTAGGTGATAAAGCTTGCCCGCTAAATAGCCTGTACTGGCATTTCATGAATAAACACAGAGACAGGCTAGAAAAGAACCCACGTATTGGTATGGTATATAAAAATTGGGATAAACAAGAAAAAACACTCCAAGAACAAACGCTGCAACAAGCAACCTACTACCTTAATAATTTAGAAGCGCTGTAAACAAAAAAGCCGCCTCGAATGAGGCGGCTAAGTAATCAGGGGAATATGTACTTTAGAAGATTATTTACCTTCTATTAGATTGCTATTACCAATTTCAATTTTACGTGGTTTTAGCGCTTCAGGGATTTCACGTTCTAAGTCAATACTTAGTAAGCCATTGGCTAAATCTGCGCCAAGTACTTTTACATGATCTCCTAACTGGAATTTACGTTCAAAGTTACGCTCAGCAATACCTTGATGAATAAATTTACGCTCTGCGTTTTCATCTTTATTTGCTTTAGTACCTGTAACTTTTAATGTGTTATTTTCTGACTCAATGGTTAATTCGTTATCGCTAAAACCGGCAACGGCCATAGTGATTCTGTATTTGTCTTTATCGAGTGCTTCTATGTTGTAAGGAGGAAAACTTGGCTGCTTATCTGTATTAGCTGCCGCATCCATAAGTGATGCTAAATGTTCGAAGCCGATAAATGAACGATAAAGTGGTGATAAGTCTACTGTACGCATAATAATATCCTCATATTTAAGCGATATTTTGCATGTGCTCTTCTATTGAACAAGCTCAAGCAAAGTTTAATTAATAGTATAAATTTCAATTGTTTAAGTTTAATTAAGGACCCATCAGGCGTCCTACTTAACTATATATGGACGGTAAAATTGTTTTCAAGAGATTAATTTAAAAAAATTAAAAATAAATAAAAAAAGCACTAAAAAGTGCCTTTTGAAACCATGAAAATGAATGTTATTTAATAAATGTGCCTCGGATTGGATAGTCGTTTTCTCTAGAAAACTTAATTCCACCTAGCAGTTGCTCTAAATCAGGACGAACAAATGGGCTGTTTGATATATCGACCATTTGAAGCTGATTTTTTTCATTAAGTACAAAAATGCCTGGCTCAGCAAATGGATGATCAGTTTCTGCATCACTGCGAGGCTCGCTAATATGTAGCCCTAAATCGGTCATTTGTTCGATTGTTAAACCATAGTAAATTGGGAAGTTAATATCTATTTTTTCAAGATGTTTATTAAGCTGCTCATGGCTATCACCACTTACTGCAACCACTTCAACACCAGCATCTTTAAAGTCTTTATGAACTTTAGCAAGCTCGTTAAGTTGCGCAGTACATTTAGGGCAGTGCTGGCCTCGATAAACAACAATCATTTTCCAGGGAGAGTCACTTACTCTATCAACTAAATCTACCTTATTCTCATCAACATCTCTCACTACTAGTGATGGCATAATATCCGCAGGTTTTAAACTAGTGTTACTCATTGCGATCTCCTTTTACTGTTTCAGATTAAAAATTAATTTGCTCTTACCCATAGAGCTTAGGGTAACTTTTATTAATTCAACCTGAAAAGTGTAATTAAAAATCGATTATAACTTTAAGACCATCCCTTTATTTTTCTATAAATGGTAGATGCACTAACCCCTAGATAAGCAGCAGCAAGAGGAATATTGTCTTCACAACTTTTAATTGCATTTTCAATCGCCCTTTTTTCAACTTGCCACAAAGGTTCTATATCGTGAACAGACATAGGCGATAATTGAACACTCTGCTCGTTTGTATTGTGAACTGACTTAGCGGATATCGAATGCTTAACAGCGCCTAATCCAAATGAGCTTGGTAGCATGTCTTTTTCAATTACATCGCCATCATTAATAACAACGGTGTTTTCAATTACATTTTGTAGTTCGCGAATATTTCCTGGCCAATCGTAATTACAAAAAAGCGCCTTAACTTCATCAGAAAAACCAGTAAAATGCTTTGCATTATTATCGCTTTTTTGTTTCAAAATATACTCAGCAAGCAGTAATATATCGCCTCCGCGTTCTCTTAAAGGGGGGAGCTTTACGGGGATAACATTTAAACGGTAATATAAATCCTCTCTAAAACGCCCTTCTGCAACCTCTATGATAGGGTTTCTGTTTGTTGCACAGACTAAACGAACATCGCTGTGTAATACTTCACTACTACCCACCTTACTAAAAATGCCTGTTTGTAAAAAGCGTAATAACTTTGCTTGTAAGTTAAGTTCCATTTCACATAATTCATCTAAAAATAAGGTACCGCCGTTGGCCACTTCAACAGCCCCTTTTCGATCGCTTAATGCCCCACTAAACGCACCTTTAACATGACCAAAAAATTCTGATTCAAATAGCTCAGCAGGGATAGCTGCACAGTTTATGGCAATAAATGGTCCTGTATTTCTCGGGCTTGTATCATGAAGGGTTTGTGCGCAAACTTCTTTACCGGTTCCACTTTCACCTGTGATAAATACACACGCTTTACTTCTAGCTGCACTATCAAGTAATCTAAAAACGGTTTTCATTGCCAGTGATTCACCAACAAAATCTTGATTTTTATCTCTGTTTTTAACCAATGGTTGAACTTTAACTTGCTCTTTTGGCGTCAAGGCACTTTCTACTGAACTAATGAGTCGTTGACTTGTGAAAGGTTTTTCTAAAAAATCAAAACCGCCTAAACGCATTGCTTCCACTGCAATATCAATAGAGCTGTTTGAGGTGATCATGACTACATTAGCAGGATTTTTCTGCTTATTTACAAATTGTAATACCTCAAGCCCACTTATATCTGGCAAGCATACGTCTTGTACTATGACCGCTGGCATTTTTTCTTTAATACGTACTAAAGCAGAGTACCCATCTGTAAAGTGTTTGCATTGGAAACCAGCCTGTTCAAGCTGACTTGCATATAAAGCACCACTGGCAATGCTATCTTCAACTATATAAACAAGACCTTTATCGATTATATCTGACACGGCTTTCTCCTAGATAGCTATACTATTACTCATTATTTGATACGCATCTCGGGTTTTATCCAAGTTGTGTTTAATAACAAGCGCTGCGTGCAAGTTTTCTTGTGTAGTTGACGGTGGCGAATCGTGTAATTGTGTTGCTAACGCAGCTAAAGCAGATGCACCATATAAAGCTGCTGAATTTTTTAAGACATGCATTACTTCTTTAATTTTTATAGTATCTTCACTACTAATTGCCGTATCTAATTGGTTAGCCATAGTAACTAATTCATCAATAAATAATTTAATTAAACGAGCTAACACAGTTGTCCCAACATCCTTTTCGAGTTGAGTTAATACATTTAGCTCGGTAATACTTTTATCGACAAACTGCTCTGATATGGGCATAGATAACCTTTGTGTAAGTTAAAACTTCGTACACTAATAATATGTAAGAGTTGTAGTTTAAGAGTAATTTGTTTTTTGCATTTTGCAAATCAAAATGAATATAAACATTTACAAAGCCCAAGTATCAATACTTTTAGTTAACGTTTGCGGCTTATCTAGCAGGTACCCCTGAGCTATATCGCAACCAAGTTGTTCTAATATTTGTAATTGCTCATTCTCTTCAATACCTTCTGCTACCGTTTGTAAACCCAATCGTTGAGCCATCGCAATAATTGCGCTACATAACGTAAAGTCTTCATTATTAGTTGCAATACCACTTACAAAACTGCGATCAATTTTTAAACCATCAATATCAAATTGACGAAGTAAACCTAAAGAGGCATACCCAGTGCCAAAATCATCAATCCACACCTTTACGCCTTCTTTATGGAAGTTTTCAAACGCCTTAGCTATTTTATCAGGACTATGAATGAGCGCTGTTTCCGTTAATTCGACTTTAATAGCCTGTGGTGGTATTTGGTGCTTTTCTAGCAAAGACATTACTTTTGCAAACACATCACCATCTAAGATTTGTACCGGTGAAATATTTAATGAAACAGCAATATCTGTCATACCAAACTGCCGCATATGTTTTAAATCAGACAAACATTGCTCAAAAATCCAGTCACCTAATTCTAAAATCATTCCCGATTGCTCTACATGAGGGATAAACTCATCAGGGCCAACAATGCCAAAGCGCGGTGATTGGCACCTTACTAGCGACTCAAAGCCGACCAGCTTTCCAGATCCCAATGATACAAGCGGTTGATAAACCATTTTAAAATAATTATTTTGCATTGAATCAGACATGATCCTCTCTAACTCATGCCATCTTGCTAGATTGACTGGTTTTTCCGATTCTAGGTATTTAAACGCACTCATGATTTTGCTCCGGTTTCACTCTTAGTGACTTATTATATTAAAGAGCAATTTACAGGCCATTTTAAATACAAAAAAACAGAAATAAAAACCAATATATACAGGTAGTTAAATTAGAATATTAAATGGATTTACTTCTCCCATTTCATTCGCATTTTGCAATTCAGTTTGCAATGCAGCTACATTGGCAATGTGAGCGCTTAATCGAGCTTATAAAACACAGATAAGCCAGTTAATAGATACTGACCAAAGCTAATATTAGCAATTGTATTTGAGAAAAGAGAAAGCTTTGATAAAACCCTGTTTAGGTTAAGCACCATCTAAATTTAAGAGAAAATAAATAATTTTATGGGGAGGGATAAAAAATTAAATTGGTGGTAGGAACATAAAAAAACGCAGGCAACTATAAATAGTTACCTGCGCAAAAGTCTCTAGTTTGAAAGAGTGTCGTTATTTTCGTTTTTAGAAGAAGTTACATGTTGTGCATAGTTGGTATTTTGCGAGTCAAACGTATTACTCATCAACTGAGCGTTTTCAACATCAGCTTGTGTAAAAGTAATTGGCTGGATATCTGCCAGCGGTTCAATCGAATCGCTACCTCGTAAAACTGTTATACCTATTACTAAAGTGGCAACAAGCAAAATTGACAAAACCATAATTTCAGGTGTTAGTACCCAATTGTTACCTTTAGGCTGTTGTTTGGCTTTTGTGTTTGTTTGCATATTGCACCCCTTAAAAATTTAACTAAATTCGTCTTGATTTGATATTTAATATATTGCGAAAGTCGTGCCAACCAGATAACAACTTTACAAAAAAGTAAAAACCTTACAAAATCATGTCGTTAAAATAAATTAAAGGTATGATTGAGTATTTAAATAAAGTTCATAACATTTTATTTTTATTTTGAATTGCAATTTGCGAATCAAATTAAAAAAAACACACTAAAAAACACTCATTAATTACTAAAAAATAAATTTAACTTACCCCTAAAATACTAGGTTAATTTCTCCGTTTATCAAGTTTTATGCAACACAAACCCACTTTTTATATTGTCTGTTGATCTTTGCGGATTAAAATTCGTTCAAACTACAGGCGGTTTAATCGCGGCGCGAGGTTTATAACCTAGCGGGATCGGTAACTGCTCCTGCGTTACCCTACTGACTTACATCGATGTAAGACCGAGCAAAGCTTCCGCGTTCTGCTCACGCCCCTTACCTACATCCATGTTGGCAACAAAGAGTAAATAGCCCTTAGGAAGAAACCTTTGGGCAGCGCCTGTTTGGCATTAATGCTACGTTATCGCCCATTTATGGAAAATAACCACACTGCATAGGCTCAACTTTGCCTAAATACCAAACACACTGCTACAAACTTAACCCTAAACGTTTAACAAACCCTAGCCTTCATTGCTCAACTCAGCTTTTCCCACACTTGCGCTAAACGAGAGAGCTTTAAATTTTTAGATTCAATAACCTGCTCTGGGGCATATTTATCAAGTAATAAATAAAGTGTCTCACTTACAATTGGCTTAGCTAAATAGTCATTCATCCCCGCGTCTATAAATCGCTCTTTATCACCATGAATCGCATTTGCAGTGAGTGCTATTATGGGGGTGGTTATACCTAACTTTCTGATTGCTTTAGTTGCAGAAATCCCATCGAGTATTGGCATTTGGATATCCATAAAAATAATATCAATTTCATCGTTTTGCGCCTTTATTATTGCCTCTTGACCATCACTAACAATATGTACACGGCAACCTTTTTGTTCTAAAAACTGCCGAATTACAATTTGATTATTCGTATTATCTTCAGCAACTAATACCTTGGTTCCGCTTAACTGAGTTAACCCTAAGGGGCTTTCTAAAGTTTCTTTTTGCTCACGATTGGTAAATATAATATCCAAATGAAACAACTGCTCTTCTAATAAACTAATTGCCCGTAGTACATGGGATACTTTATAAGGGCCATTTAACCTAAGCTCTCTGTCGTTAATATTTTGCGGTAATAAGCTTTTACCTAGCAAATCTAGGATGAGTAAACACGGTGAATTAAGGGAGTTGTATGTATTTATACGCTCGCGTGTTTGGGCTAACATTTGAGGATCAGTTAGTACAATTGCATCAGGAAAACTATCGTACTTGGGTATATCTGGGCATACTTCGTAGTGTTCAAAAGTGATAGAAAACCGAGTGAGCGTATGCTCCAAGGCTGTTTTTAGAATTTCGTGACTTCCTACTATCCATACTTTTGGCTTTTTACTTCGTGCTGCAAACCCTTCTCTTAAAATTGAGTCAGTTGTGTCTATTTGCAGCGGGTAATTAACTATAAACTCGCTTCCTTTATTAAACTCAGAACTAACCGAAATATCTCCACCTACCACATCACAAATTTGCCTACATATCGCAAGCCCTAAGCCACTGCCACCATGCTTTCGAGTAATTGAATTATCGGATTGAATAAAAGGCATAAACATACTGTCAATTTTATTTTTTGCAATTCCCATACCCGTGTCTTTTACAGATATATAAAGGTTTAAATTATTACCTTCAATATGAGTGCACTTAACAGTAACCGTTATTACACCATGTTGAGTGAACTTAATCGCATTGGCTAATAAATTTATGACTATTTGTCTTATACGGGCATGATCACCAATTACTTGAGCTGGTACATCAGGATAAAAATCAAAAATAACCTCAAGCCCTTTTTGTAAAGCGCTTTGGGAAATTATATCTATTGCTTCTTCAATACACGTATCAATACTAAATGGCTGATTATTTAGTGTTATGGCTTGTGCTTCAAAACGTGAGTACGTTAATACATCGTCCAATACACTTAATAGCGCGTCAGAACTTGTTTTAATCATTTGTGTATAGCGCATTTGTTCAGAAGTTAAACCGGTATGATGCAAAATATCTGCAGATCCAATCACAGCATTTAATGGTGTGCGAATTTCATGACTAATATTTGCCATGAATCGGCTTTTTGACTCCGCTAGGGTTTCTGCCTGATGTTTAGCTTCAAGTAATATTTGCTCGCTTTCAATACGCTCTTGTATATCCACAAGTGTCGCAGCAATTGATGATAAATCACTTTCGTAGCCACCAACAATTGGAGTAAGTGTAATTTCGACCCAGTTATTTATACCTTGTGCATTAATTAAACGTATATCAAAGCGACGAATGTCACGCTTACCTTGTTTATAATCAAGTAAAGTGCTACTAATTTTTTCTACATCTTCTTTTGCTATAAACTTAATTATAGGTAAGCCAAGGCTCTCATCTACCTTGCTGTGTAGAACTCGCTGCCATGCTTGATTTATAAATAATAGATTGCCAAATGTATCAAGGCGTAAAACAATATCAGGGATATTATCAACGACAGAGTGATAATTATATTCTATCTCTGCCATTGCTTGTTCGGCTTTAACTCGCTGCGTAATATTAGTTTCTATAGCGATAAAGTGCTTTACTTGGCCTTCATCATCTCGCACTGGGTTTGCATCAATAGCAACCCAATAAATATTACCGTTTTTATCGTAATTTGTAGTTTCAACTTGAAAAGGAAGTCCATTTTTTACGGCATGAGACATGACCTTACGGCTTTTTTCACATGTTTTTGGCCCTTGCAGTAATTGACCAGGACTGGTGCCTATAACCTCATCACAGGTGTAACCTGTAAGTACTTCAAAACTATTGTTAACCCACTCAATTACGCCAAATTTATCTGTAATTATCACTAAGTTATTTGTATGGCTCGCAACAAGCGATAAGCGTTTTACATATTTTTGCTGTTGTGTAAGCAAAAGTTGTGAGTCTTTATGACGTTGAATGTCATAAAGTGAACCTATAAAACCGCTTTTTTCATCATAAACTAGCCTCAACTCAAACCAGTTTAAGAGTCCGTGACTATTTTTTATTTGTATTTCTACACTAGGAGTCTGCTTTCCTTCAAGCAAACAACAACTGTATGCAACAAAATGCATAATATCGTCACAATTCATTAACTTAGTAATATTAGAACCAATTAATGAATCGCTTGAGTAACCTAGTTTCTTCTCCCATGCTTCGTTAATATAGGTAAGATTTAAATGTTTATCACACTCAAAAATACATTCATCTAAAATAGCTAATAGCTTTGCTTGACGTCGATTACTATTGGAGAGCTTTTCGACCAATGCATATTGGATTTGCACTTGTAGTTCATCGTTGTTATCCATGCTCTCTCCAATGCTTAACAAAAGTTTTACTATCACAAACTCGCGCATAAAGAGGAAAAACCTCTTCACAGTAAAAAGTTTGTTCAAAAGGAGTGCGACTCGATGTACAGTCACTTAAAATAGTGACGTTAAAACCAAGTTCAACAGCCGTTCGCGCAGTTGAGTCAATACAAATAGAAGTCACCGTACCGGCTAAAATTACATTAGTGACACCATGTTCTTTGAGCTTTTGCGCTAGAGCAGTATGTGTAAAAGCATTTAAACCTCTTTTCCCAGGCACCATTTCTATAACATTGCTAAAAAAATCTAGCTGCTCAATGGTTTGAGCGCCGTACGAACCTGCTTTAAATGCGCCCACATCTGCAATAGCTTTTAATATGCCAATCGGATTTTTAAGCTCACTGTAGTTTTGTGTAAAATGAATGGGTGTATTAACAACTAGCGCAAAATGCTCTGCACAGGCGGCCAATAAAGAGAGTGTATTTTCTACCACGCCAGTAATTCTTGACGACTCTTCAACCACGTCATACAAAATACCTTTTGGTGAAAAGTAATCATTTTGAAAACCAATCAAAATAAGCGCTGTTTTAGAAAAGTCATGCATCATTGCCACCTTATTAACCAATTTAAGACGCTAATTGCCAAGGTTTAATAAACTTTTCAAGCACTGCTTTGGTCACTGGTTTTTGTAAATAGTGCGTAATACCTTTTTCAAATAACTCAGCTATCTGCTCATCCCCTGTTAGCCCAGTTAAAATAACTTTGGGTGTATCATTATTAGGGGTATTTTGACGCACCAATTGCTGTGCTACGTCACTGCCAAACATTCCTGGCATGCGCTCATCTAAGAGCAGTAAATCAAATGGTTCATTTTGAGCAAGCGTTAAGGCACTAGCGCCATTTTCTGCACATGTTACTAAGCAGCCCAGCATTTCGAGCATCACTTTTGTTGCAATTTGACTTGGTAAGCTATCATCCGCCACTAATACAGATAAACGTGTTTGCGTATGAAATGTTGTTAAAATGGTAATGAGGTCAGTATCAAAAAATGGCCAACCTAATATTTTTTTAGATAGTTTGTTCTCTTGGCTCAGCTCACTAATGTCGCTAATAGTGCATAACTTTATGTGTCTATTTATGCTGTCACCATTTAGTTTATCAGTTAGCGCATCACCACTAAGGTGACGTAAATCCTCAATCTGTACCGTTTCCTTAAAAGTGCTATTGAATAATTTAAAATTTAAGCCAAAGCGCTCATGGGTATTATCCGATGTTATTAAACAACTTTTAAATAACGCCTCACAATCAGTTAGAACGTCTATATTTTGGCTAATATCAAGTGCCAAACTAACAGACTCTTTTGTTGCTAAAAGCCCATGAAAATCCAGCGTGCTTACTTGCTCAGAATCATCAATCTGGTAATGAAGGCTAACCCCTTGTATATTTGCTTCTAGGTTAAGTAAAAAGCTCTGCTTTACAGATGCTAGCGCTGGAATCAGAAATTCCTCGCATTGCGCAATCATTTGCTCAAGAGGGATTTGCAAACAAACGTAGTTACATTGCAACTTGTTAATTAAAGTAACTGAAAAATTTCGATTTTGGGTTTTACAATATTTACCGATTACCCCTTGGATAATTTCTAAAACGTGACTATTAATATTCATAAAGTATTCTCGTTAACCCAATGTATAGCTCTTAATCATCAAGTTATGTGCCACAAATTAGTTCTTGTAAACACACTTGCATTCATATACTTAAGTATTAGACAGACAGCGCTTTAGTTTCTCATTCGCATTTTGCAAATCATATTACTATGCAATATATGATTTATAGTTTTTATTAGAATGGTGTAATCGATTTTTTTTGCTTTAAATAATTTTTCAATCATTTAAACTGATTTTAATCAAATTGAGGAGAAAGCTATGTTAACTGTAATTTTTGGCCGTGAAGGTTGTCCATATTGTGTTCGTGCAAAAGATGTTGCGGAGCAACTATCAAATGAACGTGATGACTTTAAATTTCGCTACATCGATATAATTAAAGAAGGCATTAGTAAAGCCGACCTTGAAAAGTCAGCTGGTAAACCTTGCCCTACCGTTCCACAAATTTTTGTGGATCAAAATCACATCGGTGGATTTACAGAATTTGAAGCTTACGCAAAAGAAAACCTAGGCTTGTACAAATAAGCGTTGTATTAAATATGTTAACCAGTTTAATAAACCCCAAATCAAACTGGTTAAATTTCGACCAACATCAAACACATAGAAATTAGTTTCAATTTATACAAGCATTTGCCTCGCGAATCCTATATAATGCGCGCCTCTTTAAATTCGTTGAGGCGTATTAATGTCAGAACCAGTCACGTTTGAATCTCTAAATCTTTCTCCTGCAATTTTGAAGGCAGTTGAAGAGTTGGGTTACAAGACACCATCTGAAATCCAAGCTCAATGTATACCGTTATTGCTAGAAAGAAAGGACGTACTGGGACTAGCTCAAACGGGTACAGGTAAAACCGCAGCATTTGCACTGCCATTACTAAATAATATTGACCCGTCTGTGAAACAGCCACAGATCCTTGTACTCACACCAACACGTGAGCTTGCGATCCAAGTTGCTGAGGCATTCGAACAATATGCTAAACATGTTCGTGGTATTGAAGTATTGGCACTCTATGGTGGCCAAAGCTACAGTATCCAATTAAGCGCACTTCGTCGTGGCGCTCAGGTTATTGTTGCAACTCCAGGTCGTTTAATCGATCACATTAACCGTGGCACTATCAAGTTTGATGCTCTACAAGCACTTGTACTTGATGAAGCCGATGAAATGTTACGTATGGGCTTTATCGATGATGTAGAAAGCATCATGGAAAAAACACCGCGCGAAAAGCAAACATGTCTTTTCTCTGCGACTATGCCTAAGCAAATTCAAAACATCAGCAGCAAGTATATGAATAACCCTGAACAGGTTCATATTTCTGCGCGTAACTCTACAGTATCATCTGTTGAGCAAGTGTTTTGGAATGCAAGCGTACATAAAAATAAAGCAATTGTTCGCTTCTTAGAAGCTGAGCAATATGAAGGTGCTATTGTTTTCGTACGTACGCGTAACGATACAGTACAACTTGCTGAGTTATTAGAGCGCGAAGGTTTCTCTGCTGCTCCACTTAACGGTGACATGAACCAGCAAGCACGTGAACGCACTGTAGATCGCTTAAAAAGTGGCATGCTAAACATTGTTATTGCAACAGATGTAGCGGCACGTGGTCTTGATGTTGACCGTTTAAGCTTAGTTATCAACTACGATATCCCACAAGATTCTGAAGCCTACGTTCACCGTATCGGCCGTACAGGTCGTGCTGGTCGTACTGGTAAAGCAATCTTATTCGTAAAACATAACGAACGTTATTTACTTAAAAATATCATTCGTCATACGAAGTCTGAAATTGCTCAAGTTGAATTACCTACAGCAAAAATTGTTGAAGAAAAACGTATCGAAGCGTTACAAGCAAAATTAACTATTGCGCTTGAAAACAAAGACATCACGTTCTTTAATGAAGTAGCTACTAACATGGCTGAAAAACTTGATCTTCCTCTTGAAAGCTTAGCGGGTGCGTTACTGTGTTTAGCACAGCAACAATCGCCAATTAAAGTTGAAGAAGTTAAGATTCAACCTCGTGAACGTAACGAGCGTAACGACCGCAATTCACGCAACGATCGTGGTGACCGTGGACGTCGTAACGAACGTGGCGGCGAACGTGGTGGTGAACGCGCTGAGCGTAAACCTCGCGAACGTAACAGCCGTGATGCAGGTCCTATGGATACGTACCGTATCGAAGTAGGTCGTGAACATGGTGTTCAGGTTAAAAATATTGTTGGCGCTATCGCTAACGAAGCTGACATCTCAAGCAAGTTTATTGGTGATATTCGTCTACACGACAATCACAGCACGGTTCAATTACCGCAAAACATGCCTAAAGATGTACTTGATCACTTCCAAAAAGTGTTTATTTGTAAACGCCCTATGGGCTTAACAATTACAACTGATCAAGGTCCTGCTGAACCACGTGGCGAACGCTCTGAGCGTCCAGCTGGTGATAAGAAACGCAGCTTTAATAAAGATGACGGCGCACGCGGTGATAAGCGCAGCGGTCCTCGTAAAGAACGTCGCCCTGTAAGCTTCACAGCTAAATAAACAACGACTCTTTAATAAAAAAACCTTGCCACGAAAGTGACAAGGTTTTTTTGTTTTTAAGCTGCTGCTACAGTGAAAACAAAGTAAACTTTCGCGTCAATTCAATAGCGGCTTGAGATAGTTTTTTTAGCCTGAGTTCGGGTTGCTTAATGCCTATAAATACATTTCTCAGATTTTTAAAATAACAAAAATTCTGTAAACTAGACAAAGGCTATAGTTCACGGACGAATTAAAAATTGAAAAAGATTTACGACAACTTGCTCTTTGTAGCAATAGTACTCCCCATTTTATTATGCATCACTATACCTATTTTAATGGACTTTACAGATCCACCATTCATCTCAAATGAACTATACGACGCTGTTTTCTTTATAACCCTCCCTATTATCTGTTGTGCACTATTTATCTATTTAAATATACTTATATTCAATAAATATAAACGCTGCAGTAAATATAGAGAATCACTTAAATACAATTTCTCAGATACTAAAATAAAATTAGCATCCATTTTCATGTACCCATTATCCCCTTTATTAATCTTTGGAATACTCTATGTTTTTATCTCTGATCCTATTAAATTATGGGCTTACTACACACAAGGCGACTATTGGTATAAAGAATACATCCTGACCGATGTACAAGAGTGTGGCACTGAGTATGAAGATAGCTGTACTCGTTTATACTTCAAAGACCCTAAAACGAATAAGATTCATGATTTTAGGTGGTATGACGATAAGTCTACAATAATGAACAACAAAAATGATTATGTGTATATTGTTGGAGAGGCCAGCTTATTTGGCTATATAGTGAGAGATTTAGAAAGATAACTTAGACTTACTTTTACATTACAGGACTTTTATTTAAAAACCTCACTCAAGTGAGTGAGGTTCATAAAGGTTTAGGCTAAGGCAATGCTGGATAAATGTAGCTTGCATCTAAACCTAAAGGAATACCAAGTGCCCAATAACCTAATAAAAAGATACTCCAGCCAATCATAAAGGCAATTGAGTACGGCAGCATAATAGCAATTAAAGTGCCTATACCGGTGCCTTTGACATACTTTTGACAGTACACCACCACTAATGGGAAGTATGGCATTAACGGTGTAATAATATTAGAGCTTGAGTCACCTACACGATAAGCGGCTTGAGTTAAGTCTGGCGAAATGCCAAGTTGCATTAACATCGGTACAAAAATGGGGCCAAGTAACGCCCATTTTGCTGAACTTGAACCTACAAACAAGTTAACAAAGCCAGTTAAAAAGATAATGCCTACAACCGTTACTGCACTTGGCAATTCCATCGCCTTTAATAACTGCGCACCTTCAATTGCGAGCAGTGCACCTAAATTTGATTTACTAAATGCAGCAATAAATAGCGAACAGAAAAACGCCATGACGATATAATATGCCATGCCGCTCATCGCTTTACTCATAGCATCAATCATATCTTTTGAAGTATTAAAGGTACCTACCGTAAAACCATATACAGTGCCTGGGATCCAAAAAAGTAAAAATATTAGTGGTACAATTGATTGCATTAAAGGAGAGCTAAAATTAGTAAGGGATCCGTCACTACTGCGCATTGCAGAATCGTCTGGAGCAGAGACAAATGCTAATAACGCAAGTCCAGCAATCATCACGGTACTGGCTATATAAAAGGCACGTTTATCATCACTACGTGCATCTTCAAATACAGGTAAATCCTCTTTAGCACCATCAACTGCTGTTTTTTGTAAACGTGGTTCAATAATTTTATCGGTAATGTACCAGCCTAATGCCACAATAAATAAGCTAGATGCTGAAGCAAATGCCCAGTTATTTAACGGGTTAATTGTTATTGCAGGATTAATTATTTGCGCCGCACTTTGGGTAAAGCTTTGTAGCAATGGGTCGATACCCGATGGAATAAAGTTAGCCCCAAAACCACCACTGACTCCTGCAAATGCAGCTGCAATACCCGCAAGCGGATGGCGTCCTGCTGCATAAAATATAACACCGGCAAGTGGAATAACTAATACATAACCTGCGTCAGTAGCGGTATGGCTCACAATGGCCACTAAAATGATTGAAGGCGTTAATAGCTTTTTAGGAGTAACTTTAAGCATTAACTTAAGGCCGGTATTAATAAATCCCGAATGCTCTGCAACACCGACACCTAACATAGCTACTAAAACGACACCTAAGGGAGCAAAGCCAGTAAAGGTTTTTACCATAGAGGATAAAAAAGTAGCGAGCGAATCACTTGCCAGCATATTATTAATAATAATCGCTTCACCGGTACGTGGGTCTATTGCATCAAAGCTCACGCCTGAAAACCACCACGACAAAAACCAAATTAATAACATTGCAAATAGAAATATTACGGCTGGATCTGGGAGCTTATTTCCTACTCGCTCAACAAAATTTAAAGAACGCGCTACAACCCCTGAAGGTAAAGCGTCTTGATTATTATTCATTTTTATTGTTCCTAAAATTTATTTTAGTAACAATATCGCATAAAAACAAAACAGTAAATTAACATGGGAATGTGCTTTAAAAGTTTTGGGCACAAAAAAACACGATAGTGATAAACAAATCGTGTTTTTTTGCCACTTAGGGTTAAGCGAGGGCTTTAACTTCATCCCACAAGCGTGCAACTAATGCCTTGTCTTCTTCGTTAAGCTCGCCGTTGCGATATGCTTTAACTAAGCTTTGCTCTACAGTTTCATTTAGCTCATCTATACTGATTGTCAGCTTTTCTACTTCGGCATAACCAACTGCAAGATCAAAATGACCTCGTAAATAGCCGCCAGCAAATAACTCATCGTCAGTTGCTTTTATTACTAAATCATCGAAGTACTGCTGGGCTGCATCGATATAGTTCACTAAACTCATTTATTAATCTCCTGGTTTTGCAAAGCACCTGTATTTTCAAGGTTTTGGTGCCCTACTGCATACATAATATGGTCGTTAAATCCGGTGGTTACTTTAATATAACCGGTTAATTCATCATCTAATTCGCCATCGCCTGTATCACAAATAAGGGGGCGACCATTAAGCGCTAGTAGTTTTGTTTTTGTTGCTACTACAATAATATTTTCTTTGCCAATTGCGCGTATAAGCAAAGGACTCAATTGCTGGTTACCACGGCCAAATATATGCCCTTGCCCGCCAATGAGCGTAATGACTAACTTAGTACTTTGATCATGTGTAAGCTCAAGCAATTGCTTAGCCGTTAAATCTTGGGCAACTAAGGTTTGATCTTTTATTAAATCAACACCAAGTAACGTATTTTCAAGCCCCATTTCTTCCATTATGGCTTCAACCGTTGAGCCGCTACCCATAATATAAAATGTGTCTTCATCCATTTGCGATACAACATGCGCTGCAATGTCGGCAAGTACGAGTTCGTCGGTTTCTTTACCGCCATTTTTAACCGCTTGCATATAGCGTACTTCGCTAGGTGTTTGCATTTCGCCGTAGCGTTTGGCTTTTACTGTGCCTTGCCTGAAAGCATCTTCATCTATATCCATTACATCTGCATCGGCTAAGGTAACTAACTCCCCCTTAACCAGCATTTCGACTACGCGCCCTGCAGCCTTTGGCGTGATAGCGTAAACACCAGAATGAATTTTACAACCTGCGGGAATACCAAGTACGGGAATGGTATCCTCTATTGCATGGCAAATGTTACGTGCTGTACCGTCGCCTCCGGCAAATAAGACTAAATCAACACCAGAGTTTTTAAGTATTTTTGCGGCTTGTTCTGTGTCATCTGGGGTTGTTATTGCAGAAGTGTTATATACAACCTCTACATTAAAGCCCAAAGCTTTTGCTGTTTGCTCACCCATGTCACCGTTAACAGTGTAAATGGTTAAGCGTTCTTTATAAGGTAATAGCACCTCAAGCGCTGCTTTTGTTCGGCTATTTGCTTTTGGCTCTGCGCCTAACTCTATTGCTTTTGCCGCTGTGTGTGCGCCATCACTGCCTTTTAAAGCGACTGTGCCACCTAAACCTGCTACAGGGTTTACAATTAAGCCTAATTTAAACGCCATTACAAAGCTCCTTTGGATGTTGCCACTTAAATTGCTGCGCTGTTAAGGGCCACGGTGTATTGTAAAAATCACACACTGCTTTTAAAAGTGACTCTGTACGAGAGTTAAAGCCATTTTCGATTAGCGATAATACCCGTGCATATACTCGCTGCTGAAAATCAAACCGACACGTTTGCTCGCCGTTTAAATTATCCACCGACACATTAAAATTAAACCCTGCTGCGGTACTTAATAACCACTCTATAGCTTGGGGCTTTATTTCTACCTTTTCAAACTCAGCTTGTTTTTGTTTGTCGCGCCCATCAGGGCAGTACCAATAGCCGTAGTCTTCTAATAACCGACGTGCATCACCGGCCACCAGCCAGTGTGCTATTTCATGTAATGCACTGGCATAAAAACCATGCGCAAATACAACCTGGTGATATGGCACCTGCTCTGTTGCTGGTAAATACACAGGCTCACAATCGCCTTTTATCAGTCGTGTATTGTGACTTTGATAAAAAGTGCGCTCAAAAATTGAAATTAGATCAGCTATTTGATGCATAAAAATTGATTAATTCGTCTCGGTTACAGCGCCATATTAGCGCACTAAAAACGAGACGAATTGTACGGGCTTTTACAACTAAAGTAAAAATAAGGCGTGATAGTAAAATATAAGCGGATTAATCTTTCACTTTATTGATATTTTTAATAATACCTAAACAGTAAAGCGTATTGGCAAGTTCTTTACGCTGTGTTTTTTCACTTGAGGTTTTATTGGCTAAGCTAGTTAACATATCGTACCGTTTACGTAGAGTTAGTATATATCTGGCATGCTTACGGCATTCAAAACAACGTGTACAGTGTGAATCGACCCAAAAATCAAGTACCTCAAACCAATATTGCTGCTCTTGAGCAAAAAAAATAAATGCCTTAGAGCAACTTTCGCACTTCTCTTCAATATCAACATAAAGTGCCCGAGGGTCAATGGCATAGTTTTGCTTTTTTATATCTGCCAATATTACCGTATTAGGGAAGTATTTAAGCCTCGAGTAACGCCAGTGCGCATTCTCTATCGCCTCTATTGTCACTGAGGTATTGGTAGTTATCGGTTTATTGCCATACCTTGGGTGATTTAGATACATGAGCAGCCTAGTTTAAACTTATGATTTTAAGGCACATAACATGCCATATGAAAAACAATAATTATACAGGCGTTCCTGCTTCATCACACTCTACAATATCGGTTTCGGTTAATGCCTGAGTGATCCATGCTTGCAATACGGGGCAACGCATAACAAAGTCACAATATTGTTGCGCCTCTGGCGATAACGTAATTTGATACGTTTTTAAACGCAATACAATAGGTACGTACATAGCATCAGCAATACTAAAGTCACCAAAAAACCACTCGTTTGGAAACACATCTTGTTGCTGTGCAAATATCTCGTCTATACGGGCTATGTCTTTTAATGCTTCGCTCGATAGGTCTACTTTACGGGTAGCTCTTATATTCATTGGCACTTCGCTGCGCAGCGCCATAAAGCCTGAATGCATTTCAGCGCTTAGCGCACGCGCTTTAGCTCTTTGGGTAATATATTTTGGCCATGCAGCGCCTGATAAGTAAGCATCGTTAATATATTCACAAATTGCTAGTGAATCCCAAACCTGTAAATCGCCATCAATTAACGCTGGAACTTTTTGCACAGCAAAGGTCTTTTTTAGTTCACTGTAAAAATCAGGGGTGTCGAGTACCAGCTGGGTTTCACTAAACTCAACATCAAATTTACTCATTAAATACCATGCGCGTAATGACCAGCTGGAGTAGTTTTTATTACCGATAAATAATTGCATATTGTAAATACCAAAGTGAATAGACGCTCCTACCTTACTAGGTGATTAAACAACCAACAACATTTTGTTTAAAGTCTCTTTGCTAACGGTTACTTAAAGCTATTAATTACTCACTTAACTGCTTGTTTAAATGTTTTTTTAATAGTTGTGTATTACGCGTATTAGCTTTAAAAAACGCATCAAATATATCGCCAAAAAACGGCACTAAGCCGCCCACAAAGTCAATGAGCATATTGATAATCATCTTAGTCTTTATACGTTTACTCACACCTAAACGCTGCGCTTCTATAAGCACATAGCTTGATAAAATTAGCCCTGCGGCATCACCTATAACGGGAATTAAACCAATCACAGCCTCTAGGCCTATATTAAATTTAGTAAAAGGAATACCAATGCTGCTATCCGTTAACTTACTGAAACGTTCTAAGCGGGCTATTGCAGCCTGGGCTTTTATTTGTGAGTGTTCATTAATATTATCGTTCATGATTACTACCCTCCTTCTTGCAGTATATAGGACCTACTTGAACAACTCCTGAAAGGCTTTAAACTAAATTACAGACATAAAAAAACGCGGTAATCCGCGTTTTTTATAATTATAAATACTTAAACAGAGCCGTTAATTGGGCCGTGCTGATGATTTACATGCGGATTTTGTCCGCGTTGACGCAGTAAATGGTCCATTAATGTAATAGCCATCATTGCCTCAGCAATCGGGATTGCACGAATACCTACACACGGGTCGTGACGACCTTTAGTGATCATCTCAACCGCTTCGTTGCTTGTATTAATGCTGTTACCTGGAATAGTAATGCTCGACGTTGGCTTAAGCGCAATAGAAGCAATAATATCTTGCCCTGTCGAAATACCCGCAAGTACGCCACCTGCATGATTTGATGTAAAACCCTCAGGGGTTAGTTCATCACGATGCTCAGAGCCTTTTTGCTCAACTACGTCAAAGCCATCACCAATTTCAACGCCTTTAACAGCGTTAATACTCATTAATGAATGTGCAAGTTCGGCGTCAAGACGGTCAAATACTGGCTCTCCAAGACCAACAGGTACATTGCTTGCCACTACTTTTACTTTAGCGCCAACTGAGTCACCTTGCTTTTTAAGGTCACGCATATATTCGTCAAGCGCTTCAAGCTTACTTGCATCAGGGAAGAAGAATAAGTTATTTTCCACTTCATCCCAGTCAAACGTTTCCGCCTTAATAGGGCCAAGCTGACTTAAACATGCTTTAACTTCAATCCCATGAAATTGCTTTAAGTATTTTTTAGCAATAGCACCTGCCGCTACGCGTATCGCGGTTTCACGTGCAGATGAACGACCGCCACCGCGATAATCGCGCAAGCCGTACTTATGCCAATACGTGTAATCGCCATGACCTGGGCGAAATACATCTTTAATTTTGCCGTAATCTTGCGAGCGTTGATCGGTATTTTCAATCAATAAACCAATGCTGGTACCTGTGGTTTTACCTTCAAAAACGCCTGCTAATATTTTTATTTGATCACTTTCACGGCGCTGCGTTGTGTAACGGCTTTGGCCTGGTTTTCGGCGATCTAAATCAATTTGTAAGTCGGCCTCTGTGATTTCAAGACCTGCGGGAGTACCATCAACAACGCCGCCTAATGCAACGCCGTGGCTCTCACCAAAGGTGGACACTTTAAATAACTGCCCAATGCTATTACCTGCCATTAACTTTCCTCATTCCTAATGACTACCAATAGCCAAGCACAGGGCTTGGCTATTCATTTTTTACTTATTTTGCAAAATACTCATCTAGCTGCTTTTTACTAATTACAAATACACCTAAGCCGCCTTGTTCAAATTCAATCCATTCAAACGGCGCGCCCGGATACAGTGCATCCATATGTACCATAGAGTTACCAACTTCTACAAATAACAAACCGTTATCAGTTAGATGTTCACTCGCTTCGCTCAATATAGTACGGGTTACATCTAAACCATCGTGGCCTGATGCAAGCCCAAGCTCTGGCTCATGATGAAATTCGCGTGGTAAGTCAGCCATATCTTCTGCATCAACATACGGTGGGTTTGCTACTATAAGGTCGTATTTTTGACCTGGTACACCGCTAAATACATCAGACTGAATAGGTAACACGCGATCACTCAACATGTAATCGTTAATGTTAATGTCTGTCACTTCAAGCGCTTCATACGATATATCTACCGCATCAACTTGTGCCTGCTCAAAAGCTTGCGCAAGTGCAATTGCGATACAACCCGAACCCGTACATAAATCTAATATACGGTTTACCGATTGTGGCTCTTCAAGCCACGGCGTAAAGCGGTTACTAATAAGCTCGGCAAATGGTGAGCGAGGTATAAGTACACGTTCATCAACATAAAACGGCATACCCGCAAACCATGCAATGTTTGTTAAGTAAGGTACTGGTGTGCAGTCGTTAATACGTTCTGCAATAAGACCCGCAAGTCGGTTTTTTTCTGTGCTTGTTAAACGCGCGTGCATTAATTCTTTTGGCGCATCAACAGGCAAGCTAAGCGCAGGCAGTAATAAGCTTACAGCTTCATCCCATGCGTTATCTGTACCGTGTCCAAAAAATATACTACTACTTGCAAATTGGCTTGTAGTCCAACGTAACCAGTCATGTAAAGTTGACAGTTCTGCAACGGCTTCTTCGAGTGTTGCTTCTTCTATTTGTAAATCGCTCATATATTTTTACCTGTATTAGCTTACTGACTGTTTTGAGTCTTTAAGACGATTGCATTGCCTATCTGCGCTGGGCAAATTACAATTGCCCCTCATTTAAGTATTGTACCGCCTTTTGCGCTGCGTTTTTACGTTTTTTTGTTTAGGTAATAGTTATGAAAAAAGACACTCCATCACATTCGTCCCTAAGCAATGACGACATAAGCTTATTTCGTCAAACGATCACAGGCGCCAAAGTATTTAAACAAGATACTCATCGTTTTGATACAAAGCCTAAGGTGTCACAAGCTAAGCAATTTGCCCAGCAAAAAAAGCAGGCTCAATCTGAATTTTTCTTCTCAGACGTTTATATTCCCGATATAGACACCCACGGCACGGTTAAATATGTAAAACCTGGCCAAGATACTTTCCTAGCTAAACAGCTTCGCCGTGGTGACTTTGCACCCGATTTGACGCTAGATTTACACGGCTTAAATAAAGAACTTGCTAAAGATGAACTCGCTGGACTCATTCACGAATGTAAAAAGCAGCATTATTATTGTGCATGTGTAGTGCATGGTATTGGTGGCGGTGTACTAAAGCACAAAGTACCGCAGTATTTAGTACAGCACCCTGACGTAATAGCGATGCACCAAGCCCCTCTCGAATATGGTGGAAGAGGCGCTGTACTTATTTTAATTAATTTACCGCAAAGTGATGAATTTAGACGCTAACTTTAGCCATTACTAGGATGTAACTACGTGCATATTTTTTCAATTATTTTTCCGCTCATTTTTATTGTTGCGCTGGGTTATAGCTGCTGCCGATTAAAATTTTTCGACAAGCAGCATATCGCAGGCCTGAGTAAGTTTACTTTTTATATTAGTTTGCCTGCTTTTTTATTATTAAATATGTCGCAAATTAACTTACAGCAAAGTATTAGCCTTTTTGCATTTTTGAGCTTTTACATACCTGTTTTGAGTGTATTTGGGGTGGGTATATTAATTGATCGCTTTTATTTAAGTAAAAAACATTTAAAAAACTACCAACAACACGGTGTATTTGGACTTGCTTCTAGCTATTCAAATATGGTGTTAGTGGGTATTCCTATTGTTATTGCCTCGCTTGGCAAAGAAATGATAGCCATTGCATTTATGATCATTACTTTTCATAGCACATTGTTATTTGCACTTACATTTTTAATAGGCGCTAAAGGTAGCAGCGATAAATTTTCGTGGTCGCACTTTGGAAAAAGTATGGTACTAAATCCTATTGTACTGAGTATTGGGTGCGGGCTTATATTAAACATATTAGGAGTTACACTGTTTACCGACTTAGCAAATAGTTTGGAGCTATTAGCTAAACCAGCAATTGCCTGTGCGCTATTTGTACTTGGTGCTAATTTAGCTTTTTATAAAATAGCTGCAAATTGGCAACCGGCGTTAATAGCATCAATTTTAAAAATATTTTTATTGCCTGCGCTAGTTTTATTGGTAGGCACCTATGTATTTAAGCTAGACACGCAAATACTTAATGTATTGGTACTTTTAAGTGCGTCCCCTGTTGGCGTAAATGCTTATCTTATTGCGACTCAAATAAAGCAGCATGAAGCTACTCTTGCTGGGGCTGTCGTACTTTCTACTATCTTAAGTGTTATTAGCTTTACGTTTTGGCTAGCTTTATTACTTTAGCTTACAAACCGCCGGCTACATCAACAAAGCTACCCGTTGTAAAAGAAGCGTGCTCTGAAGCTAAAAAGTAAATTGCTGCAGCAACTTCCTCGGGTGTACCGCCTCTGCCAAGGGGTAATTTACTTTTAAGACGATCGACTCGATTTTTTTCACCGCCATCGCTATGCATATCAGTGTAAATAAGCCCTGGTCTAACCGAGTTAACTCGAATACCTTTACTTGCCACCTCTTTTGCCAAGCCAATAGTAAATGTGTCCATTGCACCTTTAGATGCTGCATAATCAATGTACTCATTAGGAGAGCCCGTTTTAGCTGCCCCCGATGAAACATTAACAATACTACCGTCATTTCCCATTCGCTTTATTGCCTCTCGGCTACATAAAAAAGCACTGGTAATATTTGTAGTCAAAACTTCGTTTATGCGCTCAGCACTCATTTCTAACAAGGGCATTTGTGGTTTTAAAATACCGGCGTTATTTATTAGTACATCAAGTTGACCAAAGACTTTATCTATATGCATAAATAAAGCTAAAACGTCAGCCTCTAGTGACACGTCACCTTGAATTACTTCAGCCTCAACTCCTAATTGCTTTACTTTTTCTGCCACCAATATTGCACTAGCTAAATCTGCTTTATAATTAATGCAAACATTATAACCGTGCTTTGCAAAATATAGTGCGGTAGCTGCGCCAATACCTCGGCTAGAGCCTGTGATAAGTACAACGGGGGAGCGATTCATTAAAGCTATTATTCTTTTAAAGCTGCGACTACTGAAATTTCAACAAGTAGTGCTTCACGTGCCATTTTAGCTTCCACACAGGCACGTGCTGGTGCATAACCCTCGGGTACCCATGCATCCCATACTGCATTCATATCAGCAAAGTATTCCATGCTCTTTACATAAATAGTCGCGCTAAGCATATGTTCTTTTGAACTCCCTGCTTCATCAAGCAGCGCCTCTACTTTATCAAGCATAGTTTGAGTTTGCTCTTTAATACCTTTTTGCGCGTCGGCGCATACCTGCCCACATAAATAAACAGTGCCGTTGTGTTTTACTATGCGGCTCATGCGCGCACCTGTTTGTAAGCGTTCTATCGTCATAATACTTTTCTCAATTATTTAAAGGTTTTCTGGGGCATTTATACTTATATAACTACTACGCTGGGTTTGCTCATCATAACTAATAACAGCAACAGCACCTGTATTAAAAATTGGCATATTACCAGGGCTTAATTGGTCCACTAAATAACTTACAATAGGCATGTGTGCCACTATAAGCCATGTGTTGCATTGGGGATGAGTAGCAATAAGCGTTTCAAGATAGTCAGCAGCAATTTGAGGTTTGCCTTCGGGGATAATATCGGATGTGGTTTCACTAAATTTAAATACGTTATTTTTAGCCACACCTGCAGCTGTTTGCTGTGCACGAATGTAAGGACTAACTAACAGTGCATCAGGGCAATGTGCTTTACTGAGCCAAAGGCCCATTTTTTCAGCTTCATCGTGCCCTGCTTGGGTTAAATTTCTACCTGCATCATCAGCCTGCATGGGTGTTGCTTCGCCGTGGCGCATTATTAGGATTGTTTTCATAAAAAATCAACCGATTAAAGAATATAAAACAGTAGCCAGTTTGCCCATTTGTCAGCTATATTAACAACATAAATCTATTTATTTCTAAATAATTCTTTCATGAGATTCAGGTAAATCTTTAAGCTGTATTTCGCTTTCCTGAAGCCATCATCTGTTGTTAACAAGTAAACGTTTAGTTTCAGGAGCATCATTTGAATATCAGCCGCAATGATAACAGAGCATACCGCGCCTTTACACTGGACAATGGTCTAAAAGTACTATTAGTGCAAGATAAAGATTCTACAAAAGCGGCAGCATCAATGGCAGTTAACGCCGGGCATTTTGACGATCCTCTTGATAGGCAAGGCCTAGCACACTTTTTAGAGCACATGCTTTTTTTAGGCACTGACCAATACCCAGATTCAGGCAGTTTTAATAATTTTGTTTCGCAAGCTGGCGGGAACACTAACGCGTGGACTGGCACTGAGCATACCTGTTACTTTTTTGATATCAATAACCAAGAATTTGAACAGGCGCTTACCCAATTTAGCCGTTTTTTTATTGCGCCACTTTTAAATTCAGCCGAAACAGAAAAAGAACGCAACGCAATTGAAGCCGAGTTTAAACTAAAAATAAAAGACGATGGTCGCCGTATTTATCAAGCCCACAAAGAAACGGTAAATCCAGCTCATCCATTTGCTAAATTTTCTGTAGGAAACCTACAAACCTTAGCTGACAGAGAGCGCTGTATTAGTGATGAGCTTCGCGACTTTTTTAATAGTCAGTACCAAGCTCAGTGGATGACTTTAGTTATTTGCGCAAACGAAACATTAAACACACTACAAAGCTGGGCACAAACTTACTTTGGCGCAATTAAGGGTAATAAAAACCTCAAAAAGCCAGAGATCAGTGAGCCACTCTATCGCAAACAAGACATAGGAAAAATACTTCATATTGAGCCGCATAAGCATATGCAAAAACTTATCATAAGTTTTGCTATGCCTAATATTGACGACTTTTATCGCCACAAAACAGTGAGTTTTATTGCCCATTTACTTGGCTATGAAGGCGCGGGTTCCCTTTATTCTATTTTAAAAGAGCAAGGCTGGATAAACGCGCTTTCTGCTGGCGGTGGTATTAATGGCAGCAACTTTAAAGACTTTAATATTAGTTTAGCGCTTACCGATGAAGGTATTGAATACTTCGAAGACATTATTGAAATGGTGTTTGAATACATTTGCTTAATTAACGATAACACCGAAAAATTGCCGCGCTTATACCAAGATAAAAAAAATCTATTACAAATAGCATTCGATAACCAAGAAAAGTCACGCTTGATTGATTGGGTCAGTAATTTAAGCATTAATATGCAGCATTACGACGAAGCAAATTACGTGCAAGGCGACTATTTAATGGAAGGCTTTAAAAAAGCGACCCACGAAATGGCCATGCAGTGGTTAACGCCACATAATATGCGCATCGTACTTATACATCCAGATGTAGAGCCTGAACATAAAACCGCATGGTACAACACACCATATAAAGTAGAACATATTTCACCTAATTGGCTTGATGCACTTAGCGAGATAAATAAACCGCTGAGCGAAATGCTGCTGCCTACCGCTAATCCTTATTTGACAAAAGAAGTGGTGTTATTTGATGTCATAAAACCACAAACGAAACCCGAGTTATTAGTAAAAGAACCCGGTTTTGACTTTTGGTTTAAACAAGACAACACATTTCGTGTTGCTAAAGGTCATTTTTATTTGGCCATGGATTCTGATTTTGCCGTAAAAGATGTAAAGCATATGGCACTCACCCGCTTATTTACAGATTTATTTATGGATAGCGTAGGCGAGCAATTTTATCCTGCAGAACTTGCAGGACTTAGCTACCACTTAACCTCGCATCAAGGTGGATTAACTCTACATACCGCTGGGCTTTCATCCAGTCAGTTAGAGCTTGTTGATCAATTAATAGATGCTTTATTTAATGTAGAAATTTGTGCAAAACGCTTTGCTGAATATAAAAAACAACTTGTAAGGCATTGGCGCAATAGCAACCAAAACAAACCAGTCAGTGAGTTATTTAGTATTTTAGGCGCAAAAATAATGCCTTGGAACCCTCAACCTGGGGAGCTTGCATCGGCATTAAAAAACACCTGTTTTCAGCAATTTAATGAGTTCAGAACAGACTTTTTTAAAGCACTACATGTTGAATCATTTTTACATGGTAACTGGCAGCAAAGTGATGCATTAGCCTTTCAAAAAAAGGTCGCCGAACACCTAAAAAACGCAGCCATAATTGAAGATTTAAGACGCCCCCTTTTTGAAATTAAAAAAGTAACTCGCTACGAGTTAGAACTTCCTTGTAGCGACCATGCCATGGTAGTTTACTATCAGGCGCAAACGGATTGCGTGGCCGAAAAAGTAAAAATGATGGCGTTAAATCATTTAATTAATCAAGATTACTTTAACGAATTACGAACAACACAACAGCTAGGTTATTTAGTGGGCGCAGGTTATGCACCTTTTAATACTCGTGCTGGAATAGCATTTTATGTGCAGTCACCTAAGTTTGATGCAAAAACATTATTGCATCGTCATAACAGCTTTATTAAAAAATACCTTGATAACATTGATGCACTTGATGAAAACGATTGGCAACAGCAAAAACATGGCCTTAGTACTCATATTGCAGAAAAAGATAAAAACTTGCGCCTGCGCTCACAACGGTTATGGCTTGCTATTGGTAACAGAGATCACGAATTTCATATGCAGCAGCGACTTTTAGATGCCCTAAACGCACTAACACTAAGAGAAGTAAAAGTTTATGCACTAAGCCTATTTGATGATAATAGACCAAGATATGAGCTTTTAAGCTCGGCGAAAGTCAGTAAATCTCAAAATATGCCCGTTTACTCTCAATCTCTTTGACTCTAGGTTTAGCTTGTTTTAAATTATCATTTGTAAATTAGAAGTAATCAAAAAATGATAAAAACAATAATAAAACTAAGCATGCTTGTAGTACTTGCTTACTCATTTGAGCTTTTTGCCTTTGAGTCATCACTTAATTACAACTCAGACAATATACTTATACTAGCAAGCGCCATTATATCGCTTGCTTTGCCCTACCTGTTATTTGTAATCCATAAACTTAGACGTTCACGCCGCCAACTTCGACTTTCGGAAAAACGCCTTAAAAGTACCGTAGAAGGTAGCGGCGATACACTTTGGGACTGGAACATAAAAACAGGCGAAGTTATTCGTATTAACGATAAGTATTTAATGGACTCAACTACGTTAATGGGGTTTCCACCAAATAAAGGCCTTATCCATCCTCACGATATTAATAACGTTGAGCACTTGCTAAAAGTGCACTTTGCAGAGCAGTCTGCTTTTTTTGAAGCCACCTACCGAATCAAAGATACTTTTGGTCGTTGGCACTGGGTGCTCGATCGCGGAAAAATAATTGAAAAAGACGCCAACTTATCCCCCCTTAGAATGACAGGTACCGTTCGCGATATATCACAGTTAAAATCAACTGAAGAGCGCTTAAACCTTTTTGCAAAATGTGTTGAGTCGCTTACTGACGCCTTAGCAATTTACGATAAAAACTTTAAACTGGTTGATATAAACCCTAGCTTTTTAACCTTGTTTGGTGGCGTACGCGAACAATACTTAGGAAAAGATTTTAGCCTATCTGGGTATGAGCCAAGCTACACAAACAGAATTATTGAAATAGTAAAAGAGCGCGAACATATTCAACAAGAAGTGAAGCTTCGTAATAGTGAGCGTATTTTATTACCGATAGAAATATCCATAGATGAAATTAAAAACGATCAAAATCAAATAACTAATTATGTCGTTGTATATTCAGATTTAACAGAGCGTAAAAAAGCAGAATCGCAATTACATAACTTATCGAATCGAGATCGCACAACCAGTCTGCCTAACCGAAATTTATTTTTTACTGATTTGCATAAACTAGTAAAACTCAATTCGCATCACGCCTTGCTTGTATTCGATTTAGATAACTTTAAAAAAATAAATGACTCGTTAGGACATCAGCTAGGTGACAGCTTATTAGCTAAACTAGCAATGCGCTTAAATAAACTAACCCGCGAAAATGATGTGTTTTATCGTTTAGGCGGCGATGAGTTTGCTCTGGTAATGTCTGACACTAACGACATACATGTAATTACACGCATGGCTAAACAGTTTTTAGCAGCCATTGCTACACCATTTAAAATGGCAGGCCACGAACTGGCAATCACCTCAAGTGTAGGTATTGTATTATTCCCTGAAGACGGTAATACGCCAGAGCTTTTATTAAAAAATGCAGATACCGCCATGTATCATGCTAAAAAGAAAGGTAACAGCTACCTATTTTTTAACGACACGATGAACCGTCAAGCCGTTAAACGACTGCAAATTGAAAACCTCATGCGCTTTGGTTTAAAAGAAGACCATTTTGAAGTGTACTACCAACCAAAAATGAATATTCGCACAGGCAAGCTAACCGGAATGGAAGCATTAGTGCGCTTTATTACACCCAAAAAAGGCATTATTAGTCCGGGAGTTTTTATACCTATAGCCGAGGAAACGGGCCAAATAATTGAAATTGGTGAGGTGGTATTAAACAAAGCCTGCAGAGACGTAAAAGAATGGCTAGATAGCGGTTTATTTAGCGGCCGAGTAGCTGTCAACTTATCAGCAAAGCAATTTAGCCTCCCCGATTTAACCTCTCGTATTGACGTTATTTTGCAAAAAAATGAATTACCTTCTTACTTTTTAGAGCTTGAAATAACAGAAGGTACTGTAATGGATGACCCTAAAGAAGCCATTGCAATTATGCGTTCGTTAAGTGCCCGAGGTATTCATTTAGCAATGGATGATTTTGGTACTGGTTATTCATCATTAGCGTATTTAAAGCAATTTCCGCTTAATACACTTAAAGTAGACAAAGCATTTATAGATGACATGACCAACGAACGTGGCCGTAATATGGTCGACTCAATAGTCACTATTGCGCATAACCTTGATTTACATGTAGTGGCTGAAGGTGTAGAACAAGCCCATCAAATTGATATACTCAAAAAGCTTAATTGCGAAACAGTACAAGGTTATTATTATTCCAAGCCACTATCAAAAAGTGAATTTACTGAATTTTTAAAGCAGCAACAAACTAAAGCAGCCCCAAGCTTAATTAGAAAAAATAAAAATGTGGCGTCGATAAATTAAGGGCGCCATATACACGCATTTATTCCTACATTTCTAACTAAAGCGCGACGATAATGTAGATTAAACAAGCACCAGGCTACAGGTCCAAGTAAACCGCCTAAAATCAGCCATCGTTTAATTGGCATGCCTTTTTTAATGGTTTCTAAATACATTAAAGCTATAAATGCACTGCTTAGTAAAACTATAAACAAAGCTCCCCCTTAAAGTTGCTCAAAAATACGGCGCTTATTCTAACGCTAACGTGATTAAATTTAAAGCAACAAATCCCCGCGCACAAAAAAGCCGAACCTGTTAAACACAGATTCGGCTTTTAAAATTATAATTTACGCGTTACTTTTCAGCACGACCCATAAATTTGTGTTCAACAGTATTAATACGGATACGGTCACCTGTTGAAATATGCTCTGGCACAGAAATATTTAAGCCAGTAGACATACGTGCAGGTTTTGAACGAGCACTTGCAGATGCACCTTTAATAGATGGGTCTGTTTCTTCAACAACAAGTTCAACACTTGACGGTAAATCAAGTCCTACTGGCGCGCCATCAATAACAATGACGTGTACGCCTTGCGTTTCTTCATTAACAAATAAAATTTCTTCGCTAATAGCATCTTTGTTTAAGTTGTAAGGCGTGTAATCTTCATTATCCATGAACACATACTCGTCGCCATCAATGTACGATAGCATTACTTCACGGCGTGTTAAATCAGCCAGCGTTAGCATGTCACTGTCTTTAAATGTTTCGTCAACTTTACCACCGGTTACCACATCGTATAAACGCATACGGTATAAACTACCACCAGCACGACCTTGCGGCACAGAGCGCACAATATCTTTTACAACTAAAACGCGGCCATTGAAGTCAATAGCAGTACCTTTTTTAACATCACTCGCCTTTGGCATGTGTGAATTCCTATTATTTTTTTGATTGGCAGAAACATACCACGAACTGGATTTTGTTCAACTAAAATTACGTTGGTTTTACGCTACATGTTGTATTAGCTTGTAAAATTTTAATTTATACTAAAATACATATAATCAAATGTGAAAAAAACTGCTATGGTAGCTTTACCGAGTATGACTTCAAGGAATGGATCATGGACCAGAAAAAAGTACATGAGTATTTAGTTAAAAAACCACTTGTTCAGGTTACAAAACCATTTGCGCAAGAGGTTGATGTATATAAAGTGAATCATAAAATGTTTGCGACTCTTGCTATTGGCAATGACGGTCAAACTAATGATGATGGTGAGGTTATTTGGTGGCTTAACTTAAAATGCGATCCTGATGAAGCAATATCATTGCGTGATACTTTCCCGGCAGTGATCCCTGGTTACCATATGAATAAACGCTTATGGAACACAGTAATTTTAGACGGCACAATTGCACAAAGTGAAATTGAGAGAATGATTGATAACTCATTTAATTTAGTCGTAGAAAATATGCCAGAAAAAGACCGCAAAGCTATCGCACTTCACTTGTAGCACTTTTTGGGCTAGGCTACTAGCCCATTAAAACCTTAAACCTTAAGCGTATAAATTAAATCGTCATATAACTTTTCGCCTATTGTATGCACTTTAAAAAGTGTATCGGTATGGGTTAAGCCACACTTACTAAGCACCTTTTCAGAACCAATATTGCCACGCGTTACGACAGCTTTAAACTGCCTAATACCACATTCTTTCCAAGCCCAATCAATCACAGCTCTTAAAGACTCTGTCGCGTAGCCTTTATTAAAATACTCTGGCAATAATAAATAACCAAGCTCTGCGGTTTCTCCGTCATAGGCAAAGCCTGTAACACCCACTGGTTGTTTTGTTTTATTATTAATAATGAGTAAGCACAGTGGGTGGCGTGATTTAGTATTCCACTTAGGTAAGCGTATCTCAAAGCGGTTTCTTATCAGTGACTCCATTGGCATATCAAAACAATACTTAAGGACTTGAGGATCGCGATGAAGCGCTAGAAAAAGAGGCCAATCAGATTCTTCCATTTGGTACATGCTCAATCTTTGTGTAAATAATGTCATTAAGCTCCTCATTTAAATATTAAAAATCATAAAAAAACCGCATCTAAATGCGGTTTTTATAAACAGTAGAAACTTTATTCTTTTGTTTCAATCTCTTTAGTAACTTCAGGCTCAGTGACACTTTGCTCTTGTGGCTCAGTGCTTTGTACTTCAGGAGCTACAACCTCAACAGTTGCTGCATTATAAAAAGTAGTACCAGAGCTTGCCATTGTTACCAGTGACTCACATGGAGCAAAGTTAGCATCGCTGTTAGCCAATGTAGACATATCAGAGCTTATTTTACTTGCGCCTAATTTATCCATATAGCTAAACGGGCCACCTAAAAATGGTGGGAAACCAATACCAAATATTGCACCAATGTCGCCATCACGAGGGCTTGCAATAATGCCATCATCTAAACAGCGTACTGCTTCGTTAAGCATTTTCGATACACATCGCTTAGCAATTTCGCTTTTGTTTAAACGTGGAGCTGGGGTAACATCCAATAGTTCGTAAACTGACTCATCAACCTTTTTGCCTTTTTTATCGTATTCATAAAAACCACGACCGGACTTACGGCCAAGGCGTTTTGAATCAATCATACGCATAAATGCATCAGGGCCTTTAAAACGCTCACCTAATTCTTTTTCAAGAATTGGAGCAATTTTAGAGCCAATATCAATCCCTACTTCATCAAGTAGAGCCAGCGGTCCTACCGGAAAGCCAAACTCAACTAGGGCTGCATCAATCTTTTCAATTGGCTCACCCGCAAGCATTAAATTAGCAGCTTCGTTTAAGTAAGGCGCTAAAATACGATTTACGTAAAAACCGGCCATGTCTTTTACAACAATTGGCGTTTTACCTTGCTTACGTGCAAAGTTAACAACGCGAGCAATAGTCTCTTTAGATGTACCTTCGTGTGGAATAATTTCCACTAATGGCATTTTTTCTACTGGTGAAAAGTAATGTAAGCCAATTACATTTTCAGGACGTGCTGCCTGCGCTGCAATTTGCGAAATTGGTAATGATGACGTGTTACTAGCAAAAATTGTATTTTCTTGGCATTGCTGCTCTACGTCGGCAACCATACCTTGCTTAAGCGCAAGATCTTCAAACACAGCTTCTATTACTAAATCAATGTGTTTAAAGCCGCTGTAGTCTGTTGTACCTGTAATACGGTTCATTGTTAACTGCATATCAGCTTTAGACATAATACGGCGCTTAAGGCGCTTGTCTAAAATTTTGTAGGTGTAGCTCATTGCATTACTAATGCCCTGCTCTGCTACATCTTTAATACGTACCGGTACTTTAGCTTTAACAGCACTTACGTGCGCAATACCTGCGCCCATTAGTCCACCACCTAAAACAGCAGTTTTGCTAATTGCGGGTGCGTCATCATTGCGCCACTCTTTTTTCATTTCAGTGGTTGCAAAGAAAATACCGCGAAGCGCTTTCGATTCGTCACTCATTACAAGTGTTGCAAAGCTTTCAGCTTCTGTTTTATACGCTTTTAGCTCATCAAGCTCTACACTAGCACGCACAGCTTTAATAATAGCGAGTGGTGCTGGGTAGTGCCCGCCCGTTTTTTTAAGTACGTTTTCTTTAGCTTTTTTAAAGATAAAGTTACGGCCAAACGGGTTTGACTCTAGTAATTTACTAATATTGTCGAGCTTTGGCTCTTTTGCTTGTGGCTTTTTCTTAGTCGCAAATTCTTTTGCAACTTTTAGCAGCACACTGTGTGGTACACAGTCATCAAGCACGCCTGCTTTTTTAGCTTGCTTAGGGCGAATTTGTTTACCTGTTAGCATCCACTCAAGTGCTTTTTGAATACCAACAATTTTAGTTAAGCGCTGCGTACCGCCGCCACCTGGTAGTAAACCAAGTTGCACTTCTGGTAAGCCAATTTTTGTTAAATCGCTGTCGGTACCAACACGGTAGTCACACGCTAAAGCAAACTCTAAACCACCACCTAATGCAGCGCCATGAATCGCACTTACTGTTGTGTATGGCAGTTTTGTCATATCAAAAAATGCTTGATGGCATAGTTCGCTAATAGCTAAAGCATCATCACGCTTTTGAACGCTATCAAGCATTTTTACATCGGCGCCCGCGATAAAGTTATCGGTTTTTCCGCTTATAAATACCATGCCTATTACATTTTGCGACTTAGCGTCTTCTAATAATGCTTTTAAGTCATCGGCAAAACTACTGCGCAGGGTATTCATTTTCTCCCCTGGCACATCAATCGTTACTACGGCAATTTTGTTTTCATCTACCGCTAAATTAAATACTGAATCAGTCATTACGCGCTCTCCAATACAAAGGCTGCACCTAAACCACCAGCAGCACACGCTGTTGTTAATGCCAAACCGCCACCACGACGTTTAAGCTCGTGTAAGCTTTGCGTAATTAAGCGTGCACCTGTTGCTGCAAATGGGTGACCATATGCTAAAGAGCCGCCGTTAACGTTAAACTTATCCATGTTAATTTCGCCAATTGCTTTGCTGCGACCTAAATGCTCTTGTGCAAATTTGTCTGAGGCAAACATTTTCATATTGGCAAGTGTTTGCGATGCAAACGCTTCGTGCATTTCAATTAAATCTAAATCAGCAAGCGTAATACCCGCTCTATCTAGTGCAATAGGCGTTGAATGAGCTGGGCCCATTAACATGTCTTTTTCTACGCCAATTGCCGAAAATGCAAAACTACGTACGTAACCTAGTATTTCATAGCCAAGTGCTTTTGCTTTGCTTTCGCTCATCATAAGTACGGCCGCTGCACCATCAGTTAATGGTGTTGCATTTGCAGCGGTAACAGTACCGTGCTGACGGTCAAAAACAGGTTTAAGCTTGGCGTAGCCTTCAACCGTTGAGTTTTTACGAATGTTGTTGTCTTCTGAAATAAAGCTTTTATATGGCGGTAAATGCGCCGTCATTACTTCATCTTTTAACTTACCATCAGCCCATGCTTGCGTTGCAAGTGAGTGAGAACGATGCGCTAACGCATCTTGATCTTCACGGCTAATGTTGTGTGTTTTAGCCATTTGCTCAGCAGTTTGCCCCATTGAAAGGCCTGTTGAGTACTCTGCAACTGCAGGAGGCACTGGTAATAAGTCTTTTAAACGCAGTTTTGAAAATATTTTTAAACGTTGACCAAGCGTACGCGCTTTATTTAAATCAACTAAGCTGCCTGCTAGCTTTTTACTTACACCAATTGGCAATACTGATGACGAATCTGCGCCACCTGCAATACCTACACTTACAGATCCCGCCATAATAGACTCAGCTACATTAGCAATAGCCTGAAAGCTGGTAGCACATGCGCGCGATACAGAATATGCATCAACCGATACAGGCATACCTGTGCCCAATACAATTTCACGTGCAATATTTGGCGCTTCTGGCATTTGTACTACTTGACCAAATACAAGTTGATCAATTTCTGACTTATTGAAATTTAATCGTTCAAGCATTTCGTTAACCACCAATTTCCCCATATCAAGTGCAGGTACATGGTGAAACGCTGTTGCTTGTTTTGCAAAAGGTGTACGTAAGCCGCTAACGATGGCAATACGGTCGCCCTTTGGTGTTTTTAGTATGTTTTGCTCAGACATTTATGCTCTCCCGCTGACAGGTCTGACCTGTTTGTTTTCCTCGATTCTAAACAACCCGTGCCCTAAAGCCAATAGATAAACACAAATTTATATAAACAGTGTTTAATTACGACTATCACAATAGGCTTTTTTAGACGCATTTACAAAGTTTTGTGGTACGCTAAAATTCGTTAAAAAATAACGAACTATTTTAAAAAATACAGTCTAACTCTTGAGTTACCCAATTATAAACCTTATAAATAGGTCAGTATTTATCACCTAACACTATTAGGTACAAACCCAGCTGACGAGGACAGTCCACTTATTATGGCAGCTAACGCATTTTCACAATTAAAAACGTACTTAGATACACAAATCATTGGCCAGCCAGAGCTTACTCAAGCGCTACTTATTGCTATTTTAGCTGATGGTCACTTATTAGTAGAAGGCCCTCCTGGGCTTGCAAAAACACGTGCAGTTAATGCACTTGCTAAAGGCATTGAAGGCTCATTTCAGCGCGTACAGTTTACGCCAGATTTATTACCAGCTGATGTAACAGGTACCGATATTTACCGCCAACAAACTAGCGAGTTTGTATTTGAAAAAGGCCCTCTTTTTCACAACCTAATTTTAGCTGACGAAATTAATCGTGCACCTGCCAAAGTACAATCAGCACTATTAGAAGCCATGGCAGAGCGACAAGTTACCGTGGGTAAAAATACCTATCCGCTTAGCGAACTGTTTTTAGTTATGGCAACGCAAAACCCGCTAGAGCAAGAAGGGACTTACCCGTTACCAGAAGCCCAGCTGGATCGCTTTTTACTGCACCTAAGTATTGACTACCCTGGCGCAGAGCATGAGCTTGATATACTGCGTTTAACACGCGGCGAAGCGCTTAACGAGCAACAACCAGTAATGCAAAAAATTAGTCAAAGCGATTTATTTGCAGCTCGTAAAGAAATATTAGGCCTTTATTTAGCAGAGCCACTTGAGCAATATTTAGTACAACTTATTATTGCCACTCGTGAAGGCGCTAAATTAGACGCGCAACTAGGTAGCTGGATTGAGTTTGGTGCAAGTCCGCGTGCAACAATAGCACTTGATAAATGTGCTCGTGCTCATGCATGGCTTCAAGGCCGTGACTTTGTAGCACCTGATGATATTCAAGCTGTTGTGCATAACGTACTGCGTCATCGCATTATTTTAAGTTACGAAGCCCAAGCCGATGGCATTACTAAAGATCAAGTAATAAGCCGTATAGTTGAACTTGTAGCCGTACCATAAGTTATGCAAAAACAATTAGAAATCCAAGCATGGCTCAAACAGAGCCATAGCCACGGTGTTAATTTAGCACTCAAAGAGCTGATGTATTACAAAGCCAAAGCGCAATTGCTTGAACTTGCCCCTAAGGTAAAAATAAAAAACACCTTAACAGGGCAATACCTTGCACCGCACAAAGGCCGAGGAATGGAATTTGCCGAAGTGCGACATTATCAGCAAGGTGACGATATTCGCTCTATTGATTGGCGAGTTACTGCGCGTACCGGCGAGACTCACACAAAGCTCTTTCAAGAAGAAAAAGAGCGCCCTGTGTTTGTGTTCACTGATTTTTCTAACTCAATGCTGTTTGGCTCAAAGTTACTGTTAAAGTCGGTGCAAGCTGCGCATATAAGCGCTCTTGTTGCATGGTCGGCGTGTCAGCGCGGCGATAGAATTGGCGGTATTGTGTTTAATCAGCACTCGCATTTAGAGCTAAAACCCAGCGCCCGTGAAAAAGCCGTGCTTAAGCTTTGTCATAATTTATGCGACAACCACCAGCAAGCGCTTAACAATATTGATAAAACAGCCACTAACAACTTTAGCGATAACCTAAAGCGCCTTAACCATTTAGCAAAACCAGGCAGTTTAGTGTATTTAGTGTCTGATTTTAATGCTCTGGATGATGCCAGCTTTAAGCAACTTGAAATATTAAGCCGCCACTGCGAGCTGATTGGTTGCCACATAAGCGATCCATTTGAGCATCAGTTACCTGCGTTTAAGCAAGCCGTTACCGTTAATGCAAATGGTCAAGACTTTGCCCTACCATTAATGGATAACAGCTTTAGAGAACGCTTTGCTAAAAATGCTGAGCAAGCATTTAGCGCGCGCTTTAATCGCCTAACTAAATCGGGTCTTAATTTAATATCATTCAATGCAGCAACACCGCTTGAGCTGCAATTAGTGAGAAAATAACCATGCAAACCAATCCACTCGATGGCCTGCACGATATAATAGCGCCAAGCCAAGTTAATTGGTGGCCACTCGCCCCTGCTTGGTGGGTTATTATTGCACTGCTGTTTTTAGCACTGTGCGCAGCTATTTATATATTTTATAAAAAACATAAATTTAAAAAGCCTAAACGCTACGCAATACAATTGAGCCAAAGTGAGCAAAACCCTCAGCAACTGCATATTATTTTAAAACGTTTAGTGATTGAATATTACGACAAGCGACTTGCTGCGCAATCTACCTCTAAATGGTGCACAACACTTAATACACTCACCGGTTTAAGCTTTACAGAACAAGAAATACTAAGCTTGTATAACCCCAGTCAAAAAGATACAACACTGTGCGAAAAATTTCGCCAAGGTATTAAGCAATTTAAAATAAAGGAGTCAGTAAATGTTTGAATTTAGCTGGCCATGGTTATTTTTATTACTACCCTTGCCTTTATTACTTTTACTATTAAAACCCGCAGCAAGTAATGCCAGTACGCGTTTACGTATACCCAGTTTTGCAAAGCACAATTTAACCAGCCAAAGCATCGAGCCACACGCACGACGTTTAAATCCCCTCGAGTGGGTAATTTGGTTATTACTTGTTACTGCTGCTGCCAATCCAACATGGTTAGATGAGCCAATTTCATTACCAAATGAAGGACGCGATATAATGTTAGCGGTCGATTTATCAGGCTCGATGACCGAACAAGACATGGCTTATAATGGCCAATATGTTGACCGCCTTACCATGGTAAAAGCTGTACTCAGTGATTTTATAGAGCAACGTCAAGGCGACAGGCTTGGGCTAATATTATTTGGCGACACCGCGTTTTTACAAACCCCGCTCACCCGCGACGTTAAAACAGTAAGTAAAATGCTCAGCGAAGCGCAAATTGGTTTAGTGGGGCGCGCAACAGCCATTGGTGATGCATTGGGTCTTTCGGTAAAACGCTTTGCCAATAAAGATGAAAGTAACCGAATTGTGGTGCTATTAACCGACGGACAAAACACCGCGGGCAATCTAAACCCAGAAGATGCCCTACTGCTAGCTCGCGAAGAAGGTATTAAAGTGTACACCATTGGTGTTGGCTCAGATAATCCGCGCGGCTTTAGTCTCTTTAATGTGGGAGGCTCTAGTGGCAGTAATTTAGATGAAAGCTTACTTAAAAAGATTGCCGAGCAAACTGGCGGATTATACTTTAGAGCTAAAGATGTAGCTGGCCTTCAACAAATTTACGCAGAGCTTGATAAGCTTGAACCTATTAGCGCTGATGAACAAACTTTTCGCCCACAAAGCTCATTATTTTACTACCCGTTACTTATCGCTATTTTACTTATTAGCTTAAAAGTAATGCTTAGTACACTGCGTGCATTAAAGGAGCCAAACTAATGGATTTTGAATTTATTCGCCCCGCTCTTTTATGGTTACTCATACCTGCTGTGGCATTATTTTTTGTTGCCTTAATTAAGCATAAAAAAACGACTAGTGAGCAGCTAATTGCACCTCATTTAGCACAATTTATAATGAGCGAAGCAAACACTAAAGCCAGCCAGCCACTTTGGTTAGTTGCTTTGTTTTGCAGCCTTGGCATTTTATTTAGTGCTGGGCCTAGTTTTGAGAAAAAACAAGTTCCTGTATTTCAAAGTAAAAGTGCCCGTGTAATTGTTATGGATATGTCGTACTCAATGTACAGCACCGATATTTTGCCAAATCGTTTAATGCAATCACGCTTTAAAGCGCTTGATATGATTGAGCTATTTAAAGAAGGTGATACCGCGCTTGTAGCTTACGCAGGCACGGCCTATGTAATTTCGCCACTAACAAACGATGCCACAACACTCAGTAATTTAATTCCAAGCTTAAGCCCTGAAATAATGCCAGACAAAGGCTCAAACGTTTTAGCCGGTCTTGATATGGCCAAAGAGCTATTAACGCAAGCGGGTTATATTGATGGCGACATTATTTTAGTAACCGACGGTATTGACCAACAAGAACAAAGCGACGTGAGTAGCTTTACCAGTAACACCCAATATAGATTAAATATTTATGGTGTAGGTACCGCTCAAGGCGCACCAATTAAGTTACCTGAAGGCGGCTTTTTGAAAGACAGATACGGCCAAATTGTAGTACCTACAATTAATGCCTCTCAGCTTAAAAATTTAGCATCAAGCAGCGGCGGTAAATTTGCTAGTTACCAACCTAGCAATAACGACATAAATACGTTTGCTCCAAATGCGCAGAGTGAATTATTGAAAGACGAAAAACAAAGCCACGCACTTTGGCGAATAGATGCAGGTATTTACGGACTCTTGTTATTACTGCCATTTGGTTTGTATTTATTTAGACGCGCTGCCTTGTTAGGCGCATTTTTAGCTTTTGGTTTTTTACCGCAACAAAATGCGTATGCCGTAGAGCTCCCTACTCTTTTGCAAAATGCAGATCAACGTGCATTAGAGGCTTACAATAATAAAGAATACGATGCAGCAACACAGGCGCAATCGAGTGAGTTGAAAGGCGCGGCGCTTTACCAGCAAGGTAATTTTGATGCTGCACTTAATGAGTTTAGTAATGATAAGTCGGCTACCGGATTATACAACTACGGTAATGCCCTTGCCAAAGCTGGCAAACTTGAGGACGCAATTGAGGCGTACAAACAGGCCCAAACCTTACAAGATGACTTTACACAAGCAGCCGATAACCAAGCCTTAGTTGAGCAATTACTAAATCAACAAGAGCAACAAAACCAGCAAGATCAGCAAAGCGACGGCGACGACTCTCAAGACCAAGATGATAATCAGAAAAAAGATGAGCAAAACCAAGGGCAAAATTCTGATGAGTCAAAACAGGATCAGCAACAAAATGGTGATAAAAGCGATTCTGAAAAAGGCGAAAACGAAAGTCAAAGCTCAAGCGATGAAAAATCAGATAAAGAATCTGAACAACCCAAAGATCAACAAGGTGAGCTTGGCGAGCAATCAGATAAGCAAAATGAACCTGATATGCAAGCCCAGCCACAAAGCGAACAAGGGCAAAATAAAGACGCTGATCAGCCTAAAGAGGATGAGCAGCAACAAAGTAAGCCACAAGCAATAAGTGAGCAACCTGCCACTGATGAGCAAAAACAAAATGCTCAGCAACAAGCGATGCAAGCCCAAGCAAGTGAGCTCACTAATGAAGAAAAAGAAAAAGCACAACAGCTTAATCAACTACTTAGAAAAGTCCCGGACGATCCGGCTATTTTATTACGGAATAAAATGCAATTAGAAGCCCAAAAAAGACAATACAAACGTCGCCCTACAGGAGTCGAAAAATCATGGTAATGCGATTATTTTGCTGTTTATTGCTATTAAGTGCGATGCCTTCGTGGGCTGCCACCAAATTAGAAGCCAGCGTAGATAAAAACCCTGTATTAGCGGGTGAATTTTTTATGCTTAATATATCGATAGACGATACAGTTAAAGGCGAGCAACCAGACACCTCATCGCTGTTAAAAGACTTTGTTGTAGGCCCGACGAGCTTAAGCTCTCGTACCAACATTATTAATGGCAGCATTAATAAACAAACTACGTGGTCAGTTAAACTAATGACCCGTACAGAGGGTGATTACACGATACCGGCATTTAGCGTTGCAGGGTTAACCTCACAACCTATTAAGTTAAAAGTGGCAAAACGCTCAGTTGATGCAGATAAAAATAACGAAATATTTTTAAAAACGTCACTCTCGAGTAATTCATTATTTGTCCAAGAAGCCGGTGTTTACACTGTTAAGCTCTACCTTGCCAAAGAACTGCTTGATGGCAGCTTAAGCACACCAAGTATGGAAGATGCTCAGCTAACCCAATTAGGTAAACAAACTGAAAGTTATGAGCTAGTTGATGGCAAACGCTACCTTGTTATTACTCGTGAGTATTTGATTCAGCCACAAAAAAGTGGTGCCTACACGATTGCAGGCCCTGCGTTTCAAGGGCGAGTACAGCAAAATTACCGCCAACTGGAGGTATCTGCTCTTGGCGATGATCAGCAAGTAGAAATAAAACCAATCCCGAGTGACTATAAAGGTGCATGGTTACCAAGCGAATTGGTTAACCTTGATGAAGAATGGCAACCTAACGACAACACAGTAGAAGTAGGTACGCCTATAACTCGTACTATTACACTTACCGCGCTTGGAGTTACAAAAGAGCAATTACCTGAAATCTCTATGCCTACTATTGATGGCATACGCAGCTACCCTGATCAAAAAGAAAATAACAATGCAGTGCGAGACGGACGCGTTGTGTCGCAGCAAACGGCATCATATGCCTTACTGCCGCAAAAACCAGGTACTTATACTTTGCCTGAAATAAAGCTGCCTTGGTTTAATACCAAAATGAACCGTATTAGCGTAGCTACATTACCAAAGCGTACTATTACAGTAACGCCAAGTACTACCGCGCCTAATACAGCCATAGCAAACCCACAACCCAGCACAAATAATTCACCTACTCTTGAAAATATTTCGAATCAAGCAACTGGCACACAACCTATTGAAACTAAAAGTGATACTCCTCTTTGGTTAATAGTTGTTGCCGCTTTAGGGTATATTTTATGGATTGGTACTGTAATTTTTTACTTAATAAGCCGTTCTACTAAAAATACGACTGAAAAATTACAGCTAAACACCCGTGGTACTTCTCAGCCAAGCTTAAATGAGCTTAAAGCATTAGCTAAAACACACGATGTGAAAGCCTTTTACACCGCATTAAATAACTTTTCTGTAAAGGTGACCCATAAAAATGTTGGCGCGATTGATGAGCTCTGCATCCGTGTAAACAGCAGCGAGCTTAATGGTCTTATTAGCCAATTGCAGGCACAACTTTATAGTAATAAAGGCGCAAACATGGATCTTAATGCTATTATTAAAATTCTTGAGAACTATCAAACTCAGGCATCAAAGTCGCAACAAACTGTATTAAAAGACCTTTATGATTAATAACTACGAACCTCAGGTCTTTTTTTGCAATAACTAATAATTTTTAATTAAAAAAGTGCTTATGCTTGGAAAGAAAAAATCAAACAATCAGGTCTTAATCGATATGGCAGAGAAACAAAAGCGTTATGAAGCCTTGGTCCACGTTTACAATAAAGAGCTTTATCGCTTTGCTTATTGGTTATGCCGTGATCCGCACATAGCAGATGATTTAGTACAGGAAACGTTTTTACGCGCATGGCGTTCACTCGACTCTTTACTTGATCAAAAGGCAGCTAAACCCTGGCTGCTTACTATATTACGAAGAGAAAACGCACGCCGATTTGAACGTAAACAGTTTGATTACAGCGACGTAGAAAACGATACGCTTGTTGATGAAACCAGCCATTCATTAGACGATGAAATGGAACAAACGGTAATTCAACGCCAGATTGCACTGCTATCTGATGAATACCGAGAGCCATTATTACTGCAAGTTGTAATGGGCTGCTCTGGTGAAGAGATTGCAGGCATACTTAATTTAAATAAAAACACGGTAATGACTCGTTTATACCGTGCCAGAAATCAACTTAAAGAGGCTTTAAGCCGTGATGATGAACAACTTAAAGGGGCATCAAAATAATGGATGAACTTGAGTTTCGTCGCCGCACTATTGCGCAGCCAAACGACATTGACAAGGAGCTTATGGAGTTTGCTGACAATAACCCAGAGCGACAAAGTTTTATTAACGATATGAAAGATTTTGATAAATTCATTCAAGATTCTTTAGATATACCTGTGCCTGAAAATCTTGCAGACCGCATTCTTTTAAACACATCGTTAAAAGAAAAAGCACTCCAAGAAGAACAAGCAACTGGTAAAAACGTGGTTGATGCTCGATCGCGTTTTAAGTTTGATCGTGTACATCTTGCGTTAGCAGCGTCTTTTGTAGTGGCGATTAGTGCCTTCTTTTTTAGTACAGAGCAAAATATTGCACACGAAGCAGGTGAGCATGCGCTTGCCCATGTGTACTACGAAATTAATGCGCTTGATAAAAAAGAGCCCATTAGCCTACAAAGCGTCAACGACAAGCTTGCAGTATTAGGTGGTCATCTTGATGAACTTCCTGGCGCTGTAACTTATGCGATGTTTTGTGATTTTAAAGGCGAAAAAGGACTGCATTTAATATTTGAGTCTGACTTTGGTCCTATGACGGTATTTATAGTGCCTTCTGAAAATAAATCATTTGGTTTTGGGGATGACAACTTCCGCGATGAGCGCTTTGAAGGTCACATTAATCGTGGCTCACAAGCTGATACTATTTTAGTGGCAAGTCTTGGAGCACCTCTAGATACATACAATGAACGCGTTACTGGCGCAATTCGCTGGCTTTAAAATAGACAAATTTACCGCTTAGTTTCTACTGAGCGGTTTTTTGATTATATACTCACCAACAAAGCGTTTCTTCACTCCCCAAAACCTCTGATTTTTAAAGTAATTAATTAAATTCCTAAAGAAAGTAAATTATAATCGCGGCTCGATTTTAATTAGGGAATTTCATGAAGAACATCATCGTTATTTTTTCATTATTGGCATTATTATGTACTGCCAGTTTTGATGCACACGCACGTAAAAAATTTGGCAGTAGTAAACGCGGACAGACACCTGCAACACAACAAACAGCGCAAAAACAACAAACAGATACAACAACACCTAACGCTACACCTAAAGCCACATCAAATAAAAAAGGCATTATGGCAGGCATTTTTGGAGGGCTTTTAGCGGGTGGCTTAATTGCAGCAATGTTAGGCGACGATTTTGAAGGTTTTCAGCTATTAGAAATGATTTTATTAGCTGGCGCACTCTTTATTTTATTTAAGCTAGTAACGGGCTTTTTACGTGCTAATCGTGCCCCACAACTTGCCAGTGCAAGTACAAGTGCTCAGCAAAATGCTTTTAAACAAGCACCTATCGAGCAACCAACAAGTACCGGCTTTGCAAGCAGCGCCCCACAAGGTGAAAGTGTGCCTTTTAATTTACCACCTAACTTTGACGTTAATGGCTTTTTGCAAGGTGCCCGTAGTCATTACCATACGCTACAAACTGCATGGAACAATGCCGATTACACCACAATGGCTGAATACTTAAGCCCTGCACTTGTTGCCGAGTTTAAAGCTGAACGTGAAGCTATACAAAGCGTAGAAACAGAAGTGATGTTTATTGATGCCGAACTTGTGCGCGCAGATACAAACGCGCAATCGTGGCAGGTTAGTGTTCGCTTTAAAGGTAAGTACCGTGATTTAGGCGATAAAAAAGAAGAGCCTATTTTAGAAATTTGGCACTTAGAGCGTCTAATTTCAGACGACGCTCCATGGCTAATAGTGGGTGTTGAAGATTTAATTGATACTCAATAATTTTGTATTGTTTAAAGCACCGCGCTTTTAGCGCGGTGTTTTTTATTTAAAAAACAATCGATTTTCCACGTCCTGATGCTTCAGAAGCGGCATCTAGTTGGCCCTCTTTATTAATAATAACGTGTAAGTCACCAAAGTGATTCTCATCTATGGTGTAACCCATTTTTGTAAGCTCTGCTTTTACGCTATCGGTTAAACCTATGTGTGTTCTAATTATATTTTTAGGCCACAGTTGATGATGAAAACGAGGGCTATTTACAACCTGCTCTGCAGTCATATCAAACTCTACCGCATTTAAGATAGATTCGTACACAGAGCTAATAATTGTTGTGCCACCTGGCGAGCCTGTCACCATTTTAACGGTGTTGTCTTTAAGGAGTATTGTAGGCGTCATAGAGCTAAGCATACGCTTGTGCGGCTGTATTTCGTTAGCTTTGCCGCCTATTGCACCAAACACATTCATAACGCCTGGTTTGGCACTAAAATCGTCCATTTCATCATTTAAAATAAACCCTGCACCTTCAACAACTACACCGCTACCAAACCCTAAGTTTATTGTGGTGGTATTTGCGACAGCGTTACCCATTTTATCAACGATTGAAAAGTGTGTAGTTTGCTCACTTTCTTTAAGGCCCGGTTTAATATTTTCGGTAGTCGAGATAGCGGTTAACGAAATGCCATTACTGCGCTCTTTGAGGTAGTTAATATTAGTTAATGCGTTGACTGGTACATCAAAAAAATCAGGATCGCCTAAATACTCCGCCCTATCTGCAAATACACGTTTACCTATTTCAGAAAGTAAGTGTACATACTGAGTAGAGTTATGCGCTAAGCCCGCATCTGGTTTTTGTAACTCATACATTTTAAGCCACTGTAAAATAGCAATACCACCTGAACTCGGCGGTGGAGAAGTAAGTACTTCATAACCATTCCAACTCGCTTTAATAGGTGTACGTGATTTAGCGGTGTAACCTTTTAAATCATCTTGATTAATTATACCGCCATGTTGGTGCATAAATTTAGCAATAATATTTGCAGTTTCGCCTTTATAAAACCCATCTTGGCCGTTATCACGGATACGCTTTAGCGTTGCCGCTAACTCGGGTTGCTTAAATACTTTATTAACTTTTACATCAGCAAAGTATTTTTCGAAGTTTACATTTATTTTTTGCTCTTTTAGGTGGGCTATATAATTGCTCACACCTTTTGCTAACTTAGGCGGAACTACAAACCCTTGCTCAGCCAACGTTACCGCTGGTTGTACTAATTCTTCCCACTTTAAAGTGCCATGTTTTTTATGGGCAAGCCACATGCCCGCTACACTGCCAGGTACACCGCTTGCATGAATACCATATATTGATTTGTTTGCAATAACATTACCTTGCTCATCTAAATACATATCACGATGAGCCGCTGTTGGCGCTGTTTCGCGATAATCTATAAAATCGCCCTTGCCATCTTTTTGAATAAGCATAAATCCCCCGCCGCCAATATTGCCGGCTTCAGGAAGCGTTACTGCAAGTACAAATTGTGCCGTAATAGCCGCATCAACAGCATTACCGCCTTGCTCTAATATACTTTTAGCAGCATCGGCACTGAACGAGTCAGGCATTGCTACCGCACTTTGCGATAAAGGCTGCGCTAAAACACTAAAAGCAGCGAACTGTAAAACCAGCACACTTTTGACGATTAATTTACGTGGTGAAAAAAGCAATCCCATACAAAATCCTTAATTTATTATTTTTTAGTTACGCATTCTTATTAATGCACGTCAGTTAAGGACAGGTCAATCTTTATACTGTTGATATTTAATCATCTTTAAACACTTTTTGAATAAAGCACCGCAGGTAAGTCGCCTTGCTCGTCTGTATGTGTATAATTTTTTATAAATTGCAGACCTAGCTTTTTCATTATATTTATAGAAGCCGTATTATCTTTTAGTGCCGTTGCACTTATCGCCTTAACGTCATCTTGCTTTATAAGTTCATCACATAATGCTAAAGCCGCCTCGGTTGCATAACCATGCCCCCAACTTGCTTGCTTAAAGCGCCAGCCTATTTCAATATCACTGTAGTTTGGTGCATCAGTAAAAAAGCCCATAGGCCTTATTAATACCCAACCTATAAATGTATTGGTTTGCTTTATAGTGATACTCCACAGCCCCCAACCTTTAAGCTCATTTCGATATGCGAGCATACGAGGCACTCCCTCATTTTTTATTTGCTCTAAAGAGGTAGGTTCACCTCGTGTTAAATACTGCATTACAGCTGGGTCTTGGTCGAGTTCAAATAATTGAGGCCAATCATGCTCATTCATTAATTTAAAATTTAATCGTTTTGTTACGGGGGTGTTCATTTTCATTGTTGTATAGTCTGCCTCGAATTAATTATCAGTCTCTAAAGGAGATAGCACATGAATAAATTAGCAGGTTTAGCTTTATTAGGCACTTTAATTACATTAACTGGTTGTGAAGATGCCAATGAAGTTAAAGAAGATACAAAAGATAAAAGCGCACAAATGCAAGAAAAGCTTGGTGATGCATGGAACGACGTTAAAGAGACAACTAACGATCTTAAAAATGACGAGTCTTTAAACGAGCTATTAGAGCAAAGTAAAGCAATGGGCTTAGACATGTACGACGACGGCAAAGAGATTGCGGTTGACGCATGGATTAAAAGCAAAGAAGCTGCTGGCGAGTTAACTGAAAAAACTAAGCAAAAAGCGCAAGAAATTGCAGACGAAATTGAGCAAGCGCGTCAAGAACATAACGAAGGTTAATTAAACTTTCGATAATAAAAAAGGAAAGCCTCGGCTTTCCTTTTTTGTTTTGGGCTATTTAGCCCAGATATGCGTTTGCATATAGGGCTTATAAGCTCAAATTAACCTTTGTACTTACTCATAACTAAAGTCGCGTTTGTGCCACCAAAGCCAAAGCTATTAGACATTACAGTATTTAACTCAACATCACGACGCTCAGTAATAATATCTAAACCTGTCGCTTGCTCATCTAGCTCATCAATATTAATTGAAGGTGCTACAAAGCTGTGCTCTAGCATTAATAATGAGAAGATAGCTTCGTGAACACCTGCAGCACCTAGGGCATGACCCGTCATTGCTTTAGTTGCGCTGATCATTGGTGATTTGCCACCAAACACTTCTTGTATCGCACCTAACTCTTTAACGTCACCTACTGGTGTAGATGTACCATGCGTGTTTAGGTAATCAATACTATCTACATCTTGCATAGCTTGGCGCATACAACGTGCTGCACCTTCGCCAGATGGCGCAACCATGTCGTAGCCATCTGATGTTGCACCGTAGCCAACAATTTCAGCGTAAATGTGCGCGCCACGTGCAAGTGCATGTTCAAGTTCTTCAACTACAACAATACCGCCGCCGCCAGAAATAACAAAACCATCGCGATTTGCATCATATGTACGAGATGCTTTTTCAGGGGTTTCATTGTATTTAGTAGAAAGTGCGCCCATAGCGTCAAATTCCATTGCCAATGTCCAGTGTAGCTCTTCACCACCACCAGCAAACACAACGTCTTGCTTGCCAAGCTGAATTTGCTCTACGGCATTACCAATACAATGCGCAGATGTTGCACATGCAGAGCTAATTGAATAGTTAACACCTTTAATTTTAAAAGGTGTTGCTAAACAAGCAGATGTAGTGCTCGCCATAGTACGTGGAACCATATAAGGCCCTACACGTTTTACGCCTTTTTCACGTAAAATATCAGCAGCTTCTACCTGCCATTTAGACGAACCACCGCCAGAGCCAACAATAATACCCGTGCGCTCATTTGATACTTGGTCGTCAGACAAACCTGAGTCTTCAATTGCTTGCGTCATTGAAATATAAGAGTAAGCAGCAGCATCTCCCATAAAGCGCATTGCTTTGCGGTCAACGTGTGCTTTAACGTCAATATCAATTTTACCCGATACGTTACTACGTAACTTATAATCGGCAAATTCTTGATTAAAAGCGATGCCGCTTTTGCCCGTTTTTAACGATTCTAATACTTCTTCTTTGTTGTTACCTATACTTGATACAACACCGATACCTGTAATTACAGCTCTTCTCATGGGTAATTCCCTTAGCTTAATACTTAATTGCATTCTATTTTACGCGAATTTAATCACCTAAGTGGTCAGCTTTCTAGCGTACACTTGTACTCTGAACTGCTAGCTTATAAATAACGCCAGACTATTTCAAAGAAAACCCGTAAAATAATTAAAAAATATATCTATAAAATTAAAAAATCATGATCAAAAATGCACATATACACTTTAATAATTTAGGTACACCTTTCGCTAATGACTTCGGTGATATTTATTTTTCTAATGACGATGGCTTAGCTGAATCGCATTATGTGTATTATGAGCAAAATAATATAGATGCACGATTACAAAATCATGACCAGCCACATTTTGTTATTGCCGAAACCGGCTTTGGTACAGGTTTAAACTTTTTAAATACATGGCAACGCTTTACTGACCACCTTGCACGTCAACAAGTTCAAAATCAATTAGATAATGGTGTTAAACGCTTACACTTTATTTCATTTGAAAAATATCCACTGCACATAGACGATTTAAACAAAGCACTACAGGCATGGCCTTCATTAAGCGCCTTTAGTAACAAATTATCTAAACAATACCCAATTAATTTAGAAGGATGCCACAGACTCGAATTTGACAATGGACTGGTTGTTCTCGATTTATACTTTGGTGATGCACTTGAATCAATACAAGCAATGAGCTATCCGCAAACAGGAATAGTTGACGCTTGGTATTTAGATGGTTTTGCGCCAAGTAAAAACCCCGAAATGTGGCAGCAAAGTTTATTTAATTCTATGGTCAATATATCAAGGGCAAGTGCAACCTTATCAACATTTACTTCAGCAGGTTTTGTTCGCCGTGGATTAATTGATGCAGGCTTTAATACTAAAAAAGCCAAAGGCTTTGGCCAAAAAAGAGATATGCTTGTTGGCCAACTAGAGTGCGTAAATGATGCTCAATCAGCTCCTGCATATTTTCATCAAGATAGCAGCGCTTTAAAAAAAGTAGCGGTCATTGGCGGCGGTATAGCCAGTAGCTGCATTTTATATAGTTTGGCTAAACGAGGCATAGCAAGCCAATTATTCTGCCAAGATGAAAAACCAGCTATGGGGGCATCGCACAATGTGCAAGGCGCTATCTACCCTCACCTACAAGCTAAAAATTCACCGCACAGCGAATTGTTTGCACATAGCTTTTTATACGCAAAGCGCCTATATAACAACTTACTTAGCAGTGGTTTTAATTTTGATTACGATTGGTGCGGCGTATTACAACACGCAGTAAAAAAGCCTCTGGCCGATAAACATGAAAACTTAGCACAAAAACAACTGTGGCCAACCCAGCTAATGCACAACGTAACCGCAGAGCAAGGCGACGTAATAGCCGGCGTAGAAACAGGTTATTCGGGCGTGTTTTTTGAACAAGGCGGCTGGGTTAACCCTCCGCAATTAGTAAACACCATGTTAAGCGCTGCAAATAGCATAAACCCATTTAAAAGCGTATTTAACTGCAATATAAAACAGCTTAAAAAAACTGACAGCGGTTGGTTTTTATTAACGAATGATGAGCAGTTAGGTCCTTTTAGTGATGTAATTATTTGTGCGGGCGAGCACAGTGATGCATTTGAGCAAACAAAAGCGCTACCAATAGTAGGCGTACGCGGGCAAGTTTCACATATTGAGGCAAGTGAGCAATCACGCAAACTTAAAACAGTGCTGTGCCATAAAGGGTATTTTACCCCAGCCTATTTAGATCATCACTGTATGGGAGCCACGTTTGAAAAAAACACCAAAAGCCGTCAAGTTACAGCGCTCGACAACCAATTAAACCAAGAGCAACTACTTAGCTTTTATCAGCAAAGTGAATTTGCCTCAACCCTTGGCAATATTACCTCGGCAAAAGCAGCTGTACGATGCACATTTATAGATCACCTACCAATGGCAGGGCAATGGTGCGAACAAAGTGATTATACAATGGCCTTTGCTAACTTACGCTTAGGAAAACGCTATCAGTACGAGCAACTTAATAAGCCACAACAAGGCCTACATATTTTTACCGGCTTTGGCGCCCGCGCTTTATGTAGCGCACCGCTAAGTGCAGAACATCTCGTAAGTTGTTTAAATAACGAGCCTCGCCCATTAAGCGAACGTGTAAGCCAAGCTATTCACCCTGCTCGATTTATAGTACGAGATTTAATTCGTAATAAAATTTAAATGACAAAGGTGCTTATTGAGGTAAAATGAGTACCAATAAATGGAATTTATTATTTAAAGGACTTTAATGAAAACTTTAGCATTTTTAATAATACTGCTATGCACTCTATCGTTTAATGTACTTAGCCAAAACGTCACTGAAATCCCACTTCCTGAAGAGTTTGTTACAACAATGGATGTAGCCGGCGAATATCCAATGGTTCGCACTGGTTATTTAACAGATTCAATTTCTGATATCGCTCGCTTTTATCAGCAAAAATTAGGTGAGCCGTTAAAAACAAACGGCAATAATACATATCGCACTTTGTTTTATAATTACCAAGAACATAAGGTTCGTATTAGTCTATATCGCCGTAGTTATGTGACCGAAGTGAGTATAATGGTTGAATAAAAAGTTCTAAAAAACACGCCAAAAGCAGCTAATTTTAATGCTCAGTTAAGTATTGAATTTTAATTAAAGTATTTTTTGAAATTAGCTCATTTAAACTCTTTTTTACCCTTTAAAAATTATCCCCTACCCCAAGGTCTGTTTGTAAGCACATTACTTTTACTATTTATTGGAAGGAGTTAATTATGAGTAAGACCCTAATTATTGGCGCAAGCGGACAAATAGGTAAAATGGCAACTGAGCTACTTTTAAAAAATGAGCAAAATGTTGTGGCATTAGTGCGCGACAAGAATAAGCTAAGCGATTTAAACAGCTCTTTTTTAACTATTGTTGAGCAAGATCTTGAAGGCGATTTTGGCAAAGCAATAAAAGGCTGTGACCAAGTGATTTTTGCTGCAGGTTCTGGCGGAAGTACAGGCGATGATAAAACTGTACTTATTGATTTATGGGCTGCAACTAAAGCAGCTACCTTTGCAAAAGAGCATGGCGTTAAACACTTTATTATGGTCAGCTCAATCGGTGCAGACGACCCAGATTCGATTCAAGGTGATTTAAAACCTTACTTAGTTGCCAAGCACATGGCTGACGAGCACTTAATAAATAGTGGTTTAAATTATACCATTGTTCGCCCTGGTACACTGACTGATGATAGCGCTTCAATGCAAGTAACAACGCAGCGACCAAGTGATCGTTCTGAGGCTAAAATTAGCCGCGAAAACGTAGCCAATGCATTATTACATATTGCGACTAACTCATTTATTAGTAACCGCATTTTTGAGTTATTTGATGGCGACAAACCAATTAAAGCCGCTGTTAAATAAGCTTTAATACCAATTTAATTAAACGTATGAACAATTATTGCAGATTAGTATAGTTCATGGATAAGCCAAAAAATTACAGTGTAGTCGCTCTATATCAGTAACTTTTTGGCGCAATGAATTATTTAATCCGCTTAAGTGATTTATGTTTAATAAAATTAAATTTACTCCACTAAGTAAATTAGTGGAGTAATATTTTAATACCTTGCCAACCGAGTTGTAGCGTTAATAACGTTAAAACGACTCTAAAAATACGCTTAAATTTATCCCCAGACATACTTTTAAGTAATTTAATTCCAAACCAAGTCCCTACAGCACCACTTATTACCATAGCAATTACAAGCGGCATCCATTGCCAAAAGCTAAAGCCAACAGCACCATAAATTACCGCTTTTAATAAATGCTGCACACTCATAATGCTCGAAAACGTTGCCGTAAATTTTAACTTTTCGTAATTATTTATATATAAACAGCTACCAACTAATGGCCCGCTCGCCCCCACAAACATAGAAACAAAAGTTGTTATGCCACCGGCGACCATGCGCCATAGCTTAGAGGTTAGTTTTACTGGCGGCGTTTTACCCCACAGTAAATAAATAACAAAAATAGCGACCACTAACTTCATAGCATCAAGCGATATATCATCAATTACAAAACTTGATAACCCCGCCCCTACTAAGCCGCCTAACGCAAAATATACAAACATGCTTTTATCAATATGCTTAAAGCTGAGTAATAACCTATTTGCATTAGAGCCAAGCTGTACTAAACCATGCACAGGCACAACAACTGCCATAGGCATAAACGACGCCATAACAACAAGCAACATTAGCCCGCCACCCGCACCAAATGCAGCAGATATAAAAGAAGTAAAGCCAGCGGTGATCATCATTAATAGAAACAAAAATAAAGACATACTGTCGGGAAATAAAAAGTCCATAAACTCCACTGCCTATTTAGGTACTTTAAAGTCGCAGTATTTTAAAAAATAAAAGGTACAACATACACCTATAGCAAGTGTTATAAGTCTCTATTTCAGGCAATGTATTATGTTGCGTTGTTTTTGCACTTTGTTTGCACATTTAACAAATATTATACATTCAACTTCATTACCGGATATTTCTGATGAGAAAACTTAACGCACTAATTTTAGCACCGCTTACAGTGTGCATACTTGCACTGGGCTTAGCTGCCTGTAACGGTAGTGATGCTGAAAATACCGTCGTAACTGAAACAACCACCGATGAGGGCACTACAACAGATACTTCAACCGATTTCGTTGTTGAAGTTGACCCTTTTAACTTTGAAAGCGATGCGCTCATTTCATCAATTACAACTCAAACATGTACGCTAAGTAATGGCGATGAAGCTTCATGCTACAAAATTGATATAGCCGGTGCGCCTTCAAATTACGAGATTGGTGTATTCTGCCCTAGAAATATCACATCAACAGCAGACGAAGCCGGTATTTGGTTTGATGGCACCGGTGAGGTTTACGATATAACTGGCGACTTTATTTTAAATCTACCAACATTGTATAACGATAGCCATTGGAAGCTATACGACGAAGGTACAGGCCTTGTAAATGTAACCGATACACAAGAATCGTGTGATGGTGCTGCACGTCCAAACGTAGAGGAGCAATACCAAAATCACTGCGTAGAATGCTCTATTGATTATGTTGATGGCGGTATATCAGAATCATTTTTAATACCAATAACGCCTGTTGCAACTACTCAAAATAGCAGTATTGGTAACACTAATGTAGGTGTTGCTCTAAATGGTGTTGTACTTGCTGCACCCGCCCCTGTTGAGGCTATTTTAGGCGCATACACTATTGCAGCCTTTGATGATTGCGCCGGGCATATTAACTTAGTAGCAGGTTATCACTACCACGGTGAAGCAGGCTGTAGCCAAACACAAATCCAATCAGACGGTCATGCCGCCATGATGGGTTATGCACTCGATGGATTTGGTATATTTGGCATGCTTAACGAAGATGGATTAGAACCCACTGATTTAGACGAATGTAGAGGCCACACCGACGATACACGCGGATACCACTACCATGCAGCCGATGTATCTGAAAACATGTTTATTGGTTGTTTTAAAGGTGCTACCGCAAGATAACTCGCATTCTGGCCAAATAATTAACTGAGATACTAATGAAAATATTTAACGTAATAAAAGCACTAACCACTGGCTTTTTACTTGCTACCTCATGCTCAGCGCTAAGTCATGCAGGCCACGGCTCAAACGCGCCTTGGGAAGCATGTGAAGAAAAAGCCATTAATGAAGGTTGTAGCTACACAAGCCATGATAAAAAAGCGACAGGCACATGCCAAGCAATGAACAAAGTACTTATGTGCGTTCGAAATAAACCACTTGAAACATTAATAGACAAAGCAACCCAATCTGCCAGTGATCAAAAGCAATCTGTAAAATCACTCGCAAAACGATAAAGTAAAGTAACAGCTACACGCCAAAGTCTTAACGCTGTTTGTTAAGGCTTTTTTTAATCACAAATCATTAGAAAGCATACCCTTTATCTGTTAAATTAGCTTTGTGTATCAAATAATAAAAATAGAATTCCAAAAATGGAATTACACAAGCAAGGTACTAACGTGAGCGCTACATTTAAAATTGTTTTTAATGGTCAGTTATATCAAAATACTGACCTTACCTCTGCCCAAGAAAAACTTAGCCAACTTCTAAATATTCCTCATAATATTGTTGTTCAGTTATTTGATGGAAAAGCTTACGCTTTAAAAAAAGACTTATCGAGTATTGATGCTGTTAAAACAGAATCCTCACTAAAAAAGCTAGGATTAATTACTAAAGTAGAACCGCAACTCTCTACTGTAATCTCTCAATCTCAAAATAATCAAATAGCACTCACTGAGCACAGTAAAAATACAGATAAACACATTAGTGAAAGTACTGAAGTCAAAAGTATCTCAGTACAAAGTGAACGCCTAGATACGGGCAAAGCCCCAAATACAGCTGCCGCTATTAAGCAAAGTTATAATAAATATAAACTACTGCGTAACACTTTAAAAAGCGCATTGTACTTTTGCTATAGCGCACTTTGTATTATTACCTTAATAGGCGTAGTGATCAGTGTTAATGCACTGAAAAACAACTTTGGCACTCTAAATAACGGAACTACAAATAACACAACTACAAACAACTTAAGTTACCAAAATTATAAACAATATTTGATTGATCAAAATAGCCTAAATCAACCAGCAAAAAAAGTAACAAACGAGCAAGCAGCTAGCCCTACACAGCAAAAAAGTAATGAGTACTTTAGACGCTTTTCATCGCTAATAAATAGCTACGCGCAAAGTACAGGACAAGCTGATATAAAAACGATGGGGGGCGATAAATTACAACAGCACCTGCAAGAAATAGATGACCTAGGCCCTAAAAATGAATTTTGGCAGCAACTGGTACAACTTTCAAAAGGCTTAGATAACGATAAGCATGTAATAGGGATGCTAAACAATACTGATCCCGCCAAAGTACAATGGATAAACGCGGTAGATTGGATCAGCCAAAGCTATATTAGGCAACAGCAAAACTCGCAAACTACAAACAATTCTCCTGTCACTACCTACGAGCCAAGTAACCCTATACTTAACCTAACGTTGTTAATAAGTATGCTGTCGTTATTTAGCCTGCTTGTGATTGCAATAAAAATGAAGCTACGCGCAATAAGACATTCTTAAACTTTATTTTATAAATTCCATAAAAAAACCCGCAAATTTGAATTAACAAATTTGCGGGTTTCTTATGGTTTTCGAATAACGAGTTCAAAAACCTTTATTGGTGGAGCTGGGGGGATTTGAACCCCCGTCCGAAAAGCCTCGACCGTCGGTACTACATGTTTAGTATTGTCATTTAATTAACCTTTAAGTCCCGGACAAACACGGTAAATAAAGGCGAGGCCGCTTAGTTTTAACGCTTCAACCCCGGCCAGGGTTTCCGTCGCGATCAGGTGTTAGGGTGACACTCCAAAATCCAGTCCACAAGAATACATGGAAGGAGCGCTAGCCAGCCTAAGCTGCTAGAGAGTAGTTATCGTCGTTTGCGATTACTTTAGGTTGCGGCTGTTTAACGAGGCAAACCGCACCTCGACATGCACCTTGGGCTTCTTGAATTCCGTCGAATCCTAATCAGCCCCTGAATTAGTAACTCAATTCAGAGCGTGCAAACAGTATAACTGAGTAAAGTACTGATACTCAAGGCCTAATAACGCTTTATTTTAATTGCGTGCACTAACCGAGCATTAAGTAACCAAAATTTAGTTTATGCAAGCCCATATAAACATTTGCTTAACAATGTGTTTAACCTGTGTTCAAATAAGGAGTTAAGGTTTTTGTCATTTCTAAACCTTTAGTTGTAAAAAACAAAAATAATAACAGGCATAGAGTAGGGAATTAATAAATGTCGGTTTTTTCATTTGATCAAAATACAGGGTTTGTCTCTTTAGTTAGTCACCCTATTGATAGTGGCTTTCCTGTTACGAGTACTCAGCTTACGCAAATGCTCGAACAATCTGAGTTTAGTGAGTACGAAGCTGTCATTGCCAATATTGGAAAGCTTTTTGCGCCAACTAAAAACTATCAGGAAGTATCACTTGTCGTTGCTAAAGCGGTAGATGCGTCGCTTGTCATTAATATTGATGAAAAAAACATGGTCGCAGAAGCAACATTAACTACCGCTAAAGGTGGTGCGCTTTTGTCTATGGAAGGTGCGCAAAAAGCGCTTGCTGATGCAGGTGTTAAAAAAGGAATAAGCCCACGCGCGCTTGATACCTTTTTAGGCCAGCAGTTTGAAAAACCAGCAGGAAGCTCTTATAGCGCCATAATTGCACATGGGCGTAATCCTAAAAAAGGCAGCGATGCTAAATTTGTGCGCTTATGTTCAACAGCCCAAGACCGTGTGCTTAGCCCACAAGCTAAGGAAGGTGGTAAGGTTGATATGAAAAATCTTGGCGCTATTATCACCGTAAAACCTGGTACTCCCTTAATGCAGCGTATTGCCGCTACTCCTGGAGAAGATGGCTATACGGTATTTGGCGATTCAATTAGTGCAAAACCAGGTACAGATCACCAACTCCAGCCTTTCGAAGGTACAAAAGTAGATCCTGATAATCCTAATATGCTTATTGCCGACTGCAAAGGTGTGCCCGTTGCCCTACCCCGAGGTATGCGTGTAGATGACGTTTTATGCTTTGATAACGTAGATGTAAGTACAGGCCACGTTGATTTTGATGGTAGCGTAATTATTACTGGCGATATTAAAGACGGCATGCGTGTAAAAGCCAATGGTGATATTACGGTACTGGGTTTTGTAGAATCAGGAGCTGTTGAAAGTAAAAGTGCGGTAACCATTATGCTTGGCGCAATTGGTAGAAAACGTGAAAGCGAGGAAGCATTTACATGCTCTATAACCGCTCAACGAACCATTTCGATTGGTTATGCTCAGTACTGCAATATTAAGTCCGAACAAGATTTATTTATTGAACGCCAAGCTCTACATTGTGATTTAAGTGCTAGGCGGTTAATACGTGTAGGTAAAGCAAACGATCCGCGAGGTAAAATTATTGGCGGTAATATCTTAGATGCTATGCGCATTGAAACGGGTGAGCTGGGCGCGCCAGCCGGTACTAAAACGCGCGTATTTTTAGCGCAACTCTGGTTTGAGCTTCGCCAAAAGCAAACACAAATAACCGATTTTGAAAAAGTACTTGCGACTAAAGTAACCGCTTTACAACAGGCTCGTGAAAAAGCGAGTAAAATTGCGGGGGCTGCTCAGCGCCAGCAATTCATGAATAAGATAACTGAAAATGAAAAGCATATAAAAATACGCTCTGCACATATTCATCGTCAAAAACTACTTATTAAGCAAAAAATAGTGCAATTACTTGCCAGTAGTCGTTTAAAAGTAAATGAATTAATGCACCCTGGTGTGGAGCTTAAAATAGCGAAAGATTCTAAACAATTTTCGCGTATTTACCCGCCCCACCTAGTTAAGCTAACTGAGGGTAAAATTACTCAGACGTTTTAGTTTCTTCGTCATTTTCAGTTTCAACTTCAGCGTCACAATCGTCGGTTGGCGCTAATGGCCAACCACCTAATTGCTGCCAGCGGTTTACTATTAAACAATAAAGCTCGGCTGTACGTTCTGTGTCGTAAAGTGCTGAGTGTGCTTGGCTGTTATCAAACTCGATACCTGCCGCTCTACACGCTTTTGCTAATACAGTCTGCCCTAACGCTAAACCCGCTAAAGATGTTGTATCAAAGCTTACGAACGGATGAAATGGTGTACGCTTAATGTTATTACGCTCTATTGCTGCATTTAAAAAGCCATGATCGAATGCGGCATTATGCGCCACAATAACTGAGCGTTGGCACCCAGCGGCCTTTTGCGCTTTGCGTACTACTTTACATATTTCTTTAATTACTTCGTCTTCAGGTACTGCGCCACGTAATGGTGAAAACGGGTCTATACCGTTAAAGTCGATGGCTGCTTGTTCTATATTAGCGCCTTCGAATGGCTGAACATGAAAATGAACAGTATGATCTATGCTGAGCAGTCCTTCGTCATCCATTTTTAAAACAGAAGCTGCTATTTCTAACAAGGCATCTGTCTCTTTGTTAAAACCAGCAGTTTCAACATCAATAACAACAGGAAAAAATCCACGAAAGCGTTTTGCGAAAGGTGTTTGCTCAGTATTTGCCATAGTCTTCTTTGTTTATACGTGTAAGCTGACTATTATGTCAAAATTGATGCCCCCTAGGCTAGGGGATTTAAGTATTTATTGCTTTAAAATTGTAGGCACATAACTTGCTTTAACTAATAAGTTAGTTACGTAGAGAACAAACTAATCATTGCAGTCGTTAATTTGCCAAATTATTGGCATTCCCGGATAGCTGGAGAGCACCATGAAGTATAAGTTGTTATTTATTAGCCTTAGTATAAGTGCAGTGCTTTGCAGTACTCACTCGCAAGCTGCTATGCGCCAATATACAGCAACCCAAGACAACTCCAACTGGGAAGTCGTTAAAACAACGCGCTTACAATGCCAATTAAATCATGAGGTTCCTTATTATGGGGAAGCTATTTTTAAAGCTTCAGCAAGTAAAAATAAAAACTTAACATTTAATTTAGACATGGTTGTACGCCCAGATAACTACGCAATTGCAGGTTTAAAAGCCGTGCCACCGTCTTGGCGAGCAGGCTTACCGGCCCGTGATATTGCAAATATGAAATTACTTAAAAAGTTTGATGGTGAGCTGGGTAATAAAACCGCATGGGAGATGCTTAGTGAGCTTGAAAAAGGCTACTACCCTACTTTTTATTATCGAGACTGGCAAAATAGTGCCGATAAAATTGCCGTTGGCATATCGAGTGTAAACTTTAAACAAGCTTACTGGGCTTTTTTACAATGCCGTGATGAGCTACTCCCTTACAGCTTTGAAGATATTTCGTTTACTGTAATGAACTATCAATCTAACAGCAGTAAATTAACTAAATCGTCGCAACAACGTCTTGATAAGATTGCTGAGTATCTAAAAAATGACGCAAGCATAGAGTCCATTAGCATTGACTCATACACCGATAGTTATGGCGGACGCTGGAATAACTTAGATTTATCGCGCAAGCGCGCCAAAACTATAAAAGATTATATGGTGAGCTTGGGTGTTGATGAAGCAAAAGTGCAAACCACCGGTTTAGGCGAAAAACGCTTTGTTGATAATAACGATAACATTTTAGGCCGAGACAAAAACCGTCGTTTAATTATTCAAATAGAGAAAATGTAGTAAAACTAATTTGCGCTTACTCTCTTTCGCTTTAAAAATTTATCACCAAATTGGAAAAACCCCAGACTAATTAAAATAATAACCGCACCAATTATTAGCTCTTGGCTTAATGGCTCATTGTTTAGCCAAGCTCCTAAGCCTAACGCAAAGCTAGGAGTTATGAGCGTAGTAAGTGATACCGTACTCGCATTTAGATTTTGCAGTACATGAAAATACGCCAAAGCCCCAACTAAAGATCCAAACACACCTAGATAACCAATTGCCCACAATGATTTTGCACTCCAGTTTTGTATATGCAACTGACCATCTAATAACCACCAAGCAATAAAAAAGAGTGGAGTTACAAAAACTAAGGCACCAAATGTTGTTGCCATAGGGTGAATCGCAATTTGTACGCGCTTAATCATCACACCACTTAAGCTAAAAAAGCAAACAGCCATAAACACATAAAGTAACCCGAGCCCTTGAGTTTGCGAGTTTTGTACTTGGTTATAACTAACAAAATATAAGCCGATTAGGGCGCACGCTAACGCCACTAATTTAATCGGGCTAAATTTAGGTTCATTTAGTAATTGCTGAGCAAGCAACCCTGACAAAATAGGTGCAAGGCCAAACATAAGCGAAATAATACCCGAAGGGACTGTTTTAGCTGCCATATAGCTCAACAACATACCGCCAAAAATACCTATACTCGAATAAAAATAAAGTAAGCATGCATTTTTGCTCCAAGGTACTCTAATGTTTGTTATGGCAACAATTAAACCACCTAAAAACAACCCCACCAGCATACGCATTAATACAGCAAGCGTTGGCGATACTGTTTCACTGCTCCACACAATCCCCAGTGGTGTAGTAGACCAAATGAGAACCATAAAAAAATACGATACTTTTACCGGCACATGCCAATCCTTAGCGTTTTATAACGCAATCCAACGTATATAAAATTATACCCTCACCACCCTATTTTAATACTTTTAAATGCATACAAGTCCTTAATAAATACAGTTGTAAATTGTAGGTTACATTTTAATACCGCTCTTTTATTACAAAACTATTTGAGATTTGAGTAACTAGTTATATCGTGCATGTATATTAATAATAATTAAGGTAATTAAGTGCTTAAAAATAAAACAACTGGGAGCATGTTAATTGTTGCAGGCACAACTATTGGTGCAGGTATGTTGGCATTGCCAATTGCATCTGCCGGGCTTGGGTTTAGTACCGCGCTTGCATTGATAATTGCTAGCTGGTTACTAATGACCTACACCGCACTACTCATGCTAGAGCTACACCAATATGCACCACGCGATGCAACGTTAAATACGTTGGCTAAATTATGGCTTGGAAAGCGCGGACAATACATCGCGAATTTTTCGATGGTTTTTTTATTTTACGCTTTATGCGCTGCTTATATTGCAGGTGGTGGTGCACAACTTCAAGCGCGTATAAATATAGGCTTTGATGTAAATATAGCCCCACAGTTTGGCTCTGTGATCCTCGCTGTTATTATTGCAAGTGTGGTAACGCTGGGCACTAGCAAGGTAGATAAACTAAACAGAGTGTTATTTACAATAAAAATTATTGTATTAGCTAGTTTGTTTTACATGCTAACCCCTTATGTACAAGGTAAGCATTTATTAGAGATACCTGTAGAGCAAGGGTTAATCCTTTCAGCTATACCGGTTATATTTACTTCGTTTGGCTTTCATGGCTCTATTCCTTCTATTGTTAAATATGTTGGTGTAGAAATAAAAGTACTGCGCAAAGTAATGATTGCTGGAGCCGCCCTGCCTTTAGTCATTTATATTTTTTGGCAACTACTTAGCCAAGGTATTATGAGCCAAGCTGACTTACTCAACAGCCAAGGCCTTAGTGGCTTTGTATCAAGTGTGGCAAGTATTGCGCATAACCCAAGTGTAGCAACGGCCGTTAAGTTATTTGCTGATTTAGCACTTGCGACATCATTTTTAGGGGTGAGTTTAGGGTTATTCGATTTTTTTGCTGATACATTTAAAAAAGGTGACAATAAAACGGACCGAATTAAAACGGCCTTAATTACGTTTATTCCGCCGCTTGGCTTTGCATTATTTTATCCTCAAGGCTTTATTATGGCTTTAGGTTACGCTGCAATAGCACTTGTCGTACTTGCAATATTTTTGCCTGCAGCAATGGTTTATAAACAGCGTACAACATCAAGTAAAACAGGCTACAAAGTTAAAAGTGGGAATATTGGGCTTGGCATAGCAGCTATATGTGGCATAACGATTATTGCTGCGCAGTTTATGCAAATGGCGGGGCTAATTCCAGCTATCGGTTAAAGCTTTTTGTATTAATTTAGATAATAAAAAACCGCATATCATTAGATGTGCGGTTTTTTTATATTAACTGCGTTTATTTACAAACGTCAGCTACAGCATTTGAAAAGTATTCAATATTTGACTGGCTAACACCTGCAACATTTACGCGGCTAGAACCTACAATGTAAATACCATATTCTTTTTGTAGGCGAGCAATTTGCTCTTTATTAATACCTAAGAAAGAAAACATACCGTTTTGGCGTTCAATAAATGAGAAGTCTTGCGCAATATCTTTAGTTGCTAAGCTTTCTTTAATTAAGCTACGTAAGCCATTTATGCGGCTACGCATTTCATCAAGCTCAGAGTGCCATAATTGTGTAAGCTCTGTACTGCTTAAAATAGTATTAACAATATCAGCACCATGCGCTGGCGGCATTGAGTAAATACTACGTACAACGCTTAGCATTACAGAGTTTGAAATATCTGCTGTTGCGCTATCTTTTGCAATTAGTGAACATGCACCAATACGCTCGCGGTATAAGCCAAAGTTTTTAGAACATGAAGAACAAATAATTAGCTCTTCTACTGCATCAGCTAAAATACGTAAGCCACGTGCATCTTCTTCAAGTGAAGCACCAAAGCCTTGGTATGCAATATCAACAAGTGGTGTAAAGCCAACTTCTTTTGCAAGTTCGGCAACTGTGTTCCACTGTGTTTCGTTTAAGTCCATACCGCTTGGGTTATGACAACATGCATGCACTAAAACCACATCACCTTTAGGCACTTGTTTAAGTGTGTTTATCATTTCATCAAACAGTAAGTCTTTATTTTCGTAATCGTAATACGGGTATTCTTTTACTGTTAAGCCTGCAGCTTCAAACAAGCTAATATGGTTTGCCCATGTTGGGTTAGTTACCCATACTGTTGCATCTGCATTGCAACGCTTAATAAATTCAGCTGCAACGCGAAGTGCGCCCGTACCACCTGGCGCTTGCGCAGTACGTACGCGATTTGCTAGCAATGCTTGATGTTCGCCTAGTAGTAACTGCTCCATCTTTTGGCAGTAATCTAAGTTACCCGCTAAACCAATGTAAGATTTGCTCATTTCGTTTTCAAGACGAAACGCTTCAGCTTTTTTAACCGCTTTAAGAACCGGTGTATTGCCTTGCTCATCTTTGTAGACACCTACACCTAAATCAATTTTATTAGGGTTTGTATCTTGTTTATAGGCCGCCATAAGGCCAAGAATAGGATCTGTTGGTAATGGTTTTAATACTGAGAACATTGGCTATCTCTTATCGTTATTTAGGGGTTAGCTGTTAAGCTAAGCTTAACATAAAAGCACATCATGTTGACTAGCGTTATTTACACTAGAAAGTGAGGAATTTTAATACAACATGCAATTAAAACGGCAAGCGTCTTTTCATCAAAAAAATCATTTTTAAAGGCTTCAGCATCTACAATACCAACACATTCATTTTGTGTATTAAATAAAGGTAAGCAGGTTTCTGATTTAACTTTAGGATCGCATGTGTAGTATTCACCACCTTGTGATAAGTACTCTTCAACGTTATTAATAATACGGCCCTTGTGAGATAGCGCAACCTGCACGTTATTACTACCTGCCGCAAATGCTTGCGTTAAAGGGAACAACGGACGACTAGGCGCACCATGATAAGCCAATTTTAATAGTTGCTTACCTTCACTAGTATTAGTTGATTGATAAATACCATACCAATCAACACTTGTTTGGTGCTCAATGTAGCTCACAATACTTTGTAAATTAGCTAGCTTGAACTGGGTTTGCTCATCATTTTCAAGATAATCAGTTAATTTGAATGGCTCATCTTGTAGGTAACCAAATAAACTACACGCACCGCCCTCGCCAAGCTCAGGTATTTGATACTCCCAACATACATCAGGCAAAGCTGTGTTTACTAAATGTAACTCAAGCTTTTCAAGCTCTGTTGAAATCAAAGCTGGATTAGCACTTAGTTGTGCTTTTTTTAGGTAAGAAGAAATCATTTGGCCATCCATACATCTAAAGTTTCGAGAATAATAGCATGGATATTTTTGCAGAGCTAGCTCAACTTGTAGCACATTTCAACTTGGTTACCGCTGGCGTTATAAGTTACCTTTTCGGCTATTTCTTCTAGTAAAGACACCCCTCTACCAAATTCATTATTAACCTTTGCCAACTCATCGTGCTTACTACTAAACCCTCGGCCTGAATCACAAATAATGAAATATAAACTGAGCGTGTCGGGGCAATAGCGCATATCAATAATAATCATCGCATCTGTAAGTTTAGCAAGAGCTGCCTCTCTTAATTCGTAATATCGAAAAAAGCCGTCTTCTTGTTTTTTAATCTCTGAGTTAAGCCCTAGTACACCATGATCAAGCGCATTGTTATAAGCCTCAGACAACAGTAAAAATATATTAGAACGATGGGCATTTAGCCCCCCAACACTGCTTAAGATATTAACAACGTCGTAAACGGGGTCTGTTTTTTTTATTTGTTCTGAGTTTAAACTCAAAGATAAATTAAACGCTAAAGTTGAGAATGCTTCTCGCTCTTGCTCCTCAGGAACTAAAGGCAGGCAGTTTAGTAAAACAATGCTTAAATCATCTTGCTGTTTAGTGCCATCTGCAAACTTAGTAACGTCAGCCACTATATCTTCGCTACTAATCATCGATTTACTTTTTAAGGTTTGTAAAAAACGCTCTTCCCCAAAAAATGTATCTTCTTTGTTTGCTGTTTCTATAATACCGTCGGTTGCTAATACTAGGCGTGTATTACTATTTGTTTCAAAGTGAATAACTTCATATTCAAATTCTTGGTCGTCTAAAATCCCCAGCGCCATATGTTGCGACTCTAATGTTTGTTTTACATTACCGTCTTTATCTATTAGGTACGCATCTGGCAGGCCGCCCATCCATGCAGAAATACTTTTACCGGATGCACTAAGCTCTATAATGGTTGCAGCACAAAACATGTGTCCAGGTAGGAGATTGTAAAGCAGTGTATTTAGCTCACAGGCAATGTCATTAATCGCCATGCCTTTTTGTACCATAGTATAAAAAACACGAGAGATAGGTAATGCACCAATAGCTGCCGCTAAGCCGTGCCCTGTAAAGTCTCCCAACATGCAATACAGATTGCCTATTGGACTTTGCGCCACTAAAAACATATCGCCGTTAAACATAGACGCCGGCGATAAATTAAAATCGAGGTACTCTTTAAACTTGCCTTGATTCTCTAATGAGTTATTAAAAATATGCTCAATTATTTCGTGTTCACGTTCAATTTGATTGTGATGATATTCAAGCAGTTTTTTTTGTTGATTTGATTTTTTACTTAGCTCTCTGGTGCGGCTATGTGCTTTAATTTTTGCATGCAAAATAACTTTTTCAAATGGTTTATGAATAAAGTCATCGCCACCTAACGCGAGGCACCGCTCAAAACTTGCTTGATCTTCTAAGGAGGTTATAAAAATAATCGGTAAGTAAACTTCACTATACTGCTGCTTTATTTTTTCAGCTGCTTCAAAACCATCCATTACGGGCATTAATACATCGAGTAAAACAATGTCTATTTGCTCTCTTTTAAGTACATTAAGTGCATCTAGCCCATTGTAAGCCACTGAAATTTTGTAACCTTCCTGCTCAAGCATTTTACTTAGTAAAATGCGATTGAGCGCCTGATCGTCAACAATCAACACATGTATCATTAGCTAATATCAAACTTTTTATCAAAACGTGAAATTTGTAGGATTTTTCTAAGCTGAGGCTGGCAATTACTTATTTCGATGGTTTGTACTTGGCTATCAATGGTTTTTTTCATGTTAAGTAACATGCCAAGTGCTGAACTATCCATATAATCAGTCTCTCTTAAATCGATAATAACCTTTACTGTTTTTTCGCTCATTTGAGCATAAGCTTGGCGAAACGATTGCACTAAATTAAAATCAAACTTACCTTTAATTTGTATTGTTAATGTAGTGCCATCGACTGATTCATTCTTAGTTAAACTCATAGTAAACTCCAATAATATTTCCTTTGAACTAAATATAACCTGTTAAAAGTATTTAGCAAAAAGAAAAACACACAACTTCAAATTTGCTATCATTTACACCAGTATTTAATTCATTTTTATCCACAAAGGTAAGGTATGAGTGATAGTCACTTAGTATATTCAACTAGTACGGGTCGCATTGACCAGCCGAAACCAGAAAAAGAGTTGCACGCTAAACTTTTTAAAGATGGTTTTATTCGCATTGAGCGTCAAACTAAAGGGCGTAAAGGCAAAGGCGTAATGCTAGTTGTTGGCATTGATCTAAAAGATCACGATTTAAAAAAGTTAGCTAAAACTATAAAAAGCAAAATGGGCCAAGGCGGCGCAGTAAAAGAAGGCATTATTGAAGTACAAGGTGATGACCGAGATAAACTAAAAGGCATTTTAGAAGCGTTAAAATTTAAAGTTAAAATTGCGGGTGGTTAACCCGCAATTTTATTAACTAGTTACTTCGCTATTTGCGAGTTCATTTAACCTTTCATACAAATTCGGTAGTTCGTGCTCAGCAATTGGCTTACTAAAATAATAGCCTTGCACAATGAAGCAATTATTATTTTGTAAAAACTGCATCTGCTCTATTGTCTCAACTCCTTCTGCGACCACGTCTAGCTTTAACTTTTGCGCCATGGCAATAATAGCTGCAGTGATTTCCATATCATTCGTATCCTCAGGGATATCTTTTACAAATGAACGGTCAATTTTCAATATATCAACCGGGAACCGTTTTAAGTAACTGAGCGACGAATAACCTGTACCAAAGTCATCAATAGAAATAGATATACCTAATGCTTTAAGCTCGTGCAATTGTGTAATGGCTGCCTCTACATTACCCATTAGCATGCTTTCGGTCAGCTCTAAATGAAGGCGCTTTGCTGAAACACCCGACTTAATTATCATTTTGCTCAGTGTTGTAACTAAGCTTGAGTCTTTAAACTGGCGGGCCGATAAGTTTATCGATATATTATTTTCTAGACCTTGTTCTGCCAATCTTACGGCAAAATCACAAGACTCTTGAAGTACCCATTCACCTAATTCAACTATAAGGCCTGTCGCTTCTGCAATAGGAATAAATTTATCTGGAGGGATTGCGCCTTCAGTTGGGTGGAACCATCTTAATAACGCTTCATAACCAACGACCTGATGAGTACGGCTATCAACTTGAGGTTGGTAGTAAACTACAAATTGCCTTTCTTTGAGCCCTATACGTAACTCATTTTCGATAAATAAACGCTCATTTGCGGCCGCGTTTAATTCTTGGCTATAAAAGTGGAAGGTATTACGTCCTTTTGCTTTTGCCTCATACATTGCCAAATCAGCATGTTTGAGTAACTGATCTTCCTCTAAGCTATCGTAAGGAGCCATAGTTATACCAATACTTGCACTGACAATAACTTCATTGCTACCTAGTTTTATGGGCACGTTCAGTGTTTTTTGAATTGTATTGGCAACATCAGCCGCGTGAGCTTGGCTTTCTATACCACTGAGCAACACTGCAAATTCATCACCACCTAAGCGCGCTATGGTGTCCTCGGCTCGTAAACGTTTTTTAAGTCTGTTTGCCACTTCAATTAATAATTGATCGCCAGCATCGTGCCCTAATGTGTCGTTAATACGCTTAAATTCGTCTAAGTCAAAGTAAAACAAAGCAAATGCATAATGCCCGCGCTCTGCTAATGCCATTGATTTACGCAATTGCATTCTAAAAAACGTTCTGTTGGCAAGTCCCGTAAGGGTGTCAAAGTAAGCCAGTTGTTCCATTTTACGCTGGCTTTCTTTTACAAACGAAATATCTTGTGCTGATGCTACATAACTGGTTATTTCACCGCCCTCTTCACGAATTGGCGAAACACTTAAAGACACCCAAATTGGCTCTTTGTTTAAACCAGCTATTAATGTGTCCCCGCGCCAGTAATTACGGCTGCGTAAATCTATGTCTATATCTTCAATTAAAATAGACATTTCTGAGGCAATAATATTAAGTAATGGTGCTCTATTAAAATGGCTTTCTGGATAGCCTGTCATTTCGAGCATTTTGGGGTTTACGTACTCAATGACAAAATTTTCATCGGTGATCACAACCCCAGTGCCCGAGAACGCGACCGCTTTAGATAAACGATTAGCTGCTTTTTCAGCAATTTCTTTTTCTGTAATTCTTTGGTTTAAACCATCAATAAGTTTGCGGATTTCTACCGTCATGTCTCTAAATGAGCCATTAAGGGTACCAATCTCATCTTTGTTTTCTGGCGGAAACTCTGTTGTTAGCTGACCTTTACCAAAGCTTGTTACTGCATAAACTAAAGTATGTAAACGGCGAAGCACTAGTTGATAAAGCGCCTGATGCAGCAATAAGGCAACTAATATTGCGTATAAAATAAAGAGTCCAAAAAACTTCAGTTTTAAATCTTGTAACGCAGATAACGTTGATGAACGTTTTTTATAAACCCCTATGTACCAATCTAAATCATCAATTTTACGGATATTAATAATGTGAGCTTCATCATTTTGTTCAAATGAATTGGCGTATTCTGGTAACTTCACCGCAATTGCATCGTCAATAATTGACTGCAGTTCTGGGTTTACAAATTCGTTAGTAGCGAGTGCTTTATTGTCACTACCGTAGTCAGCTAATAATGCAGGGTTTAGGTTGGGATGGGCTAACAATTGCCCTTTACTATCAAATACAAGTAAGTGTTTTTCTTTATCGCCAACAGGTAAAAATGAAATAAGTTTGTTAAGGGAAATATCGCTTCCCGTTACACCTAAAAACTCGTTATCAACATACACCGGCACTAGTAAGCTAATAACCCACTTTCGCCATACTGTATCGTAATAAACTTTTGACCATGCAGGCTCTCGCTCTGACCCCAACATACTTTTAATATATTTATACGTTGTACCTTGCGTAACTCTAAACTCGGCTGGTGCATTTAATGCCCAGTTTGGAGGAGAAACACGAATGAAATCGTCATCGGTAATTAAATAAAAGTTAAAAAAGTCATGTACCAGAGTCGGAGAAATTATACGCCATAACATTTCAGAATCATTAAATAGGCGTTTATAAAAAGGAGAGTAATTTTGCTGTGGTAAAAATGCTGCTGATAATCCGTCAGCCGAGGCACTTCGAATGGTACCATCGCTATTAAACTGTAACTGTGATTTATTACCTAAATTAATTGGTGAATTAGATTGAAAAAGCTGCTCTGTCACTACGTTATTAGCTTGCTGAGCAATATTTATTTTTGTTTTAATACGCTCATTAAACTGCTTCACTAATAAATCTGTAGAGCTTTTTAACACCTCATGTTCTTCAAAAACAAGTTGTTTCTCTTCAGATTTAAGCATTAAGGCAGCCGCACATACCCCTGCTATTAAACAAATAGCAGATATAAGCAGTGAAAGTTTTACACTTAAAGAATTCAATCCAAAACGAGATGGAGGCCGTCTGTAAACCACGGGTCAACCTTAATTATTAATAATTGTTATTATTTGAACCAGTTAACGAAATATACCAGATCCGCATTCATATTTATAAATTATTTGTAAAGTTTCTATAATAACCACCTAAGGTAAATAAATAGTACCCTAAGCTTATTTAGATCTTTATTGACATTGTTGGCAACTCTCCATACATTAACCGTATGAACATATTTATCTCTCGCACTTTTTTTTCGTTTTTTAGCTTCTTTATATAGAAGAGGCTTCCCTGTTTGTGAGATAAAATCAATCGAATAGTAAAGCCTCCCAACCGGGAGGCTTTTTTGTTTTTGCTGTGTAATAACAGCCTACTTTTGGAATGAGGATACCAAAATGACAAATGATGTATTAAATGCACTAAGACACGATATAAATGAAATAGACTCCGACTTACTCGTGTTATTAGCTAAACGCCGTCGCATTAGCCACGGTGTGGTTGAATATAAAATCGCCAACAACAAGCCAATTCGCGATGAAGCACGTGAACTCGCGCTTCTAGAAAAATTAATTGGTTATGGTAAGTCACTGGGTTTAGATGCTTACTACGTAAATAATGTGTTTCAAACTATTTTGGAAGATTCAGTTTTACACCAACAAGCAATGTTACAAAAAAACCTTAATCCAGACGCACTGAGTGAAACACACCGTGTAACTTACTTAGGTGGTCAGGGTTCTTATAGCCAGCTTGCATGTCATAAATACTTTAGTCGCCGCCCTGGTAAATTAATTGAAATTGGCTGTACATCGTTTGACGAAATAACAGGTAAAGTAGAAAACGGCCAAGCTGATTTTGGTTTATTACCGATTGAAAACACAAGCTCTGGTAGCATTAACGAAGTATTTGACTTATTACAGCACGCACAAGTCTCTATTGTTGGAGAAGTCACTCACAGTGTAGAGCATTGCTTACTCGCAAACCCTGATACTGAACTTAGCCAACTAACAAAAGTATTTGCACATCCACAACCATTTGCACAGTGCAGCCGTTTTTTACAGGGCTTAGGTGATTTACAACATGAAACTTGTGACTCTACATCAAGCGCATTACAATCAGCTCTAAACACACCAAATAGTGCTGCAATTGGCTCTGCACAAGCAGGAAAAAATGTCGGCCTTGAAGTCATCAAATCAAATCTTGCTAATCAAAGCGAAAACCATAGCCGCTTTATTGTTGTTGCGCGTAAACCTCTGCAAGTGTCTAACCAAATTCCAACTAAAACTAGTTTAATCATGTCGACAAAACAGCAAGCGGGCTCACTAGCCGATGCGTTGATGATTTTTAAACAGCATAAGATTAATTTAGTAAAACTTGAGTCGCGCCCAACTCCGGGCAATCCGTGGGAAGAAGTATTTTATGTAGATCTTGAAGCAAACTTAGCTGATAGCCAAGTAAAAGAAGCGCTAGAAGAACTTAAAGAACACACCCAATATGTGCGTATTTTAGGCTGCTATCAAAGCGAGTCATTGCAGGCAGTAAGCGTTAATACTTAATACACACTTTCATAATTAAAAAGGGCCGATATCGGCCCTTTTTAGTAAAAAGTGACAAGTATTAGTCTAAAACTTTTGAATCATTCGCTTTATTTAATAAGCTTCGGCTTTGTGTTAAAAAGTGCTCTGTTGAATCAGAAAAGTAAACTTTCGCCTGCGCAAAAGAATCAATAAGCGCTGCTTTATCTCCTGCTTTTAATTTTTCCAATGTACTTGCAAAAGTGTCTTGGTACTGTGCGAGCAGGCTCTCTACATCATCGAATTGCGCTAACATAATATCTGAGTACAACTCCGGCGACTGCGCAAATAAACGCCCTACCATCATCAGCTCTAATTGATAAATGGGTGACGAGCAACTACGTAACTCTTCTAGTGTATGACTTTGTTTTGCTAAAAACTGTCCGTACACAAATGTTGTTAAATGGCGCATTACCTGAATAATTTGCATTGCTTCGTCGTGCTTTTTAGCATCAAGCTCAACAAGCTGACAACCCCATACTTGTAACTGCTGTAACAAGCCTTTTGCCGCTTGGTGCTCTCGCCCTTCACATACAACGACCGTTTGTTTTACCCAATGTGATATGTCAGGGCCAAACATAGGATGCAAACCAACCACAGGGCCACTGTGCGCAGCTTTTAGTGCTTTAATAGGCGATTGCTTTACCGATGTAATATCAACTAGTAAACAGTCATCATCTAGTTTAGGTAACTTAGCAACTACTGCGTCCAATGCATTAATTGGTACGCTAATCATTACCAGCTTGGCACCTTTTAAAATATTTTGCGCATCGTTTTGCTGATCTTTATCTAAAACTTTAACTTCGTAACCTGAGCGAATAAACTGCTGAGCAAATAGCTGCCCCATAGCACCTTGACCACCTACAATAACAATTGGCGAAAGCTCTGACGCTGCACATGCAAGTTTTGCTTGTTGGTTTTGATAGGCTTCTCGCATCATGCGTCTTAGTATATCTTCAACTAGATCGGGGCTTACATTTTGATTTATTGCTTCTTGTCTTCTTGCCGCTAATAGCTCTGCTTCACGATTAGGTGCATGCAAAGGCGCGCCTGTTTGTTGTTTTATCTCACCAATTTTTTGCGTAATACCATTACGTTTAGCAAGTAAGGCAACAAGTTGTGCGTCGCATTCATCTATACCTTCTCTCAGCTGTGCTAAATCACTTATATCAGCCACGTTCATACCACCTTAAAAAACAAATAACGTAAATATAAATTTACATAAAAGTAAACTAATCAATACGATAAATACTAACAGGATCAGCTAATTGATAAAAGGCTAAAGCTTAAATTTTACTAATAAGGAAATAAGAATT
>NZ_JACJEO010000060.1:0-804 GCF_014164115.1 Pseudoalteromonas sp. SG45-2
ATCAACTTGAGTTAGGGATGCCGCTTCATCAACTTCAACATCAGCTTGGTCACAGTGACATTAGAACCACGCAAAGTTACTTACACTGGTTACCTGAATTAGGGCATGGTGGTATTGATTTACTCACAAGTTGGGGAAACCAATGAGCGGCTTGCATCTCGCTGATATTTTAAATTCTGGCCTTGGGAATTATCGGCAGCACCACATAATGAGTTATCAGCAGTTACGAGTCTGCCAACACCTTCAATCATGCAGAACGGGACAGCTCGGTTATCAAGCATGGCAATGTGATAACTGTAGTGAAGTACAACAAATTGGATGTAGCTGTCGAGATCGGCATTGCCCACGTTGCCAAGGTATGGCAACGGCTAAATGGGTGCAAAGACAACAAGAGGATTTATTATCGTGTCGCTATTTCCACCTTGTTTTTACGCTCCCGCATGAGTTAAATATCATTGCGCACTACAACCCAAACGCGCTGTATCAATGTTTATTTAAAGCCGCATGGCAAACGCTGTGTAAATTTGCGAAACGAAAGAGGCATGGCCAGCTAGGCATGACAAGCGTACTGCATACGTGGGGGCAGAACTTAAGTCAGCATATTCACCTGCATTGCTTGATACCCGCAGGCGCGCTTGATAAAGCGCACTGGCATGAAATAGAAAAAGGCTATTTATACCTGTCTCTTATACACAAATCCCTGCTAAGAAATTAGCGGGGATTTTTTTGAACTAAATCTCAATGTCATGATCAGATCTTCAAATCTTGTTTGAGGGCACATTATGATTAACGAACATACTCATT
>NZ_JACJEO010000061.1:0-751 GCF_014164115.1 Pseudoalteromonas sp. SG45-2
CTACGATAGTTGCTACAACACCAGCACCTACAGTACGACCACCTTCACGGATAGCAAAACGAAGACCTTCATCCATCGCGATTGGTGCGATTAGAGTTACTGTCATCTTGATGTTATCACCAGGCATTACCATTTCTACGCCTTCTGGTAACTGTACGTCACCAGTTACGTCAGTTGTACGGAAGTAGAACTGTGGACGGTAACCTTTGAAGAATGGAGTATGACGACCACCTTCATCTTTAGAAAGTACGTATACTTCTGAAGTGAATGTAGTATGTGGGTTGATTGAACCAGGCTTAGCTAGTACTTGACCACGTTCAACGTCTTCACGCTTAGTACCACGTAGAAGTGCACCAATGTTCTCACCAGCACGACCTTCGTCAAGAAGCTTACGGAACATTTCAACACCAGTACAAGTAGAACGAGTTGTATCATTGATACCAACAATTTCTACTTCGTCATTGATGCGGATGATACCAGCTTCAACACGACCAGTTACAACAGTACCACGACCCTGGATTGAGAAAACGTCTTCGATAGGCATGATAAATGGCTTATCGATGTCACGCTCTGGCTCTGGGATGTAAGAGTCAAGTGCGTTTGCAAGCTCAACAATCTTATCTTCCCACTCTTTCTCGCCTTCTAACGCTTTAAGCGCAGAACCAGCGATTAGAGGTAAGTCATCACCTGGGAAATCGTATTCAGAAAGAAGTTCACGAACTTCCATTTCTACTAGTTCAAGTAGCTCTTC
>NZ_JACJEO010000062.1:0-698 GCF_014164115.1 Pseudoalteromonas sp. SG45-2
GCTATGTTTATTCATGTTAGCCTCTGCTGTTTAGTTAATTGACAAACTAATTATGGCTCTGGCTTTGAATTAAGCTAACCCACGAAAAGCGGAGGCTAACACCGTGTGGGAGTCATTATGTCTATATGCCTTGGTTAACTTGAGAGGGACCTATCAATGTCGATGACTATGTACGTAATCTTATCTCTTAGTGATGTTCCAAATACGAACTCACTAAACGAATTATCAGAACAGTTAAACACTCCTGTTCAATATTTAGAAAATGTAGATTTAAAAAAGCATACTGGGTTTCTCCCTGTCAAACTGAAAGGCGAAGACTCTGGGGTGGAAACATATATGTCGCCTTTATCAGAGTTCTCAGATTACTTTCCTGCATTCGATTCCTCAGCTTTTATAGAGCCAGTAGTGGTAACATTTCGATGGGGCGGTGACATGAATGAAATGGTTGTGGCTTTAAATTCTGCTTATCTTCTCGGATATCAAAAAAACTCCGCTACATTCGAACCGCAAAGTGGTGTGTTTTTATCAAATGAACAAGTAAAAGAAGGTGCAGAGGCTATGTCTGCAAACGGCATATAACAAGTGACTATGGTGTCAATTCCTAATTTCAAACCATTTTAGGATCCCACATGACACCATCCCTCACCATAGAATTTATGATTACTATAAGCTTTCTTATACAGGCAATAATAGCAACT
>NZ_JACJEO010000063.1:0-681 GCF_014164115.1 Pseudoalteromonas sp. SG45-2
TGCTATGTTTATTCATGTTAGCCTCTGCTGTTTAGTTAATTGACAAACTAATTATGGCTCTGGCTTTGAATTAAGCTAACCCACGAAAAGCGGAGGCTAACACCGTGTGGGAGTCATTATGTCTAAATGCAAAGGAATCTCCAGCAATGGATGCGCTCGAAAAATTAGCGGAGAGAAACCGCCAACATAATAAAATAAAAAAGGATGAAAAATTCTCAACGTATTTTCTTTTGTTAGGCTTATTGCCTTTTTACACAGATCTCATTTATTCTAAATTTGTTGTTGGTCTAGAGTTTCCTGAAAGCTTTGGGTATTTTCTGCAATCACTGGCTGGGAATTGTATATTCGCTTTTCCTGTTTTAGGTATGGGGAGTCTTTTACTTTTTCCTCGGTTACTGAAATTGTTTACTTTAATTGGTATTCAAACTTGGTTTACATATTTTTGGGTATTCCATGACTTAACTTGGGTTGGCTTTTTCCCTTTAGTAATTGTGTATATAACTTTTCAAATACAATTACCAAAAATAAAGCAACGTGCCGCAGAAGAAGATGGTATATAACAAGATAATTGGACTCCCAACTTCTACACTTAAGTAGAAATTATTTTTCGGAGTTCAATTATGAATAAGTTAAGAATTGGTGTCGATTTAGCTCATAAATTAATACAAGTTTGTAGTTCTA
>NZ_JACJEO010000064.1:0-619 GCF_014164115.1 Pseudoalteromonas sp. SG45-2
CACTGTGACCAAGCTGATGTTGAAGTTGATGAAGCGGCATCCCTAACTCAAGTTGATGTGTTGCATAAGCATGGCGTAATACATGTGGATTACAGTGCTTTAAACCACACATTTGTGCATGTTTTCTCAATGCCTTTCTGAAGCTTGAGGGTGACATGGATTTATCCATTAACCATCGTGAATAAAACATCCAGCCCGTTGGGTGATACATTTTCCAATAGCAACGTAATTGATTTAGCACGCTATCTGATACAACAACATAGCGTGACTTATCTCCTTTACCCTGTTCAATTAAAATGGTTTTACGCTGTCCATCGATGTCTTGCACTTTGATGCGCAGCAGTTCGCCAATACGCAAACCACATCCATAACACACCACTATCAATGTTTTTAAGCGCATATCGGTGCAACTTTCTATAAGCCGTCGCATGTCATCGCGCGATAAATACGTGGGTGCGCGAAGTTTTACTTTTGGCAGTACAATATCTAAGTTTAGTGGCCGATGTAAAATATTCTTAAACAAGAACCAAATACTGTTTATCTGTATTTTTTGGCTTGCTCTAGAAAGTTTACGAATCGCAGGATCGTTAAAAAAGGCGTTAAGTTCCTCATCAGTAAT
>NZ_JACJEO010000065.1:0-619 GCF_014164115.1 Pseudoalteromonas sp. SG45-2
CACTGTGACCAAGCTGATGTTGAAGTTGATGAAGCGGCATCCCTAACTCAAGTTGATGTGTTGCATAAGCATGGCGTAATACATGTGGATTACAGTGCTTTAAACCACACATTTGTGCATGTTTTTTCAATGTCTTTCTGAAGCTTGAGGGTGACATGGGTTTATCCATTAACCATCGTGAATAAAACATCCAGCCCGTTGGGTGATACATTTTCCAATAGCAACGTAATTGATTTAGCACGCTATCTGATACAACAACATAGCGTGACTTATCTCCTTTACCATGTTCAATTAAAATGGTTTTACGCTGTCCATCGATGTCTTGCACTTTGATGCGCAGCAGTTCGCCAATACGCAAACCACATCCATAACACACCACTATCAATGTTTTTAAGCGCATATCCGTGCAACTTTCTATAAGTCGTCGAATATCATCACGCGATAAATAAGTAGGTGCCCGAGGTTTTATTTTTGGCAGTACAATATCTAAGTTAAGTGGCCGATGTAAAATATTCTTAAACAAGAACCAAATACTGTTTATCTGTATTTTTTGGCTTGCTCTAGAAAGTTTACGAATCGCAGGATCGTTAAAAAAGGCGTTAAGTTCCTCATCAGTAAT
>NZ_JACJEO010000066.1:0-571 GCF_014164115.1 Pseudoalteromonas sp. SG45-2
AAAACGTTAATTAAATGGCACTGAATGGTACTGCTACCATTCTTTTTTTACTTTTGAAAACTCTTGATAAATACAAAGTATCTATCAGAATTTTATTATCAGCTTTTCCAAATTTTTAAAGAGCAAGAGATACAAAAACCTCTCAAAATTAAACACACTCTATTCTCAGGCGGTTAATGGCCCGATAAAGAATATTTATTTTTAAGAAGTAAAAGTGGTGGAGCTAAGCAGGATCGAACTGCTGACCTCCTGCGTGCAAGGCAGGCGCTCTCCCAGCTGAGCTATAGCCCCACATATGCTGGTACTTACTGTTTTAACCATCTTCTTGATTAGACAAGAAGTGGTGGGTCTGAGTAGATTTGAACTACCGACCTCACCCTTATCAGGGGTGCGCTCTAACCAGCTGAGCTACAGACCCAAAACAATAAGTGTTGTTCTCTTTACAATAACAATCATCTGTGTGGACACTACGAACAAATAAGTTCTAAATCGTATAAGGAGGTGATCCAGCCCCAGGTTCCCCTAGGGCTACCTTGTTACGACTTCACCCCAGTCATGAATCACTCCGTGG
>NZ_JACJEO010000067.1:0-527 GCF_014164115.1 Pseudoalteromonas sp. SG45-2
CACTCTTTCTCGCCTTCTAACGCTTTAAGCGCAGAACCAGCGATTAGAGGTAAGTCATCACCTGGGAAATCGTATTCAGAAAGAAGTTCACGAACTTCCATTTCTACTAGTTCAAGTAGCTCTTCGTCATCAACCATGTCACATTTGTTCATGAACACAACGATGTAAGGAACGCCAACTTGACGAGAAAGAAGGATGTGCTCACGTGTTTGTGGCATAGGGCCATCTGTCGCAGCAACTACTAAGATCGCGCCATCCATTTGAGCAGCACCAGTGATCATGTTTTTAACATAATCGGCGTGACCAGGACAATCTACGTGTGCGTAGTGACGTGTAGGAGTATCGTATTCAACGTGAGACGTTGAAATAGTGATACCACGTTCGCGCTCTTCTGGAGCGTTGTCGATTGATGCGAAATCTTTAGCAACACCGCCGTATACTTTTGCAAGTACGTTAGTGATTGCTGCAGTTAGTGTAGTTTTACCGTGGTCAACGTGGCCGATTGTACCAACGTTTACGTGCGGTTT
>NZ_JACJEO010000068.1:0-480 GCF_014164115.1 Pseudoalteromonas sp. SG45-2
TGCTCAGGAAGAAAGTGGCACAAATCGTTTCGTGATGGTGTTTCGTGGATTAATATACAGTATTGCAGCAAAAAATAATTCACTCCCAAAATCGACCATGCTCGAAACTGTCCAGTTCCGCGCAAGCCGACCACCGCTGACAACGGTGGTCTTTGACGTTTTGAGATACGAGAAGTTATCTGAAAGCGGGGTTCTAGGTTATTTACTCTGACGAGCTTTTGTCCAAAAATGAGTTTGATCGACCGTCTGTTTCTCGCTCTTTGCCGAAGTTCGCCTAAGTGCCATGAGCGGGCATTAAAGCGTAACTCGTTTCTGCCCCAAAACGTGTTGAGGCGAATGCCTCAAAAGAGCGATGAGCGGTCAGTCGAGCCATCTCAATCTTAAAGTATCTTTGAACAGATAGCTCTAGATATGACGATGGCTGATTTTAATATATAGCGAACATCTTACGCGCATACTTCAAGCTTTAATCTCTTCGGG
>NZ_JACJEO010000069.1:0-476 GCF_014164115.1 Pseudoalteromonas sp. SG45-2
AGAGCGAAAAGCAGACATTGACCGTTAATCGTTTCAACGACGGCAATTAGCCATACGTTGCATGTTTGCTCCCTTACTGGTTTTACGATATCCAAAACCGACATAACGACCATTAAGCAAATACCAAAGTAAAATAGGTATGTGCTTCAATCATATAGCCAAAGAGGATAAAGCGTTAATAGCACTGCTACAGGCCCTAGAATGCTGAAGACAGCTCTGGTATGGTTTTTATTTTTGTGCCAGTTGTATAAGTTTACCAATAGTTCCAAAGATGCAAAAATAGGTAAAAGCGTATTTACAGCTATTCCTTCGAAGTGAGAGAAGAAGCCTAGTCCTAATGCCGATGCAAGTGACCTTAATGCAGGGAAGCAGGCCGTGCCGCTAGCCAAACGCCACTAGAGCCTACTCTGTCTAATATTTTATTTATCATTTGAAAGTCTATTGGTTGATATTACCATCATTCTAAACTCCGTATA
>NZ_JACJEO010000006.1:0-212694 GCF_014164115.1 Pseudoalteromonas sp. SG45-2
TTTCAACTTTCAACTTTCAACTTTCAACTTTCAACTTTCAACTTTATCAGCTTAAAGATTAGGAAATTATGAAATATTTAGTAACGGGTGCTGCTGGTTTTATTGGCGCGGCAACATGTCAAAAATTGTTAGCGGCTGGCCATGTAGTAGTCGGTATTGATAACCTTAACGATTATTACGATGTAAATTTAAAACTAGCTCGTTTAGCGCAGTTTGAAAGCCATGAAGCGTTTACATTTATTAAGCTTGATATAAGTGAACGCCCAGCAATGAGCGAGTTATTTAAAACACAGCAGTTTGATAAAGTAATACATTTAGCGGCGCAAGCCGGTGTTAGGTATTCAATAGAAAACCCTGATGCTTATGCAGACTCTAACTTAGTAGGGCATTTAAATGTGCTTGAAGGATGTCGTAATACTAAAGTTAAGCACTTGGTTTATGCTTCATCTAGCTCTGTATATGGCTTAAACGAAAAAACACCGTTTGAAACAACCGACAGTGTCGATCACCCAGTGTCGTTTTATGCTGCAACTAAAAAAGCGAATGAGCTAATGGCGCATAGTTATTCTCATTTATATAGCTTACCTACAACAGGCTTACGCTTTTTTACTGTTTATGGCCCATGGGGTCGCCCAGATATGGCACCGTATATTTTTACTAAAAAAATACTTGCCGGCGACACTATTGATATAAATAACAACGGCGATATGTGGCGTGACTTTACTTACATTGATGACATAGTAGAAGGTGTTGTTCGTGCTTCCGATGTTATACCTGTTGCAAACCCAGATTGGAGAGTTGAAACTGGTTCGCCTGCTTCTAGCTCCGCTCCGTATGCGGTTTATAATATTGGCCACGGTAGCCCAATAAACCTAATGAAGTTTATTGAAGCCATTGAAGCTGAACTAGGTACTGAAGCTAAAAAGAACTTCCGTGAAATGCAAGCTGGCGATGTTTATAAAACTTATGCTTATACTACAGATTTATTTAATGCAACAGGTTATAAAGCGCAAGTAGGTGTTCAGCAAGGCGTAAGTGAGCTTATTAAGTGGTATAAAGACTTTTATAAATAAAAGTTACAACTTGTAAGTCATTTAAAAACACTGTTTTAAATTTAAGACAGTGTTTTTTTATTGGCTTTTAATAAAGTTAAGTTAGCTGAGCGCGAAGTAAATTCGCACCTACAGGGTGTGCATATGTTGTAGGTGAGGTTTTATACCTCGCTTTTGTAATGTTAGATTACATGAGCGCGAAGTAAATTCGCGCCAACAAGGGTATTAAAATGTGTGATTCATAGACATCATTTCACTTTTCGTAGTTGAAGATCACGCTGATAATTCGATAACTGAATGCGTTCATTTTCAGTTTCGTAGTTAGCGTGAACGTCTTCCCAAAGCGGTGTTTTTTCAAGCCGTTCACATACAACATCCATTGGAGTTTTACCTTTGAATGAGCCGTGAGCGCGTTGCCAATTGTAGTAATGCTGCCACTCAGGTAACGTTTCATTTTTGAGTTCGTCCAAATCCAAATTAACGGTCGAATAAAACTCTTCCTTATCAGTTCTTTGTGACCTTTCAACTTTGCCATTTAAGTGAGGAGAGCCTGGCTTATTGGGGCGAAATTTAATGCCATGCTCCATCAATTTGAGCTGTACTTTTTCAGCAAAAAACTCCGTTCCGCGATCAGTTTGAACTCGCTGTATCGGGAATGGCATTTCTTCTATTACCTTATCGATGAAGGTAAGAGTATTGGCTGCCGTTCTACGCTTAAAAACGTCCAACACGCGATATCTAGAGCAATCATCAACAGCAGTATATTGATAAATCCCTGGTGCAATTTTACATGTATCCATCTGAACTCGGTCACCAGGAATAGGTCTTTGGTATCGAATGAAGTCTTTTTTCTTCCGCTGAAAAACTATTGGTTTTACCTCATGTTTGGTCAGCACTTTGTGAATTGAAGCAAGCGATAGCTGAAAATTATGCTCGCGAAGAAGCTCATTTTGAATTCTTCTGGCACCCAGTTTTCTATTTTTTCTGAGTTTAAGAATCCACTCTTCAATTCGATTATTAATTTTAGTGTTTGGGGAGCTGTGCGGGCGTCTAGAAACGTCCTGTAGGCCGTCTAGTCCCTTCTCTTTGTATCGCTTATACCACTTTCGAAGAGTGGGCCTAGAAATTCCACACCGACGACAAACTAGGCCCGCATTATTAGTTTTTCGTAAAGCTCAATCCACTTTAAACGTTGTTTAATTTCTTTGTTCATAGCGTCATAGTATATTGAAACGATCTCTATGAATCACACAATTAAAAATTAGCAAATACACCTAACCTAGCAAATGTTTCCCCGTATACATCCTTTCCTTGATATAGCTCAGCTCCCCAACTTTTAGCACCCATTATTGGTTTACTTAACTTGCGTGTGTACGCTGTTTGCAGTTCATAACTTGTTTTATACCCTTCGTTTTTATTTTCAAGCATGCGGATGGTGGTATTTAAACTTTCTATTTTACTTAATTGCCAATGCCAGTTTACGCTCATCGATTTAGCAGGGGTGTAGTCTGTGTAGTCGTGTTCATCACCGGCCCAGTGGCCAATTACATTCCCTGAGTTACGGTTGCCGTCTAAATACAAGTGGTTACTATACCAGCCAACTTGCCAATTACTGTGCTCAAAACGTAGGCTGTGGTTATTAGCTATAAAAGGTAAGTAAATACCAAAGCTATAAGCGTTATTTCTACCACCACCCAATGTATCTTCAAGTGCTACTTCACCGTAAAGTTCATAAGGGAGTGCATAAATACTATTGCTGTAGGCAAATGTAATAGAGCCAAGTTGATCCCCAAGCTCATAATCTTCACCTAACTCTTCAGCGTCATCGCTATTGATATTATCTTTACTACCAGGACTAAAAAATCCTTCTGTAAAATCTTTAATTGTAACGCTTCGCGGGCCTCCACCAAACTGCATTAAGCGGCTTAAGCCTATTGTTAAATTATCGGTTGCTGCCAAGCTAGTGTGAAAGCCAAACAAATATGGTTTTCCTGGTTCATAAACCCTAGCTACACCATCTTGCCTTCCCTCTCTTAATATCCCACGTTGCTCTGTCATTTTACTAATAAATATATCGTAACGAATATTAAAGCTGGTTATTGGCTCTACATTGCTAAGCGTTATAGAAGGGGTTGTTTTAGCTTGTGTGCTTAGTAACATGGCACTGTCGTTAAATGGTGAGTACCAATGCTCTCGGTAACCTACATCTAGCTGCGCGTACTTATTGCCAAGGTAAAAAAAGCTTTGTGTAGGTAATATTTCGTCTTCGTTGGCTATGCCTGCAACACTTACACCAAAATAACGGCCAAAGTTAGCATAAGCGCCACCTTCAACAATTAAATTAGTTTTAGTGGTTTGGCCGCGTTGGTTAGGCAGTGTTTTATCTTTTGTGCCAGCAGCAAGTGTTACTTTTGCAAATGCCCCCGCGTCGCTTTGAATATAAGGGCTAAGTTGGTACGAAAGTGTTTGATATAGTTCTGGGTAAGTATGCCTTACTGTTTGCAGTACTCTATAAATATCGTGAGCTTTATAGGGCTTACTCATAATATGTGTGTTTTTACTCACGGCTAAAAGTCGTTGTACTTGGTGCTCAAGTTCTGGGGCTTGATTTAAAGGTAAGTAGGGTGATACGCCACCTTTAGCAACAGCATTTGCACTGATTGCCATCCCGATAAACAGTGATATTTTTTTGAGCATAATTATTCCGTTAGCAAAAATTTGTTTAAGTAAAAACGTTAACGCGAGGTTAGCAATAAACGCCTAAGTAAGGAAGAAAAAAGCGATATATTAGTGGGGATATATAGGAGTAGGCTATCATTCGCAGGTGATAGGCTATCCGTTAAATTCGAGCGCGTTTTTGCATGTAGTGTTTTGCTATAAAGCAGGTGGCGAACGCATTTAATAAGTTATACCTACAAAAAATAGATTTATAAGTTATTTATTTACAAAGAGGTTAAGAGGGCGCTGCACTTTAGTGAAGGCAAAAGTAGGTAATATAAATGTTTAAAATTGCGTTTTTACGTGAGTAAGAGCGGCGCTTACCGGTAAGGTTTTATACCTCACTTTAAAGCCCTAATAAACAAAAAAACCGATGGTACTGTGTACCATCGGGGTTTTTTAATTGTTTTAATAAACTTAAACTTTAAATTCGTCTACCGACAAGCGAAGCTCTTCAGCAAGTTTTGCTACTTCTGAACTTGAGATATTAGTTTGATTTGCGCCTTCGGCTGTTTGCTCTGCAATGGCTACAATCGACTCAAGGCGTTCGCTAATTTCTTGTGCTACTTGTTGTTGCTCAAGTGCTGCAGTCGAAATTTCTTCACTTACGTCGTGGGCTTGCGAAACTGCAAATGTAATCGAATCAAGTGCGCTACTTGCTAGGTCGGTTTGCTCAACACACGATACAGCGCGTTGCTTACCTTTGCTCATTGCCGTTACGGCAGCTTCAGCGCCTGTTTGTAGCGATTCAATCATTGATTGTATCTCTTGGGTTGACTCTTGAGTTTTACTTGCTAGAGAGCGTACTTCGTCAGCTACAACAGCAAAGCCTCGGCCATATTCGCCTGCACGTGCAGCTTCAATTGCGGCATTTAGTGCAAGTAGGTTAGTTTGATCCGCTATTCCGCGTATTACATCTAAAATGCTGCCTATTGATGCGCTATCTTGATGCAGTTTATTAATGACTTGTGAGGCGTCGTCTACTTCACGTGCTAGCTGTTCAATCGTTGCTTTATTGTTATTCGAAATACCTTTAACGCGTTCAGCTTCTTTATCAGCATTTTTAATTTCGCTAAGCGCTTGTTGAGCGCTGTTACTAACTGTTTGCGATGTACTGCTCATTTCGGTTGTTGCAGTAGCTGCTTGTTCAACTTGTGCTTGTTGGTTACGAATTGCTTGGCTTGATTCTGAGGTAATGGCCGATGTTTGCTCTGATGCTGCTGCAAGCTGAGTAGAGCGCGAAATAATACCTTTAATTAGGCTGCGTAGGCTGTCAATTAGTGTATTACAACTTTTAGATAGTTCGCCAAACTCGTCTTGAGCGCTGTCGTCTAAACGTTGTGTCATGTCGCCACTGGCAACAATATCCAAAATGCGATTAACTTCGGCAAGTGGTTTAGTAATGCGGCTAACAGTAATAATGGCAATCACAATTGCTAAAAGAGTGGCTATAACCATACCAACCCAGGTCCATAAATTAGCTGAGTCTACATCGCTGCGCACACCTTGTTGTAATTTAAACGCAACGTCACTCGCTTGATTAACTAGCTCGTCAATTTGGTTAAGTGCCATTTTGGTGGCTTGCTCTGACTGTGCAAGCTCTGATTGCGTAAGCGTAATCGAATCAATTAAACGTTTTTTGTTTGCTGCTAAGCTGTTACTGCCCTTTATGTTAGTTTCTAAAATATCAACATATTCTTTTAGGCTTGAATATAAGTCGCTATGCGTTTGCTCTATTGCTGGCTTAATTAAATCAACGGTGCGTACTACTTCTTCAAGGTAATACGTTTGCTCGTTTTTAACAATATCGAGAGTGTTAAGCGTTTTAACAGTTAGCATGTCGGTGCTGTTACTAACTACCGACATAAAGTTGTTTTCTAAATTATTTGCAGCTTGATAAGCGCGAGGGTGGTTTTGTTCAAATCCGTCAATGTCGATAATGTCGAGTACAACAGAGTTAGCATCTTCTGCACTTAGTTCTATGTTTTCTAATTGTGCTTTTAATGTTTTATTTAATGCTAGTTGCTTGCCTTTATCTGCTAATAAATTTTCAACGGTGCTTAAAAAGCTTAAATAAGTTTTTTCTACGTTTTGGCTGCTTTGATTAAGTGCAGCATCGTTTTTTACTACGTCTTGAAGCTCACGGTGCAGCGTGTTGAATTGCTGTTTTTGCTCAAGAACTTGTGCTTTTATTGGCGCAAGCTCATTGGCTGATGTTGTGTAAAAGCTCGCTTGTGCGGCTTTACTCATTAAAATAAATTCGGCTTGTAGCTCAGAGCTTTTATTTAATGCTGGGAGTGATAGTTGGTTCACTTTTTGAGTGGAACGGTCAATATTTGCAATTTTTATTAAGGAATTACCACCAATTATTAGTAATAATAGTGTGATAAATATAAAACCACCCCAAATACGCTGGCTTACTGTCAGGTTCATAAGATTTCCACTCAAAAAGTACTTCAATTAAGACTTATCGGCGTTTGTACCAATAAGTTAAGTAATTAAAATCAATTACTTTAATTAATTTTAACTATTAATTGATAAATCTAACAGATGTATTGTTTTTTTTCAGTTTATTTAGACGAAAGGTGGGAATTTTCTACAATTACTTTTTTAGTACTCAGCTCCATTAGGCTCATGGTGTTACCCCATACGCAGCCTGTATCTAGGGCGTGAACCCGTGAATTACCTGTTCTACCTTCAAGAGCGGCCCAGTGGCCAAAAATAATATCGTGTTTAGATTTAGCTATATTGGGGTGGTTAAACCAAGGAGTGAGAGTTTCGCTGTCGGTTATTGCACCCTTTGCATTAAGCTCGAGTTTGTTATCACTTGTTAAAAAACGCATGCGGGTAAAGTAATTAACTATGTATCTAAACTTTGCAAAGTCATCAAGGGTGTTAGACCACCTAGCGGGGTGAGCCTGGTACATGTGTTCAAAAAACGCTTTTGCGTTACTTGATTGATAACAGCTTTGTGCAAATTGAGCTTGTTTTAGCGCATCTTCAACAGACCAATCGGGATTTAACCCCGCGTGAGATATAAAGCAGTTATGTTTTTTAAGCTCTAAAGCCAAAGGCTGGGTTTGTAAAAAAGCGATGTAGTTAGCCAATTTAGGGCTTTCAAATATTGAGTTTAATTTATCTTTTGGATTAGTGGGTTTGTTAAGAAAGTAGCAGGCAACCATGTGAAGGTCGTGATTGCCTAAAGTAATGGTCATGCTATTTTGATGTTGGTAAATATAGTCTAAGCAGGCTAGGGAGTCTGGCCCGCGAGCAACTATGTCGCCAACTAAATATAGGTGATCTTTACTTGGGTTAAAATCAACCCGTTGTAAAAGGGTGTTAAATTCACTAAAACACCCTTGTAAATCACCTATCGCATAATCTGCCATCTAAGTGCTTAATGCAAAATGTTAGGGCAAGCCAAACGAAACACATTAATAGGCGCCTGAAACTCAGAGCCAAACTCGTTGCGTAACGTGTAATGGCCTTGCATAGTGCCTACAGGTGTATCTAAAATTGCACCGCTGGTGTATTTATAGCTTTCGCCTGGGCCAATATCTGGCATTTCGCCAACAACGCCTTCGCCTTCAACTTCTACTTGTTTGCCATTTGCGTCGGTAATTAACCAATAGCGGCTCAGTAATTTTGCACTGCATAAACTATGGTTTTTAATTGTTACCGAGTAAGCAAATACGTATTTTTCAAGCTCAGGTTGAGATTGGCCTTCTACGTAAAATGTTTCGACAGATACCTTTACAGGCGATCCAATGTTACTGCTTGTTGTCATAAATCCAGTTAGCTATATCAATAAATTGTTGTAAAGATAAGCGCTCAGCACGCAGCGTTATATCAATGCCAATGCTAGTTAGTTCTTCTGCGGTAAGTAAGTTACCTAAACTATTACGTAGCGTTTTACGGCGCTGGTTAAATGCTTCTAAACACACGGTGTTTAAAATTTTAACGCTTTTTGCTGTACGTTGCTCTGGCTTTTTAGGTATTAAACGAATAACAGCAGAGTCAACTTTTGGCGCTGGTTTAAAGCACTCAGGTGGTACTTCAACAACCGGCATTGCATTACAGTAGTATTGAGTCATTACGCTTAAGCGACCAAATGTTTTACTACCTGGGCCTGCTACCATGCGTTTTACTACTTCTTTTTGAAGCATAAAGTGCATGTGCTCAATATGATCTGAAAATTCAAAAAGGTGAAACAATAACGGTGTCGAAATATTGTAAGGTAAGTTACCAAACACTTTTAATTTTTTGTCATCGCGAACCAAGCTTGCAAAGTCAAACGTCATTGCATCGCCTTGGTTAACGGTTAATTTAGGACCCAAAAATGGGTGTTCAATTAATCGTTGTGCTAAGTCTTTATCTAATTCAACAACCGTTAAATGGCCGCTTAAGTCGGCTACTGGCTCAGTAATTGCGCCAAGGCCTGGGCCAATTTCTACTAAGTTGTCTTCTGGTTTAGGATCAATCGCAGAGACTATTTTATCGATGATAGATTCATCAAATAAAAAGTTTTGCCCAAAACGCTTACGAGCGCGGTGTCCTAAATGTACTTTATCGGTCATTGATTTTGTGCTTTTTCTTGGGCGAGCTTAATTGCTTCGCGGATCGCTAATTCAAAACTGCCAACGTCAGCTGTACCAGTCCCTGCTAAATCGAGAGCAGTACCGTGGTCAACTGAGGTGCGGATAAATGGTAAGCCAAGGGTAATATTTACCGATTTACCAAATCCTTTGTATTTTAGCACAGGTAATCCCTGATCGTGATACATAGCAAGTACTGCATCTGCTTCAGATAGGTATTTATGTTGAAATAAGGTATCGGCCGGTAGTGGGCCAATTAAATTCATCCCTTCGCTTCTAAGTATTTCAAGCGTTGGGGTGATTGTTTCTATTTCTTCACGGCCTAAATGGCCATCTTCACCTGCATGTGGGTTTAAGCCACACACTAAAATACGTGGTTTTTCTATCCCAAACTTAGTTTGTAAGTCGTGATTTAAAATACCCGCTACTTTAGTTAAGCGCTCAGGAGTAATGGCACGCGACACATACGCAAGTGGAATATGCGTGGTTACAAGTGCAACGCGTAAACCTTCAGTTGCAAGCATCATAACTACATCTGCAGTATTTGATTGCTGCGCAAAATACTCAGTGTGTCCGCTAAATGAAATGCCCGCTTTGTTAATAATGCCTTTGTGAACAGGGCCCGTAACAACCGCATCGAACGTGCCATCCATGTTTTTTTCGCTTGCTATACGCAAGGTATCTAACACGTATTGGCCGTTACCGTCGTTTAGTACGCCAAGCTCTACATCCGCACCTAAATCAACCTGATGAATATACAAACTGCCCGCAGGTGCTGCTATGGCGGGGGCATTATCATCAAATTCAATTAAATTTATTGTTAAGCCTAAATGCTTTGCACGCTCTTTTAATAGTTTGCCATCAGCAATCGCTATAAGTTGAGCGTCCCACGCTTGCTGAGCAAGCGTGAGTAGCAGATCTGGGCCAATACCGGCTGGTTCACCCGGTGTAATAGCAATTCTTAGAGTCATATTTATTGGTCTATAGGGAAAATTTCAACGTGAGCTTGCTCGCGCATTTCTTGCTGCCAGTTAAAACTTTCTTCCTTAAATTTACGGTTAAACAACATGCCATGAGCACGGTTACGTTTAGCTAGTTCAGTTTTATCAGCTACACGTTTGCCAAGTAACTGCACAATATGCCAACCAAACTGTGTTCTAAACGGTTCGCTTATTTCATTTTCTTTAAGAGAAAGTAATGTATCTTTAAACGCAGGTACGTAGGTAGTTGGATCTGTCCAATCGTACTCGCCACCTTTAAGTGCAGAGCCTGGATCTTCTGAGTACTCTTTAGCAAGTTCACCAAAGTCGGCTGTTCCTGCACGTAAGTCTTTTGCAAAGCCTGCAAGCATTGAGCGTGCTTTTTCTTCACTTAAAATAATTGAAGGTTTAATAAGTATATGGCGTGAACGTACTTCAGTTGTTTCTACAACTTGTAGACCACGAACGTCTTGTACTTTAATGATATGAAAACCAGCACCAGAGCGAAGTGGGCCAACAATAGCGCCTTTCTTTTGGCCTTTTACTGCTTCAGCAAAAAGCGATGGCATTTCGTTAATGCCCATGTAACCAAGTTGTCCACCTTCAAGTGCTTTAGAGCCGCTTGATGATGAAATAGCAATACGCTTAAACTCTTGGCCATCGTTTAATAGCTCAATAACCTTATCTGCACGTGTTTTTGCATCAGCAATTTCGTCAGCTGTCGCATCGTTAGGGATATCTATTAAAATATGACCAATGTCGTACTCTTCAGCACTTTGACCTTGGGTTTCCATAATTTTTAAAAGGTTATCAACTTCTTGTTCGCTAATATAAATACGACGATCAACGCTTGCACGTGTTACTTGCTGCGTTGTGATTTCTTTACGAATTTCTTCACGGTAAGCTTGAAAGCTTTCGCCCGAACCTTCAATAGTGCGGCGTAAGTCGGCGATTGTTCCGCCTTGCTCTTTTGCCATGTTAGCGAGAGTTTGATCGAGTTGGCTGTCTGAGATTTGTAATCCCATACGCTCAGCCATTTGCATCATAAGCGCTTGATTAACTAAACGCTCTACAGCTTGTACACGAAGTGTTTCATCTTTTGGTAATTGCTGGCCTTGTTCTTGTGCTTGCTTTTTAACACGATCAATTATGGTGTCTACTTCGCTTTTTAAAATTACGCCTTGGTTTACAACGCCAATAACTTTATCTATTTCTACTGGTGCAGCCATTACACTTTGACAAAGGCTGGCACTTAAAACTGCTGATGTTAATAATTTTTTTAAATTCATATTCTTTTTACTACTCTTGCTGATAGTACTCTAGTTACTAAGAAAATACGGTCTACGATAGCCAAAAATACCTTGTTGTAATAATTTTTGTGCATCATAACGGCTTTTACTGCCAAGTCCTTTTAATACAAAATTCAAACTAATACCTGAATCAAAAGTTGCTTGTTCTTGTCCTATTGACTGATTTAAATCAGTTTCAATTTGGCGATGGCCAGTAATTTGGATAGCCCAACAGCATGATTCATACTGTAATCCGCTCAATACTTCGATACTTCTGTTGTTTTCAAGATCTCGATGATAGCTCGCAATAAATTGCCATTCGTCGCTAATAGGAATACTTGTAAATACACCTGCTTGCTCGATTGTATTTCCTGAGACATCATTTGCATAGCGATGGTTCAATTGTACTAGCTGATTATTATCACCTTTATAATCAAGCGTTACATTTGACTGTACCATTTGCTTGCCATCTGTATCATATTGAATACCTCCAGCGAGGTACCAACGGCGGTGCCAATGTAACATGGTTTGAGCTGCAAATAGTGCATTATAATTAGTGTCTGAGTTTAAGCCTTGCTCTGTTGGCTTAGCATCGTCACTTAAATAAAATATTTGGCCCGCACTAAAGTTAAACACTTCTTCTTGTTTTTTATCAAATAAGCGCGTTGTAGCACCTAAAGTAAACTGATTAGCAGCTGCTATACGGTCAACACCCGAAAAGCGCACGTCTCTAAATAAACCATAATAATCATCTTGCAGTTTGGTTGTATCAAACAAGCCAATGTCTGACTGATCTTTATTAGGTGTATATAAATACTGAATTTGTGGCTCTAGTGTTTGTATACCATCTTCAAAAAAGTAAGATGCGTCACGCTCAAAATTAAGCTGAGAATACAAACGTACTTTAGGAATAGTACGCGATACGGTATCGCTATATTGCGTGCCGGTTAAGTTTCCGCTTTGCTTATAATTTGTTTGTAATAAGCTTACTTCAGACAAAAATGACCACGCATGCGTAGCATAGTTGTAGCGTGCTTTTGGCTCTACGTGTACACGAGTTGCGCTGTCTATGGCCACTTCTGATGAATCATTAGTAAAATGGCTAATCTCGCCCGACACACTAAAGTCAAAATTATCAAAACGCCAAGGCGCTGTTTGCGTAAAATTAACTTGTGGTATTGCAGTGTATGATTCTAAGTGATCGCCGAGTACTTCAAAGTTTTGCACTTTAATATCGGTGCGCCATGTATCACCCAAATGGGTAAGTGAACCAGTACGATACAATTGAGTATCGGTTTTACTTGCGTAGTTTGAAGTTAAGTCGGTGATGTAGTTATCATCGCTCACATTGGTTACATCAACGTTTGCGCGCCAGTTTTCACCTAGGTAGCTTTGCTGTTGCCAATGAAACATGTAGCGTTCATTCAAATCAGGCTCAGAATCATCACTATCTAAGTATTCAATCCCTACTAAGCCTTCGTGTTGCTCTGTTAGGTATCTAAACTCTGTTTGTAATTGCAGCCCTTTGTTAGACATATAACGAGGGGTGATGGTGGCATCAAAGTTAGGTGCAATATTTAAATAATACGGCGTAATTGTTTCAAGGCCGTATTTGTCAGAACTTGAAATAGTCGGGGTAAGTAAGCCCGATTTACGGCGTTCATCTAGCGGGAATGTAAAATAAGGTAAATATAAAACCGGTGTATCTAAAATACGCAATACGGCGTTATATGTTTCGCCCCAGCCTTCTTCGCGTGAAAGGTTTATTTCGTCAGCTTCAATTTCCCATGCTGGGGTGTCACTTGGGCAAGTAGTAAAGCTTGCATTCATGAGTAATAGGCCAGACTGATTAACAGTGAGCTTTTCAGCGCCGCCTTTACCTTGTTGTTCGGTTAGGCTGTAGTCGGCGCCTAACAAACTGACTTCTGAATTATTTAAATCGGCATTTAATCCGGTGCTGTTTACTTTACTTACGTAGTCTTGATAAGTAATTGGCCCCGTTGCATTTAATAAACCACGCTGTTTGTCTATCAACGCAGTTTGTGCGGACAAACTCATCTTAAGGGTGTTAATATCAACATTGCCGGTAAATTCAGCGCTTTGAGTGCCAAGTAGCTCAACATCATCAGCTTGGATATCAACTTCACCAAGGTTAAGGCCTTCAAGTGGTTGCCAAGCTCTGGTTTGCATTGAAATGCCACAAAGGTTGTGTGCCAGTTCAGTTTCGGCAAGCGATGGTGCGCTAACTACGCTTAGCATCAATATGCCCCAGGTTTTGCTCATTTATCGACCTTAATACTTTGTGTTTAATATAATATACACATAATAAAGGAAAATAATGGCAATTACAGTAATTGACCTATAAAAATAGATATCTAATAAAATGACACGCTTTGAGAATTTACAACAATTTATAAACACACACCTTAATGCCAAGTCGCATACTTTAAACGCGATCACGGGGGATGCTAGCTTTCGCCGTTATTATCGTTTAAATCACAATAATAAACATTTAATAGTGATGGACTCAGATCCAAAAAAAGTGAATAACGAACCTTACATTTTGCTAAACCAGGTGTTTGTTGAGCAAGGTTTTTTACTTCCCACTATTATTGCAAGTGATGAGAAACAGGGCTTTTTTATCCTCAGTGATTTAGGCAGTACGCACCTAGCTGACATGCTTGATGATGCAAACCGCACCGAGCATTACCAAGCATTAATTAGTTTAAGTGCTCAGTGGGCAAAAACGCCCACAGCTTCTGCTATGCAAGCGTATAACGCAGACTTTATAAAGCTAGAGCTTGATATATTTAGCCAGTGGTTAGTAAGCGACTTTATTAATGAGTCACTCAGTGCCGAACAAAAAATAATGTGGCAAACAAGTTCAGATCTATTAATAAAGGCCATGCTTGAGCAACCCACTGTTACCGTTCATCGCGATTACCATAGCCGTAATATTATGAACAGTAACGGCCAGTGGGCCATTATAGATTATCAAGATGCTGTACGCGGGCCGCTTTGCTACGACTTGGTATCGCTACTGCGCGATTGCTACTTTAAACTGCCTCAACAAGAGTTAACAAGCTTGCTTGATTTTGCTTATCAAGAATTTACGACTCAAAATTTACTGGTTAACACTTCATTTGAGGAGTTTAAATATTGGTTTGATTTAACCGGATTACAGCGCCACTTAAAAGCTGCGGGTATATTTTGTCGATTATATTTGCGCGACGGTAAAACAGGTTATTTAGATAATATTTTACCGACGCTTGATTACATTATTGAAGTAGCGGCAAATTATCCAGAGCTTAAAGCATTGAGTGAGTGGACAAAAAATACCATTGTGCCCAAAGTGACTGAAAAGTTAGCAAAGGAGCGCTCATGAAAGCGATGATTTTAGCGGCAGGGCGCGGGCAACGTATGATGCCGCTAACGCAAAATATGCCAAAGCCAATGTTAAAAGTGGCAGAAAAACCACTTATTGAACACCATATAAATAACCTGAAAGCTGCCGGCATTACCGATATTGTAATAAACCTTGCGTGGCAAGGTGATAAAATAAAAGACTACTTTAAAGATGGCAGCCAATTTGGTGTAAATATACTTTACAGCCAAGAAGTTGAAGGTGGCCTTGAAACGGCTGGCGGTATAATTGAAGCGTTACCGCTGTTGGGTGACTCGTTCATTGTAGTCAATGGTGATGTATACACCGACTATGATGTAAGTGCGCTAATGCAACTCCATTTACAGCCCGGAGAGGCGCACATAGTGCTTATAGAAAATCCGCCACATAATCCTAATGGCGACTTTGCGTTGAGCCATTTGTCGCCTGATAGTCAAAAATATACATTTTCGGGGATTGGCCGCTATCAGGCTGATTTTTTTAAAGGATTAACGCAAGGTATTCGCCCTTTAGGGCCTATTTTACGTGAAAAGCTAAATGAACATTTAGTCTCTACTGAGCTCTATATAGGGCAATGGGATGACATTGGTACACCAGAGCGTTTAAACCAATTAAACACGCGCCTTGAGGCGTAACAACTCAATTTTTAAGAAGGCAGTATTATAGATGTGGGGAAAAATTCTCGGTTTTTGTTTTGGCTTTATGTTTGGCAAAATATTTGGTGCTATTTTAGGTTTATACCTAGGTCATTTATTTGATAAAAGCTTAAAAAATAACTTTGATAAAGCAGGCGGTTTTTCTAGCTTATTTAGTGGTGACGATGTTCACGAGCGCCAAGCTTTATTCTTTTCAAGTTGCTTTGCTGTCATGGGGCACATTGCGAAGTCGAATGGTCGAGTTAGCGAAGTACATATAAAAGCGGCTAACTTGTTTATGGATGAAATGGGCTTAAAGGGCGAAGAACGCCGCGAAGCACAACATGCATTTCAGTCAGGTAAAGAGAGCGACTTTTCACTTAAAGAAACAGTACACGATTTTAAAGAACGCTTTGCTAAACGAAACGATCTAATACAGTTGTTTTTAGAAATACAAATTCAAATGGCATTTTCTGACGGGGTATTAGCTGAACAAGAAAAGCAATTACTAGCAGAAGTAAGTAAACAGTTAGGTATTTCTAAAACACGTTTTGCATTTGTATTAAAGCGCTACCAAGCAGAGTTTAACTTTAGAAAGCAACAACAGCAGTTTAATCAGCAGCAACAAAATCAAGGTCAAAGTAGTAGTTACCGTGAAGGTTCTGGGCACCATGTACCGCCAAATAATAACATGAACCGTGCGCAAGCATTGGCGTTATTAGGTTTAAATAGCGATGCAACGCAGCGTGATATAAAAGTAGCGTATCGTAAACTTATGTCGCAACACCACCCTGATAAGTTAGTGTCGCAAGGCCTACCAAAACACATGATGGAACTGGCTGTTAAAAAGAGCCAAGATATTCAAGCTGCTTATGAGTATTTAAAAAAGTCGGCGTAAAAAACCGTCTATTTCTTTTGTTAGGCGTGCGTGTTGATCGGGTTGATCGCGCAGGCCAAACAACTGGCGTTGGCGGTAATCAAACTTTGCATTTCGCTCAACCCAGCGCTGACGATTTTTAAGGCTCATTAAAATGTCTGTGCTGTCATTTGCGTAGTAAATATCAAGCAAAGCGGGTGCAACAAGTGATGCCGTTTGGCTCAAGCTTTCGTTACGCTTGGTATTAGGTAGATAACTGCTTAAACTTATAAACGCATCCAGTCTCTCATCTGGAAAATCTGCATAGTACTCCAACAACACACCCGCACTCGTGCCTTGTGCTATAACCACTATATTACTCGAATCTTCCATAGCGGTTTGATACAGCGCATTAAAACGAGAGATGAGATTTATTTTATAGTTATCAAGTATGTCGTCAGTTACTTTTTCAATTACATTAACGTAATGAGGTTCTTCTTTTACTTTTGCAGGCTGCGATTGGGCGTTTGCTGTTGTGTCGGGTGATGCAGGTTCCTCGGCGTTACTCGGCGCAGCCTCGGTTTCGCTGGGCGTTGTTTCTGCCATTTTACTAGTTTGCCAATCAATGTCGGGCACTGTCATTGCGTAGGTGCTGTAACCTAAATTATTAAGCTCTTTACGCAAGTAACTCATGCCTGAGTTATTGGTAGGTGAAGAGTGCCAATCGGGTATAAGTAATACGACTCCTCTAAAATCAGCGCTCATATATTCGCTATAAAGACTTAAAAATTCTGTTTCACCCGCTAATATTGGTTTTATTTCATCGCTTGGAAGAAGTCGCTCAATGTCGCTATTTTCAATACTTGATAGGCTAGGTGGGGCAATATGTTCCGCCGCGCTGATAGGGTTAGCTAAAAGTAGCGCACAGCTGAGCTGTATATAAAAAGCGCCTTTTAAAAACCGTGAAAATAGCATAACGCACCTAACTAATGACAATTAGTTAGGTATCGGCAAAGTTATCTAAAAGTTTAATAATTTACGAAGTATTTGAGCCAGTTAAAATTCAGGCTCGGCTTCAAAAGTAAGTACTTGCTCAGTGGTTGGGTGCTTCAACTGCAGCATTTGTGCATGTAATTGTAAGCGAGGAGCGGCAGCAAGTGCCTCTTTATGAGCGTAAAGTCTATCACCTAAAATAGGATGACCAAGGCTTAACATATGCACACGTAGTTGATGCGAGCGACCAGTGATGGGGGTTAGCTCTACACGGGTTGCATTTTCTTCACGCTCAAGTATTTTAAAATGCGTAAGCGAAGGTTTACCTCTGTCGTGATCAACCATTTGCTTAGGGCGATTAGGCCAATCACAAATAAGGGGTAAATCTACTGATCCTGTTTCAGCTTCAAGTTGTCCGTATACACGTGCTATGTAACGTTTAGCTGTTTCGCGCTCTTGAAACTGCATACTTAAATGTCTGTGCGCGGCTTTATTCATGGCAAGGCACAGTATGCCAGAAGTCGCCATATCTAAGCGGTGTACTATTCTCGCTGTTGGAAAAACACGATTAACACGATTAATTAAGCTGTCGGCATGTTTAGGATCTTTACCTGGAACAGTTAATAACTCACTTGGCTTATTAACGATAAGTAAGTCGTCATCCTGAAAAAGTATTGTTAAATACGGACTCATAGGGGGATTGTAGTTAACTAACACGGCCGACCTTAGTGATTTTGAAGGGCGCTATTTTAGTAGAGCAAGCCAACAGGCTCAAGTAAAAATTTGGCTATATTGTTTTAGTTAGGGCGTGTTGAACGTTGGTGGTTGAATTTGCAGTAGTATGTTTGGTTTTTAGGCAAGGCAGAGCCTATGTAGTGTGGTTATTCCCCATAATTAGGCGATAACGCAGCATAAATGCCAAACATGCTCTGCCCTTTGGGTTCTTTCTAGGGGCGATTAACTCTTTGTTGCTCGATTTTTACTTAGCCCACTAGGTTACAAACCTCGCGCCGCGATTAAATCGCCCCTAGATTGAACAAATTTCAATCCACAAAGTTCAACACGCCCTAGTATATCCAAACTTAGGCTCCTTTAAAGCGCTTTTATAGTTTGATTTCTTGAGTTGTTAATAGTCGATATTCACCACTAGCCAAGTTTTCATCTAGGGGAATTCCCGCAATCTGCTCGCGATGTAGCTCAACTACTTTGTTGTCTACTGCGTAAAGCATACGCTTAACTTGATGATACTTTCCTTCGCTTATTGATAAACGCAGGCCGTAATTAGCAAGTCTTTCAGCTATAGCGGGGCGGGTTAAATCTTTTTCGTTATGCAGCATGACACCTGTTCGTAATTGCTCAAGTGCTTCATCGGTAATAGGCTCTTGAGTTTCTACTAGGTAGGTTTTAAATTTATTGCTTTTAGGCGACGTAATTTTATGTGACCAATCGCCATCATTAGTAATAATAACTAACCCTGTAGTATCTATATCAAGGCGACCTGCCACATGAAAGTCGCTCATATTTGGCTCATCAAGTAAGTCAAAAACGGTTTTATGTAGCTCGTCACTGTTAGCACATACATAGCCAACAGGTTTATTTAGCATGTAATAGCGTTTACCTAAAAATACCAAAGGCGTACCTTGGTGCAGTACTTCATCTTGCTGGGTTAGCTGAAAATTATGTGATGTGATTACTTCGCCATTAACGCTTACTTCTTTTCGCTTTATACTCGCGCGGGCTTGCGTGCGCGGTATTTCAGCTAAGTGGCTAATAAATTTATCTAAGCGGCAAGGGAATTTCATTTTGGTTCACATTTTTAGTCGGCTACAATGGGCGCGATTATAGCCGATAGTGAAATACCATGACAGTGCACAGCACACAAATTTTAAGCCTTTACCAAGCAAAAATAGACACAGGTGAACTGTGTTTTGATGCTGCGCAGCAAAATGCGGTGGAAGCTTTAAATACGCTAAGCGAGCAACTTCAAGCTCACACATCATGGTGGCAAAAAGCACCCTTAATAAAAGGCATTTATTTATATGGACCCGTAGGGCGTGGTAAATCCATGTTAATGGATTTATTTTATAAAAACCTATCTATTGAGCAAAAGCAGCGACTGCATTTTCATCATTTTATAGCACAAGTGCATGCCCAACTTTCGCAGCTACAAGGTCAAAAAAATCCACTCATTCTAATTGCAAAACAATGGGCTAAAAATATTCGAGTACTGTGTTTTGACGAGTTTTTTGTGAGCGACATTGGCGATGCCATGATTATGGCCAGATTGTTCAATGCGTTGTTTGAACAAGGTGTTGTGCTGGTGGCCACATCGAATGCAAAGCCAGAGCAGCTTTATTACAACGGCCTGCAACGGGCGCGATTTTTACCTACTATCGATTTAATTAATAACCATTGCCATATAATTAACGTAGCAGGGGAGGACGATCACCGCTTTAGATATGGTAAAAACAGCCGTCACTATTTTATTAATTTACCTAAACGCGATTTTCAAAATGAGTTTTTAGCTTCGTATCCGGCTGTAACATGCAGCAATACAATTACTGTGCATGGGCGCGATTTACATTATTTATTAAGAGCCGATAATGCCTTGATGATTGATTTTATGGCGCTATGCTCCGGCCCGCGTAGTGCTAACGATTATATGTTTTTAGCAACGCAATTTGATGTGTTATATGTATCGAACGTGCCGCAAATGGGTGTTAAAGCAACGGGTAAAGTTATTGTTCACGGTATAGAAGATAGCTACCAACGCGAAAAACAAACGCTTGATGAGCACACATTTGACGACGAAGCACGGCGCTTCATTGCCTTAGTCGATGAATTTTACGATTGCCATAAATTGCTGGTAATAAATGCGCAAACCGACATTGAACATTTGTATAAAGGTAAAAAGTTGAGCTTTGAATATGCGCGCACGCAATCACGCATAGTCGAAATGCAAAATTGGTAACGCTTTAATATATATTGTAAACGAGCTTGCTCACGCGAAAAGCGCAGCGCCTTCTCAACCTCTTTGTGAATAAATCACTTAAGATCTTATTGCACAAAGAGAAGCAAAAGAGGAGTAAATGAGAAGACATAAAACAATAGTAATTATGTATTTTTACTTCTCTAAAGCGCAGCGCCCTCTTAGCCTCTTTGTGAACAAATCACTTAAGATTTTATTGCATATAGAAATTACGAGCTTTGCTCGTCACGCCAGCAAGCGCTGCATCTACAAGCAAATTTAACCACGGCGTTAAACTTATCCTTCTTGGCGCACTATATTCTCAAGGGCGCGAATGTTGGTAATTAAATCCTGGCGCTCCGGATTTGTTTGTAATGCTTTTCTAAGATGCTTTAACGCGCTCGGATAGTCTTTAGAATCAATCGCTATTTGCGATAATCCAAGCCATGCCGATAGTTGATAATCAGGTAGGGCTTGTGCACGAACATACATAAGTTTTGCTTGGGTAAGCTGATTTTTACTGCGATAAATACTGGCTAAACTAAGTAGGGCATCACCTAAATTCGGGTTTATTTTAAGTGCGTTATTTAAGCTGTTAAGAGCGCGCGTAGTATTACCTTGCTGCATAGCAAGTTGTGCGCTGTATACAGAAAATTGAGCTTGTTCATCACGGGGTAGCTGCTTAGTTAATCTTTTTGCGCTGCCTATTAGCTCTTTAGCTAAATCCCATTTTTGCTCCGATACAAGCCAAGCTAGCGTTTGCATCGTGGTATTAATAACCTCAATTTGCTGTTTTTTATTTGCGTGTGTTAAACCTTGCTTTAATAAACTAACAGCGCGTTCAGTGCTGCCTTCACTTAAATGCAACTGGGCAGCTAAAAGCTGGTTGCTGGTATCTTTAGGGTTGAGTTTTAAGGCCACTTCAATAGCAGCAAGCGCCTGCTTTTTGTGATCAAGCTGTAGTGCTATTTGTGCACGTTGTAGCCAAAGTTCAGCTTTATCAGGGCTTTTATTAAGTAATTCTTTTAATAATGCATTTGCCTGACTTAAATCACCCGATTCAATTAACGCATACAATAGCCCTTGTTGGTATTGGCTTGTTTCTGGCGCTAGCATAAGCGCTTGGCGGTACGCCGCTACTGCGCTCCAAGGTTGGCTATGCTGCACGTGTATATAAGCAAGTTGCGCATAACTTTGTGCATCAGCTTGGCCAAGTTCAATACTGTGAACTAGGTGCGTTTGCGCCTTGTCATACTTTGCTTGTTGCATGTATAAAAGGCTCAAACCTTGATGTGCTTTTACTAAATCAGGTGAGGCTTTTAAACACGCTAAGTAAGCTAGTTCAGCGTTATTAAAGTCTTTTGTTGAAAGCAGTACTTGTGCACGTAATAAGTTTAAAGCGGTGCTATCTTGGCTTATATCACGGCCTTTAAATAACGCCGCAACTTCACTGTAATTACCGGCTTGTAATAGTGGTTGTACTTGGCGAGCAAAACCGCGCTCGGTCGGCTCAATAAGAACTTCTGTAGGACCCAGTAATTTATTATTTATAGCTAACTGCCATGTTGGATCGCTAGGCGATAACGTTACTTTTAGTGGCGCACTTTTTAATGGTGTACTCACGGCGCTTGCATGCACGCTACTTACACCTAATAAAGGGAGTGAGCACATCAAAGTAGTGATAACTGCGCGAGTTAATGGTTTTAGCGTTTTAATTACATTCATGTTTTTCATTTTAATAGGCTTAAGGTTTAAATTCGATTGGCCAAATAAAGCGAGCGCGTACGGTTTCACCTTCTTTTTTAGGTGCACTAAAGCGGCTTTGTTTAATAATTTTGTCGATAGCTGGTTTAAGTTCAGGGTATGGATTTTGTACTACCTCAATTAAACTTAACTTGCCACTTTCATCAATAAATACATCGAGTTTTACAGTAAATACATCAACACCTCGACGGGTTAAGCTTTTTGGTAAAACGGCCTTAACAGGAGTGAGCAAAGTTGGGAGACCATCGAGTTGATTTAAGCTAAATGCATCCCAATTTACACTCATTGATTGCCATTGTGGCGCGCTTACTTTTACGTTGGGTGTATCGGGTTTTACAATAGTTAAATTGCTGGTGATCTTAATTTTTACGGCTTGAATAGACGCGCCTGCACCTTCTACCGCTAAGCTCTGCATTGGCTCACTTGTTTGCTGTTGCGATATTGATGGTGGAGGAGGTGGTGGCAGTGCCACCATAGCAATCTCACGTACAATCACTTTATCTTGCATATGATGCTCTGCAAGTTGCCCAAGCCATAAAAGCAGTAATGCAGCGCTAAGTACAATTAAGCTAAGGCCAAATGCAAAAAGTGGATGGCGATTGTTTTTTGTTTTTTGAAGCGGGTTAATCGTGTGCATATTATTGCTTGGTCGCTAAGTTAACTTGCGCCGCGCCTGCCAGCTTTGCTTCGTCAATTACTTGAACAAGTAACTCAGTAGGTACTGTTTTATCAGCTTGAATAACTACAGGGCGTTGTTGCTGTTTTAACATTTGCTCGACACTACTACGCACGCCAGCAACACCAATTTGGCTACCATCAAAAAATACTTGTTGAGAGTCGGTTATTGCTAAAAAGATGACTTGTTGCTCAAGACGACTGGCCGATACGGCTTGTGGTTTATCAACTTCAACGCCGCTTTCGCGTACAAATACGGTTGTAACAATAAAAAATATTAGCAATATAAATACCACATCAAGTAGTGGCGACATATCAATATGTTGCCCCGCTTCTTGCTCTAGCTTGTGCTTTAATCGTGATTGCATAGTGTTACCCTAACTGCTTATTTAACGTATGTAATTTAGGGTTACGCTGCGAATACGCTAAATACGCTTGCATTAACCACGCAGGAATAGCGCACACAAGGCCCAATTGAGTTGTTAGTAATGCATCACCAATGGCGTCACTCATTAGCTCGTTATGGCCCAGCGCCATTACTTTAAATGTATCAAGCAAACCAACAATGGTGCCTAATAAACCAAGTAGCGGAAGCGCTGCAGTTAAAATAGAGCTAACCTCTTGCCAATAACCTTTGCGCTGCGCTTGGTATTGTTTAAGGTGTAGTAAGTCATGAAAAATCAGCTGGTATACAAATAAAGCGAGTAAAAGAATACACCAGCAAATAGGGTTACTAACGATTTTCTCAAACATTGGTTTCTCCTTTTTCTAGTTGACTAAGCTGTAATGCAAAGCCTTCTAGCTGGCTGTAATACGCTTTTGCTTTACGCGATAGCAGTGCATTTAATACCAGAGCAGGTATGGCCACGACTAAACCCAATTCAGTTGTTATAAGGGCTTGTGCGATACCGCCCGATACAACTTCTGGGTCGCCTGAGCCAAACAAGGTCATCATTTTAAATGTTTCGATCATGCCGCTAACAGTACCTAACAAGCCAAGTAGTGGAGCTACTGCAGCTGTAACGGCAATAGCGCCAATAAAGTTATCGAGTTTATGCTTATCGTGAATTAATTGATTAAATAATTGATCGTCTCGTATTTGGCCTTTTTCGCTTTGCAGCGTTAAGTTAAATAACTGCTGCTGCATGCCTGCAAATTCACTGCTATTTTCAGCTTTAAAAAATTGCTGTAATTGCATTTGAGAGTGCATTTTAATTTTACTTAAACGCAGTAGTTGTGCGGCTTTTAATAGCGCAATAGTTAGTGCAAAGCAGGCAAACAAAATAATAGGGATAGCCCATAAGCCGCCTTTTTCTAAGTGTTCAAGCGGACTTTCTTGTTGGGCTTGGCTAGTTACTAAGTGCGTTAAACTAGGATCAAAAGTAAGTAATGTTGAGCCTGCACCGTTTTGATTTAAAGTATTGTCGAGTGGGTTATCGTCACTTGTTGATTGCACTAACGCTACTTTTAGCGCACTAGATTCATCATCCAAATTTAATAAGCCCATAAGTTTAGGTGTTTGCGTACTAAACCATGCAACAGGCCCTACTTGAAGAGTACTAGCTTGGCTTAATTCGCCATTACTGAGCACAATCGATTGCTTATTAAAGTGTGGGTAAAGTGCCTGTTCTTGATTATTAATTTGCGATATAACGCGGTTTAATAACTCGTTTTGATTATTAGTCGACTCGTTACTGCTAGCACTATTGCTGGTATTTTGGCGCACAAAACGGCTAAGTAAGTTTAATTGGTATTGCTGCTGCTGTTGCCAAGTGTCTAATCGGGTTTGTAACTGATCGAGGCTTAACGTATTTTCGTCAGCTAGACGGCGATTAACGGCTGCTTGCGCGCGCAATTTACTGAGAGATTGCTGCTTGGTAAAAATTTGCTTTGCAAGGGTAGCTTGCTCTTTTGAAATACTATTTTGAGTTTTATTTAGAGTACGTTGCGCTGTTTTAATATCACTTAAAATACTTTGTTTAGCATCATCACTGCTAGCTGCAAAAGAAATATTTGCACTAAAAAGTAACACTGTGGCGCTAAATGCTGCAATTATGCTGTTAGTAGCCATTATTTAGCCCCTTGCTGGTTTTTATTTACATAACTTAATATTGGGAGTGTTACCCAATCAGCAGCGCGCTTTTTTTGCTGTACAGCAATCCCCAGTGCAACTTGCTCAGCATTAATGCTTGAATCAAACTCCCACTGCCAACCTAAGTCACTTGGAAAACCAATACCTACGTAACTTAAGTCTTCGCTTACAAACCATGCTTGAGCTGCACCTAAATAAAGCTGCTTAACCCACACTTCTTGCCCGTCAGGATGCTTAATAGCCATTTCGTGAATAGAAATACGTTGTTGAAAATCATTAAGTAGGGTCAGCATTTTTAGCGCTGTTTGTAATTTGTCAGTTGTACTGAGTTGTGAGTCGCTTAAATCACCGGCGTTTTTCCAACTACTTAAAAGTGGCGGGGGTAATTGCACTTGTAATGAAAGTAATTGCCCAGAAATACGTGCTAGTTGATCATTTAATTGCTGTTGATCATTTTCAAGTTCTGATTGCTGAGTAACAAGCTGTTCGCGTTTTTGGGCAAGCTCACTGGTGCTTTTTTTTCTTCGCTGATTAAGCTCGCTAAGTTGCTGCTGCTCAGCATTTAGAAGCGTTAAGGTTTGCTCCATACTGCTTTTTTGTTCAAGCCAATGAGTATTTAATTCTGTGTTTTGATTTTCTATTTGTAGCCATTTATTAACGAGTTGTTCTAGCTCACTAACAGTGTCGGCTTTTACTGCCATAGTGCTACAAAGCGCGATAACTACGCTAATTGGTTTAATTAAGCTTCGCATTACTTAACAACAATCCTGAAAGTTACGACAAGCAATTACAAGGACGTAATTACTGTTAATTTTTGAGTGTGTATACAATATAGGAATTCACATAACAATGCAATTGATAACAGTTATCGTTTACATTGCCTTGTTTGAGTGGTAGGATTTCGCCGAAATTAAATATGTACCTTAAATTAACAATAGTTAAGTGCTTAATAAAAACTACGGAGTAACCATGAGTAAGCCATCGAATAAAGGAAATGCGTACGTGAAGCCAATTGCAGCGGTTGTTACAGCTACGCTTTCAACTTGGGCAAGTGCAGAGGATGTTCAAGAACTATCGGTAACCAAAGCAGAAACTAAAACTGAGTCTAGTTATGTTGTAGAAAAATCAACGTCGCATAAATACACTCAACCGCTACTCGATACAGCTAAAACGGTAACAGTAATCAACCAAGCGGTAATGAAAGACAGAAACGTAGATAGCCTACGTGATGCTTTGCGTAATGTTTCAGGTATTTCTTTAGCAGCAGGTGAGGGTGGCTCACCTACTGGCGATAGCATGTCGATTCGTGGTTTTAGTGCAACAAATGATATTTTTGTTGATGGTATTCGCGATGTTGCAGGTTACACACGTGATATTTACAACATTGAAGCCGTTGAAGTTGCAAAAGGCCCAGGCTCTGCAGTTTCTGGTCGTGGCGCAACAGGTGGTAGTGTTAATTTAGAAAGTAAAAAGGCGAAGTTAGACAACTTTAACGACGTTTCTCTACGTTTAGGTACAGAAAACGATTACCGTGGTCGTTTTGATACTAACATTCAAGTAAACGACACAAGCGCACTACGTATTAATCTTCTTACTGATAAAGGTGATGTTGCAGGTCGCGATCATGTTGAAAACGAAACCAATGCTGTTGCGTTTGCATTTGCAACAGGGCTTGGTACAAACAGCCGTTTTGATTTAAACCTAGAGTATCAACGCCAAGACAATTTACCAGATTATGGTATTCCTTGGGTTTACAGTGATACGCCAGTAGCTGAACTTGCAGATAGTGCACGCTCACCTTCTCCTGTCGACTTTGATAACTTTTACGGTAATATTTACCGTGATTACGAAGATATTGAAGCTTACTCAACAACAGCTCGTTATGAGTATGATTTTTCTCAAAATACTACGTTACGTGTGCAAGGTCGTTTAGGTAAAGTTAAGCGTGAGTCAGTAACAACTGCACCGCGTTATTTCTCGGTTACAACAGACACTGATATTACCTTTGCAGATGAAAAAACACGTGATACTGAAAATTCACTTGCTGCACTTCAAGTTGATTTAATTGGTAACTATGAATTTGCTGGCTTTACTCACGACGTAGTAGTGGGTGTTGAACTTGCAAATGAAACGTTTACACGCCATAACTTTGTTGCAACTACGCCTGATAACCTAATTGAAGATGGAATACGTAACGACTTATACAACCCTGACGCAACAATTGCATTTACGGGTGTGTACGGCCGTGATGGTACAAGCATTGAAGCTAAAGCTAAAAACCAAGCTATTTATGCATTTGATACAGTGACGCTTAACAAGCAATGGGAAGTTACAGGTGGAATTCGCTTTGATAGCTTCACTACGGATTATCACAACGATTACAATGACCCAAGCGCTTTAATTTCTACAAGTGACGACTTATTTAGCTGGAATGCAGCTGTAGTTTATAAACCTACAGAGAACGGCAGTGTATATTTAGGCGCAGGTAATTCATTCAATCCATCAGCGGAAAGCCTAACGGTATCTACGCGTTCAAATGCAGCTGATTTAGACGCAGAAGAAAGCCGCAGTTATGAATTAGGAACTAAATGGAGCCTAATGGATGGCCGCCTGCAAACTAATGCTGCACTTTTCCGTACTGAAAAAACCAATGCCCGTACTGATGACCCATTTGCAGATAGCTCAAGTGACGAAATACTCGGTGGTGAGCAGCGCGTTCAAGGTTTAGAGCTTTCAGCAACGGGCCTAATTACTAAAGAGTGGACTGTAATTGCTTCATACACTTACCAAGATAGCGAAGTAACTGAAGCATTAGGCGACGACGCAACTCAAGTTGGTAACGAGCTTGCGCGTACGCCTAAAAATAGCGCAAGTGTTTGGACTACGTACGATATGTCGGATAAGTTATCGTTTGGTTTAGGTGCGCAGTATGTAGGTGAGCGTTACAACGGCACTACGTCAACACGCTCTCGTGCGCCAGGTTATACTATTTTTGACCTGATGGTTGCGTATGACATATCAAAAGATTTGAGCCTGCAGCTTAATGGTGAAAACCTAGGTGATAAAGATTACGTTGATCAGTTAGGTGGTGGACACTTTGTACCAGGTGATGGTCGTAAGTTTAGTTTAACAGCGAGCTACTCTTTTTAATTTTAAAACAAATTAAAAAATAAAAGTAAGCATAAGGGCAGGCCTATTACCTGCCCTTAATTATTTGATGAAAATGTGAGAGGGCGCACATGATAGTTAAAATTCCAGAGCTATTAACGAAAGAAGAAGTGGCGTATTGCCATGAGGTTTTGCTTAAAGCACAGTGGGCCGATGGCAGTATTACCGCAGGTCATCAATCAACCAAAGCAAAAAATAACTTACAGCTACCTGAAAATAGTCCTGAATGCCAAGAGCTTGGCGATATTATTATGGCAGCACTTGCGCGTAGTAATTTGTTTATGTCGGCAGCGCTTCCTGCAAAAATTTTTCCTCCGTTATTTAATTGCTATCAAGGCGGGCAATCGTTTGGTGTGCATGTAGATAATGCAATTAGACAAGTGCCGGGTACGCCAGTAAAAATTCGTACAGATGTATCAATGACGTTATTTATTAATGACCCTGAAGACTATGAGGGCGGTGAACTTGTTATTGAAGACACTTATGGCTCACACAGTGTAAAGCTGCCCGCAGGCAGTATGGTGTTGTACCCTTCAACGAGTTTACATCGTGTAATGCCAGTAACGAGTGGGCGCAGATTAGCCTCATTTTTTTGGCTGCAAAGCATGGTAAACAGCGATGAAAAACGCGGGTTATTGTTTGATTTAGATATGTCGATTCAAAGTTTGCGCAGCAAAGTAGAAGATAGCCCAGAGATTATTCAATTAACAGGTGTGTACCATAACTTACTAAGACAGTGGGCACAGACATAACGAATATACTCGTTATTAAATATTGGATATAAGTATTTAAATATAAGTAATTAAAAGCTGCGCTTTTCGCGTGGTAAGCGCTACGCTTACAGCCAAAACTTAACGCTGTAGTTAAATTACCTGTAGACGCGCAGCTTGCTGCCGTGACGAGCGAAGCTCGTAATTTCTAGGTTTTGGTTTCTTCTCATTTATTCCTCTTTTACTTCTCTTTGTGCAATAAGGTTTTAAGTGATTTATTCACAAAGAGGCTAAGAGGTCGCTGCGCTTTAGAGAAGTAAAAATACATAATTACTATGTTTTATGTCTTCTCATTTACTCCTCTTTTGCTTCTCTTTGTGCAATAAGGTTTTAAGTGATTTATTCACAAAGAGGCTAAGAGGTCACTGCGCTTTAGAGAACCCAAAATACATAATTACTATGTTTTTATGTCTTCTCATTTACTCCTCTTTTACTTCTCTTTGTGCAATAAGATTTTAAGTGATTTATTCACAAAGAGGCTAAGAGGACGCTGCGCTTTAGAGAAGCAAAACTACATAATTACTATGTTTTCTCACTTGCCGTTTTTGCTTAACCCTTATAACCGTTAGGGTTATTTGACTGCCAGCGCCAGGTATCTTGCATCATTTCATCAATACCGCGCACTGCTTCCCAGCCAAGTTCATTAAGTGCTTTTTCTGGTGCGGCATAACACGCTGCGATATCACCAGGGCGGCGAGGTGAAACCTGATAGGGTACAGCCTGATCGCTTGCTTTAATAAATGCATTAACCATTTGTAGTACAGAATACCCGTTACCAGTACCTAGGTTATAAACTAATGCACCTGTGCTGCTGGCAATTTTATCAAGCGCTTTTAAATGGCCAATAGCTAAATCTACAACGTGTATATAGTCGCGCACACCAGTGCCATCAACTGTGTCGTAGTCATCACCAAATACAGCGAGTTGCTTTAATTTACCTACCGCTACTTGTGCGATAAACGGTAAAAGGTTATTTGGGATACCATTAGGATCTTCACCAATTAAGCCCGACTCATGTGCACCCACTGGATTAAAGTAACGCAAAATAGCAAACGCAAAGCGTTCATCTGATTTAGCGATATCTTGTAGCATCATTTCAACCATTAACTTAGATGTGCCGTAAGGGTTGGTAGTACCGCCTACAGGAAAGTCTTCTTTGATTGGTAAGCTTGCTGGGTCGCCGTAAACCGTGGCTGACGAGCTAAATACTAATTTAAATACACCCGCATCGCGCATCGCATCAACAAGCGTAAGCGTACCTTGAACGTTGTTTTGATAGTACTCAACTGGCTTTGCAACCGACTCGCCTACTGATTTTAAACCCGCAAAATGTATAACACTATCAACCGTGTGTTTTGCAAATACAGAATCTAAAAAGGGTTTATCGAGAATATCGCCTTGGTAAAAAGTGGCTTCTTTACCTGTTATATTTTTTACGCGCGCAAGTGATTCTTGTGATGAGTTACTTAAATTATCAATAACAACAACATCGTTACCTTGCTGTAAAAGTTCTAAAACAGTGTGCGAGCCAATATAGCCTGCGCCACCGGTTACTAAAATAGTCATGAAAGCTCCGTGGGTACCTTTTATCAATTAAGTTAATTTCACCATAAATAGAGGTGATTTACATGTTTTATCTGTAATTTATATGATTTTAATCGTATTTTTTTGATATCAGCACATTAAATACTTTTGATTACATTTTGTGCAAAACAAGTAACACTTGATTCGTAAGATTAAGTTATAGTTAATAAACAAGTGCTAAAATAGCTTTAGTAATAGCTGATGCTAGGTTTACTCCAATCCACACTTTTGTGATTGGTTACCTCTTTGGAGAAAGATATGAATTTAGTTAAAAAAATAGCAACAACAATGTGTATCGCATTACCTGCGCTTGCCCATGCTGGTGAGTCTGTTGTTAAATGGAATGACTTTAATGATTATCGTGATGTGCGAGCGTCTAACCAAGCTAAGGGCTCGTATCACAAAAGTATTGCGGCAAGTTTTGAAAAACATATGTCTAAATTAGCTGAGCAACTACCAAAAGATTATAAGTTAAACGTAGAGTTTACTGATTTAGATTTAGCGGGAGATGTGCGTTATGGTGGTATGGAGGAAATTCGTGTAGTAAAACCAATATACTTTCCACGCATTAAGCTTAATTATTCGTTAACCGATAACGACGGTACAGTGCTTAGTAAAGATACTGATGTGGAGCTCAAAGATATGGGCTTTATGGATAAAATTAAAATGGGCCGCGACGAATCACTATATTACGAAAAACGCTTATTAACAGAGTGGTTTGGTGAGCAAATATTACCAAGTTTAGATTAACTTAAAATAAAAATGCCGCTAAATAGCGGCATTTTTGCTTTTTAATCTTTACTTAAAAGTAGCTAACAGCGTGAGTATTTGTTGTAACTTAATAACGGTTGTTTTAAGTTTTTCTTCATCAAAACCATCGTTAGATAAGCTTTCAACGTCAGCGGCTACGTCAAGAACATACGGCTTAAAGCGTTTAGCTTCAAAGCTAAAACCAGCATCTTGTGCAAATAAGGCTTTAAATTTGCCATGGCCTTGCTGTTGTAGTTCATCGAGTTTTTTGTCGGCATCAAGCGCCTGACGATAAACAATTTTTAAATTAGTATTGAGTTGTTCAATAATTGAATCCATGGTTTTCCTAAAGCTTTGTACTGCATGGCCGACATAATACTTGGATTACATTTAAAAGTCAGGTTTGTTATATGAATATATCAGGCACAAGTTTACCCGCTGTTTCTGGCTCAGGCCAAGGCAGTGAGCTTTATAGCGCTGCTTTATCTAAAAAGCAGCAACTAGCAGATGGCGCAGCAGCACTTGCACTTATTGAAGGTGCTGCACAATCGTCAAGTGCACAAACACCGGCTAAGTCGGTAACTGCATCATTGGGTAACAACGTAAATATATACGTTTAAATGCTGTTTTAAATTAGCTTAAGATCGATAGGTGTTTTGCTTTTTTGACCACCTATTTCTCTCACTAATTTAGGCACTAAAAATCCAGGCAGGGCTTTTAATAGCTCTGCCATTATTTTTATAGCGTCTTCTTCGTTAATATCAAAGTGGCTGGCCCCTTCAACTTTATCGAGCAAATACAAATAATACGGCAATACGTCTGCGTCAAATAACGCTTCGCTTAAATTTATTTGCGCATCGAGCGTATCATTCACATCTTTTAAAATTACAGCTTGGTTTAAAAGCGTTACGTTTGCTTGTTTAAGCTTTTGCATGGCTGCTTTAAAGTCAGCGTCTATTTCGTTGGCGTGGTTTATGTGATTAATAAAAATAATTTTTAATGGCGACTTTGCTAATCGCTCACATAGCTCATCGGTTACTCGCGCCGGTATAACTACTGGTAAACGACTATGAATTCGCATTCGTTTAATTTGTGGTAATTGCTCAAGCTCATCTAAAAACCAACTTATTGCATCGTCTTTGGCCATCAGCGGATCGCCACCACTTAAAATCACTTCGTTTATATTGGCATCAGATTTTATGTAGCTCAGTGTTTCAAGCAGGTTTTTTTTATTAAGTTGGTTTTCTTGATACGGAAAATGCCTTCTAAAGCAGTAACGACAATTGACTGCACAGCCGGTTTTAAACATTACTAAAACACGCGATTTATACTTATGTAAAAGGCCGGGTTGTTCGTTATCTTGCTCAAGTAGGGGATCTTTATTAAAACCCGACTTAGTTAAAAATTCTTGATGGCGTGGCATGACTTGCAATAAAAGAGGATCGTTTGGATCGCCTTTGCGTATTTTTTTTATAAAAGGGATAGGCACGCGTACCGGAAATAAACTACGGGCTTTTAGGTCGTTTTCATGGACTTGGCTCGATAAACCGACCATTTCAAGCAAGGTTTTTGGGCAGGTAACTACATTTGCTAATTCTTTTTGCCAGTTTTTATGCAAATTTGCTTCATTTCTTTGTATCATTGGCATGTAGATTACTCGAAAAAATATAAATAGAGGAAACGATGGCGAATTATAGCACCAACGAGTTCAAGGGCGGCCTAAAAATTATGATGGACGGCGAGCCTTGCAGTATCTTAGAAAATGAAATGGTAAAACCTGGTAAAGGCCAGGCGTTCAACCGTGTTCGTATCCGTAAACTTATCTCTGGTAAGGTGCTTGAAAAAACCTTTAAATCGGGTGAATCAGTTGAAGGTGCTGATGTAATGGATACTGATTTAGCGTATCTATATACAGATGGCGAATTTTGGCATTTCATGAACAATGAATCATTTGAGCAAATTGCTGCTGACGAAAAAGCACTAGGCGATTCAGTAAAATGGTTAGTTGAAAATGATTTATGCACAATTACATTATGGAATGGCAGCCCTATTGCTGTTACACCACCTAACTTTGTTGAGCTTGAGATCACTGAAACAGATCCTGGCCTTAAAGGCGATACAGCGGGTACTGGTGGTAAACCAGCAACGCTTAGCACAGGCGCTGTAGTACGAGTTCCATTATTCGTACAAATTGGCGAAGTAATTAAAGTAGACACTCGTAACGGTGAATACGTAAGCCGTGTTAAGTAAGCTTTAACATTGTTTATAAAATCCCAGCTTACGCTGGGATTTTTTTTTGGAGAAAATATGTCAGCAGATCTTTGGGCACCAAGCGCAAGCATTGAAACACTAAAACAACGCGCAGCGATATTACGTAGCATTCGTGAATTTTTTTATGCACGTGATGTTTTAGAAGTAGAAACGCCAAGCTTAAGTGCTGCCAGTGTAACCGATGTGCACTTAGCTAGTTTTAATACCACATTTGTAGGTCCAGGGCATGCTGGTGGGCTTCCTTTATTTTTACAAACATCTCCAGAGTTTGCCATGAAACGCTTGTTAGCAGCAGGCTCAGGCGCTATTTTTCAGCTTTGTAAAGCATTTAGAAATGAAGAAGCGGGTAGCCATCACAATCCTGAATTTACTATGCTGGAATGGTATCGCCCAGGCTTTGATGAATTTGCACTTATGGATGAAATGGATGAACTAATGCAGCTTGTTTTAGGTGTCGATCCTGCAACTAGACTTACCTATCAGCAAGCGTTTGAACAAGCACTCGGACTTGACCCGCTAACCGCAAATATAGAGCAATTAAAGCAGCTAGCGTGTGAGCAGGGGTTTGCTGATATAGCCCAAAATGAAACGCATAAAGATACCTTACTGCAATTATTATTTTGTATGAAAGTGGAGCCAATAATAGGACAAGATAAGCCATGTTTTGTGTATCACTTTCCAGCTTCTCAAGCGGCACTTGCACAAATTTGTGAACACGATACACGCGTAGCAGGGCGCTTTGAGCTTTATTACAAAAATATGGAATTGGCGAATGGCTTTAACGAACTCACAAATGCCAGCGAGCAAGCTAAACGTTTTAATGAAGATAACGCATACCGCGCTGAAAACGGTTTAAAGCAAGTGCCAATGGATACGCGTTTAATTAAAGCGCTGGAGCATGGATTACCACAGTGCGCAGGGGTGGCTTTGGGTATAGATAGGCTTGTAATGCTCGCAACAAATAAAGAAAAAATTAAAGACGTAATCGCGTTTGATATGCAAAGAGCGTGATGCTTGGCTTGTAGGCGTAGGTGGAAAACCTGTAGGTGCGAATTTATTTCGCGCTCATGTAAATTAACTTTATAAATAAGCGAGGTATAAAACCTCACCTACAATAAACATCAACCCCAACAACCTACGACAAACTTGTAGGTGCGAATTTATTTCGCGCTCGTGTAATTTAACTTTATAAAAAGCGAGGTATAAAACCTCACCTACAAATAAAAAACACCGCGTTTAAATTAAACGCGGTGTTTTTTTATTGCTTGCTGTAGCTTTCATTTGAAAGCCAACGGCTATGCTTTACAGATTAAGTGTGAACGTAACACCTGCTACGCGAGGCTCACCTAATTGTGTATAGGTATGCGTTGCGTAACCATCTTGTGGGTCATTACCAAATTCAAAACCACGTGTAGGGACTGTTTCGTCAAATACATTACGAGCCCATGCGCGAACTGCCCACATGTCTGCTTCGTAGCCAAAGCTTAAATTAACTAAGTTGCTGCTTGGTGCTTGTGAGTTATGACTGTCTGAGAAGTAGTAATCGTCCTTACCTTCAACACCAATCATACCGTAAAGCTCACTTGTAAAGTTATAGCGAGCAGTAAACGCATACTGGTATTTAGGTGACTGTGCTTGCTCACGACCGTCTTGGTTTAAAGGGGCTTGATAGATATTAGATCTAGCAACAAAATCGTCTATTTCAGTATTTAAGTAACCAGCACTACCTGTTAAAAACAGGTTATCGGTTAGTTGGTAACTTCCTTCAACTTCTAGTCCGTAATTGCTGCCAGAACTTGCGTTATCAACATAACTGGTAAATTGTTGATCTTCTATTAACCATCCTTTTAACTGCATGTTGTCACGATGCATGTAAAATGCGGCTAAGCGAAGTGTAAATTTGTCATCAAGCGATGAACCTTTAACACCAAATTCGCCACTCCATAAATATTCAGGGTCGAAGCTGGTGTGCTGCTGGAGAAAATCAGCGCTTAGGTTTAAGCCTTCATCTTTTGCTGTAGCCAGTGCTTCTGAATTAATACCGCCAGCTTTGTAGCCACGCGTAATGCTGGTGTAGATCATCGTACGATCAATTACCTGATACTCTAGCGCAATTTTACCGCCAACCATTACATCGTCAGTATCTTCTATAAAGCCATTGCTATCGGTGTAGTCACCTTGGTATTGCTCTACACGTAAACCAGTAATTAATGTAGTTTTTGGACCAATTGATGTCTCTACTTGGCCATAAATCGCAGTATTACTTACTTCATATCGAGAATTAAAGGTTTGGTATTCAGAAAATTTTCTACGTTGACGGTCAAGGTCTACATCACGCACTTGGTAATATGCCCCCAAGACCCAATTTTTTAATTTTCCACTGAGCTGTAATTCAGCTGCTCTATCATCACGATCGCGATAGTAAGCGTCTTCATAGCTGTATCCATCTGGATGTAAGCCAGCAGCACATAACTTTGGCTCACTTGTATCGTTACATACCCAGTCTTCGTCAAAGCTGTAAAGTAATTCGGTATCAATAGCCGATAGGTTTAGGTTTACATCAAAAGCGTCAAAACCCGTGTAAGTATTATTAACGCCTATAGCGTAGCTTTGTTGATTATCTTGTCCTGGTTCATCGGCAACACTATTGCGGCTGTTATCAAGCGTAAACGCATCATAGCCGTTGTTTATATCAATATAGTGCAGGTTTAGCTCAGTATTTAAATGCTTTGTAAGCTGGCTGTTTAATTTAAAACGGGCTACTTGTTCGTCTTGATTTTGTGTTTCGTCATTTAAGTACAGGTTATCTACGTAACCGTCTGACTTTCTACGAAAGTAGCTAACGCGTGCGCTAGTGTCATCTGTTAAGCCAGTGCTTGCTGCAATGCCTGCTTCGCGGGTGTTGTATGTGCCAGCACCTACTTGTAATTTTAAGCTTGGATCGCTTGTGGCTTTAGCTGAACCCATTTGGATCATACCGGCCATACCGTCTGCGCCAAAGCGTGTACCTTGTGGGCCACGATAAATTTCTACTTGGTCTATATCAAATAATAATGAACTGCCACCAAGGCCAGAATAGTTAATACCATCAATAACTAAGCCTACAGATGGATTAATAGGGTCTACAAATTGTGAACGAAGTCCCACGCCACGAATTTGAATATAACGACCGCGCGACGCACCAGATGCAAAATTTACATTGGCGGTACTGCCTAACATTTCGTCTAAGTAACTTGCACCACGTTGATTAATTTCATCTTCGCTGAATAAGCTCGCACTTGCGCTTAAAGTTTGAATGCTTTCGCGCTGAAAATCGCCGGTTACAACAATTCTTTCTAGGTCGCTATCATCAGCGTTAGCTGCAATTGGTGCACCAAGCAGCGGTAAAAGTGCGGCAGTAATTAAAGACAAACGTAAGTTCATTGGGTTACTTAACTCCATTTTAGGGACTCGTATGGTAGCAATTATTTAAACACATGTGCTATAAACGCGGCAATTATACGTTAAATAATCAGGATTACTAATATGACCTTTAAAGTTGACTTCAAGGTACGTGATTACGAATGTGACTTACAAGGTATTGTAAACAACAGCGTCTATTTTAATTATTTAGAGCATGCTCGACATGAGTTCTTGTACGCACACGGTATTGATTTTGCTCAGTTAGCAAAAGATAAAATTAACCTAGTCGTGATGCGCAGCGAAATGGACTATAAACATTCACTATTACCAGGTGATGAATTTTATGTGGCTGTAGAGCCGCAGCGTATTAGTCGTTTAAAATTTGCCTTTAAGCAAACGGTTATACGTAAAAGCGATGAAAAAGTAATGCTCAATGCACTGGTTATAGGAACGTCTGTTAATGAAAAAGGTAGGCCATTTTTACCAGAGCAAATAGATAACGTATTCAAAACTACAACTTAGTACTTAATCGGACAACTTTTAAACTATCATAGAACAAAAATTTACATTTAAAACATGCATTTTTAACGGATAAAGGGCATAAATATTGTTACTATTACATTAATTAGACAATTAGTTAGTAGTAGCATGAAATTAGCAGCAATACCGATGCTTATAGTCGGTTTATGTGTTGGTTGCGCATCAACAGGGACGGTTACCAGTGAGCAGCTTAAATACACCCAATGGCAATTATCACGTGTTGATGGTTTAGCAATTCCACCTTCGTTTAATGCATCAATGAGCTTTATTGAAGCACTGCAAGTAAACGGTTTTGCTGGCTGTAACAAATTTTTTGGTGAAGGCTCGCTTGAAGAAAGTAACCTTACCGTAAGTAAATTAGGAATGACGCGCAAGTCATGCGGCGAAGACCTTGATGAGTTTGAGCAGCAGTTATTACAAGCCTTAAAGCAAGGTGCAGAGCTTAAAATGCAAGACCAGCAATTAGTCATGCAAGGCGAGCAAACATTTGTGTTTATCCCTAAATAATTTTAAGTTTTTGAAAAACAGCCCCTTGCGGGCAGTTTTTAACTGACGTACACTCAGCGCAGATTTGTTGAATAATATCTTCGAATCGACGAACAAAATTTATATATCAATACTTGTCGGAGTGCCAAAGCTAAGTAATTAGTTTTTGGCTGAGATCGCGAAAGCGGGATCCGTGAACCTGATCAGGTTAATACCTGCGTAGGGAACAAGCTGCCTAAAATGGGACGCTTGTGCGTCTTTTTTTATGCGCACAATAAAGTGATTTATTTTTTAGGCTGCAAAGTAGCATGTACGCTACTTTACGATCTTTCTCTATTCCTCGGAATATCTGACAAGACAACCCTTAAGCAATGAGGCAAGTCATGTCAAATACTACAAATAAAGCGTCACGCCGAGAAACTCGTGCTGCCGCGTCTGAATATATTTATAACTTAACGGGTCAACCGTTCCCAAATTCTCATAAAGTATACGTTGAAGGTACTCAACCAGGTGTGCGTGTTGGTATGCGTGAAATCACGTTAAGTGACACGTTTATTGGCGGCACAGATGAAAACCCTGTTTATGAGTCAAACGATCCGCTACGTGTTTACGATACGTCGGGCCCGTATACCGATCCTAACTTTAAACTAGATGTGCGCAAAGGCTTACCAAAATTTCGTGAACAATGGATTGAAAACCGTGGTGACACCGAAATTTTAGAATCAGTGACGTCGCAGTTTTCGCAGCAGCGCATGGCAGATGAAGGGTTGGATCATATTCGCTTTGATCACCTTCCAAAAATTCGCCGTGGTGTCGCTGGTAAAAACGTAACGCAAATGCACTACGCACGCCAAGGGATTATTACCCCTGAAATGGAATACGTAGCTGTTCGTGAAAATATGGGACGTGCAGAAATTCGTAAAGAATTACTTGCCGCGCAGCATAAAGGCGAGTCGTTTGGTGCGAGTATTCCTGAATTTATTACCCCAGAATTTGTACGCGACGAAATAGCCCGCGGTCGCGCTATTTTACCAAATAATATAAACCATCCAGAAACAGAGCCTATGATTGTAGGTCGTAACTTTTTAGTAAAAGTTAATGCCAACATTGGTAACTCATCGGTTAGCTCATCTATTGAAGAAGAAGTAGAAAAAATGGTGTGGTCTACCCGCTGGGGCGCAGACACCGTGATGGACTTATCAACGGGACGCTACATTCACGAAACGCGCGAATGGGTTGTACGTAACTCGCCTGTCCCTATTGGCACAGTACCGATTTATCAAGCGCTTGAAAAAGTAAACGGTGTGGCTGAGGATTTAACGTGGGAAATTTTCCGCGATACGCTTATAGAGCAAGCCGAGCAGGGCGTTGATTACTTTACTATTCACGCCGGTGTATTACTTCGTTATGTACCAATGACGGCTAAACGCGTGACCGGCATTGTGTCGCGCGGTGGCTCAATTATGGCTAAGTGGTGTTTAGCGCATCACAAAGAAAACTTTTTATACACGCACTTTGAAGACATTTGCGAAATTTTAAAACAATACGATGTGTGTTTTTCACTTGGTGATGGACTTCGCCCAGGCTCTATTGCTGATGCTAACGATGAAGCGCAGTTTAGTGAGCTACGCACATTAGGTGAACTGACTAAAATTGCGTGGAAGCACGATGTACAGGTATTTATTGAAGGCCCTGGTCATGTACCAATGCACATGATTAAAGCCAATATGGATGAGCAATTAAAGCATTGCGACGAAGCGCCATTTTATACATTAGGCCCGCTAACGACTGATATTGCACCAGGGTACGACCATATTACCTCGGGTATTGGGGCGGCTCAAATAGCATGGTACGGCTGTGCAATGCTGTGTTATGTAACACCTAAAGAGCATTTAGGTCTGCCAAATAAAGAAGATGTTAAAGAAGGCTTAATTACCTACAAAATTGCAGCGCATGCCGCTGATTTAGCAAAAGGGCACCCAGGCGCGCAAGAGCGCGATAATGCGCTATCAAAAGCACGCTTTGAGTTTAGATGGCATGACCAATTTAATATTGGTTTAGACCCTGACCGTGCTCGTGAATATCACGATGAAACCTTGCCGCAAGAATCAGGCAAAGTAGCTCACTTTTGCTCCATGTGTGGTCCTAAATTTTGCTCTATGAAAATTAGCCAAGAAGTACGCGATTACGCTAAAGATTTAGAAACACGCGGTATTGATCCAAATGATGCTGGCGAGGCTATTGAAATAAAAATGATTGATGTAGAAGCCGAGATGAAAGCTAAATCTGCCCAGTTTAAGCAAACAGGCTCAGAAATTTACCACAAAGCGGTATAGGAATAAGTTAGATACAGATGTAGGTGAGGTTTTATACCTCGCTTCTTTAAACATTGAAGAAGTGCGAGTGAGTTCGCACCTACTAATAACTGCTTTTGGAGGTTTTATGTTTTATAACATTGCTGTGGTGGGTTTTGGTTTAGCAGGGCGCTTAGCTGCCCTTGAGCTAAGTAAGTTGCATCATGTAACGGTGTTTGAAGCAGACGATGAGCAAACCCCAAATAGCGCCGGTAAAGTGGCAGCAGCCATGCTGGCACCGCTGGCTGAGTCGGTATTGTGTGAGGCTGATCTAGCTTTAATGGGGCTTGATTCAATGAAGCGCTGGCCAGAAATAGTGAGTGAACTTGAGGGGGATGTGTTTTTTCAGCAGCAAGGTACATTGGTCGTTGCGCATCAGCAAGATAAGGGCGATCTACAAAGCTTTACTCAGAGAATAAAGCCCATAGCAGGGCACAGCGCTCAGGCATTAAATGCTCAGCAAATAGCGCAGTTAGAGCCAGAGCTTGCTAATCGGTTTAACCAAGGTCTATTTTTACCCTGCGAGGGGCAAATAGATAACCAAGCCTTTTATAAAGCAAGTTTTACCATGCTCAACAAGCGCAAAGTTAAGTGTGTGTTTAACCAGCGCGTAACCATTAAAAACGGCGAAATAAATAATCGGCCATTTGACTATATTATAGATTGTCGTGGGCTTGGTGCTAAAAGCGATAAACCGCTTAGAGGTGTGCGCGGTGAAGTAGCAAGACTATATGCACCTGAAGTAAATTTAACGCGACCTGTGCGTTTAATGCATCCGCGTTACCCAATTTATATAGCGCCTAAACCTAATCATGAATATGTAATTGGTGCGACCGAAATCGAATCGCAAGATAGCGGCGCCGCAACAGTGCGATCAACTCTTGAGTTACTTTCAGCGGCTTATACCGTACACAGCGGATTTGCCGAAGCACGACTACTTAATATTCAAACCGGATTACGCCCTGCATTTAGCGATAACCGCCCAGAAGTATCACAAGTTGGTAATGTAATTAGCATTAACGGCTTATATCGACATGGTTATATGTTGGCGCCGGCATTAGTGGCGCAAGCAGTTTCACGAATAGAGTGAGAATAAAATGAACATTACAATTAATGGCGAGCTACTTAATGTTAATAGCAAAGCGCTCGTTGAGGTACTTCAAAGTTTTGGTGCAGCCGCGCCTTTTGCTGTTGCTGTTAATAGCGAATTTATTCCACAAAGTCAGCACAGTAACTATGTACTTAATGAAGGCGACAGTGTTGAGTTGCTATCGCCCATTCAAGGCGGATAAAGCTCATGCAAACTAAAGGCTGTTTAACTATTTATGGAGAGCAAATAAAGAGTCGTTTATTGATAGGCTCTGCGCTTTATCCGTCGCCCGATATTATGACCCAATCGATAGTTGCCTCTGGGGCTGAAATAGTAACTGTGTCGCTAAGACGCCAACAAAGTGCAGCAGCGGGTGATGACTTTTGGCAATTAATAAAAAATACAGGTTTAAAAATACTGCCTAATACCGCAGGGTGTCACAGTGTTAAAGAAGCCATAACGCTTGCAAAAATGTGCCGAGAGGTATTTGCCACCGATTGGATTAAGCTGGAGCTGATTGGCGATGATTACAATTTACAGCCTGACCCTTTTGCGCTACTTGAAGCGACAAAAATATTAATTAATGATGGCTTTAAAGTACTGCCTTATTGCACCGATGACTTAGTACTTTGCCAGCGCTTAAATGAGCTAGGGTGTGAGGTGCTTATGCCGTGGGGGGCGCCAATAGGCACCGGTAAAGGCTTGTTAAATAGCTATAATTTAAAAACTATTCGAGAGCGTTTACCCGATACCACATTAATTGTAGATGCAGGTTTAGGTTTGCCATCGCATGCCTGCCAAGCACTCGAAATGGGGTATGATGCGGTATTATTAAATTCAGCCATTGCAGGGGCGGGCTGCCCAATTACTATGAGCCGCGCATTTAAAGCCGCAGTTGAAGCAGGGCGCTTTGCATATCAAGCAAAAGCAATGCCTGAAAAAGACGTTGCAGCCCCATCAACCCCAACAATGGGTATGCCATTTTGGCATCAGCAGTGAAGGAAAGAATATGAATAACGTAGTGTGGACAATTGCCGGATCTGATTCGGGCGGCGGTGCAGGTATTCAAGCAGATATAAAAGCAATGCAAAGTTTTGGTGTACATGGCTGCACGGCAATTACGGCGCTTACTGCACAAAATAGTTTAGGCGTAGAGGCTATTAATGCAGTGTCTACCGATATTATTGAATCGCAGTTACTTGCGCTTGAAAAAGACATGAAAGCCAAAGTAATAAAAATTGGCATGTTAGCCAATGTGCAGCAAATTCAGTTGATCAGCGAACATATAAGTCATTATAAAGCTAAGTGGCCTGTGCCTCCCGTTATTGTATATGACCCTGTCGCTATTGCCTCAAGCGGTGACTTACTAACAGAAGAGGACACGGTAAGTGCAATAAAAGAATGTTTACTGCCGCTGGTGGATGTAATAACCCCAAACACCCACGAAACACAGTTATTAACCGGTGTGTATTTAATTGGCCCGGCTGCAATAAAAGAAGCGGCTAATAAGCTATTAAGCTGGGGTGCAAAAGCCGTTGTTATTAAAGGCGGGCATTGGGATTACCCAAGTGGCTACTGCATTGATTATTGTATTGATAGTAATACACAAAATGGCGAAGAATATTGGTTAGGTAATCAAAAAATACAAACACCGCATAACCACGGCACCGGATGTAGCATGGCTTCGGTCATTGCTGCGTGTTTAGCTAAAGACTACCCATTAAAAGATGCCTTTATTTTAGCTAAAGCATATATAAACCAAGGGCTAAAACAGTCGGTACGCTATGGCGAAGGGATTGGACCGGTTGCTCATACATCGTTCCCCACTAATTTAGCTGACTACCCACAAGTAATTGAGCCAGGGAGCTGGCTGGGTGATGAATTAGATTTTGATGTGCCGCTTGATTTTAATATGGCTGCTGATTTTGCTCCATGTGAAAGTAAATCGCTTGGCTTATATGCAGTTGTAGATAGTACCGATTGGTTAGAAAAGTGCTTACAACAAGGTATTAAAACAGCGCAGTTACGCGTTAAAAATAAAACGCAAGACGAGCTTGATGAGCTCATTAAGCATGCTGTTGAGCTGGGCAAGCAATACAACGCACAGGTATTTATAAATGACTACTGGCAGTTAGCTATTAAGCACGGTGCATATGGCGTGCATTTAGGGCAAGAGGATTTAGACATTGCTAATTTAGCGGCAATTAAAGACGCTGGGTTAAGGCTTGGGCTTTCTACTCATGGTTTTTATGAAATGCTACGTGCGCATAATTATCTCCCTAGTTATATGGCATTTGGCGCTATTTACCCAACCACAACAAAAGATATGACAGGTCAAATACAAGGCCTTGAAAAGCTGATTAAGTTTGTACCACTTATGCAAAGCTACCCAACAGTAGCAATAGGCGGGATTGATTTAAGCCGTGCAAGCGAGGTTGCAGATACAGGTGTAGGCAGTGTTGCGGTAGTACGAGCCATAAGTGAAGCAGATGATTATACTGCTGCGATTAGCGCGCTGAAAAGTGTTATAAACCAGTCTAATGGATAAGCTCAGCGATAAAGATACTCTGCGTTATAGCCGCCATTTGTTGCTTGAAGAAGTTGGGCTTGAAGGGCAATTAGCACTTAAATCCTCAACGGTTGCAGTAGTGGGGGCTGGTGGTCTAGGTAGCCCAGCGCTTTTATATTTAGCCGCTGCAGGTATTGGAACGCTTATTTTAATTGACGATGATGAGGTGGAGCTTTCAAACTTACAACGCCAAGTGCTTTATAAAATAAATCACTTAGGACAAAGCAAGGTCGCCGCAGCGGGTAAAGTATTAGCGAGTCTTAATAATCAAATAAACATAGTAACGCATTGTCAAAAGCTAGATGAGAGTAATGCAGCTAACATGCTCAAAGGTGCTGATATAGTACTTGATTGCTCTGATAACTTTAGTACTCGCTATAGTGTTAACCGTTATTGTATTAGCAATAAAACACCGTTAATTTCGGGTGCTGCACTCGCAACCAAAGGGCAATTAATGGGCTTTGATTTTAGGCAAAGTGATAGCCCGTGTTATGGCTGTGTTTTTCCACAGGGCGAAGCTACACCAGTTATCAATTGCAGTAACGCAGGGGTTATTAGCCCGTTACTTGGTGTAATTGGCTCTATGCAGGCGCAACTTACGCTCAACTTATTGCTGGGGCATGCAGAGGGAGGTGTGTTTATAACCTTTGATGCGCTCACTTTAAAACAACAGCACTTTAAAGTGATTAAAGATTCAGAGTGTAAAGAGTGTGGTAAATAAGTTTTTGAGGGGCTTGTGCCTTTTATTAAATGTAGCGTTAAAGAATTAAAAGCTGCGCTTTTCGCGTGAGCAAGCTTCACGCCGACAACATATCAAACTTTTGCACCAAGCTTGTTGACGCACAGCTTGCTGGCGTGACGAGCAAAGCTCGTAATTTCTATGCTTTGGTGTCTTCTCATTTACTCCTATTTGTGCAATAAGATCTTAAGTGATTTATTCACAAAGAGGTTAAGAGGGCGCTTCGCTTTAGAGAAGTAAAAATAAATAATTACTATGTTTTATGTCTTCTCATTTACTCCTCTTTTGCTTCTCTTTGTGCAATAAGGTTTTAAGTGATTTATTCACAAAGAGGTTAAGAGGGCGCTGCGCTTTTCGCGTGAGCAGGCTTTGCGCCTACAAAAATAAAAAACCGCGTTTAAATAACGCGGTTTTTTGATTTCTAATTAACGATTTATTTTAGTCGTTAATTTTTGCAAACGCAGTACCTAAGCGAGTAACCACTTCTGGTAGTTGGTCATCCAGTATTTCAGCTTTATCAGCACCCCATGCTAGTACCACAGTAGAGCCTAATTTAAAGCGCCCCATTTCTTCACCCTTTTTAAGCGTGATAGCGTTATCGCCAGTGGTTGGGTATTTCCAACTAAATACATCGCTACCAGCTGGTGGCGTGACAGTACCGGCCCAAATCGTTTCTATGCTGGCTACAATTGTTGCGCCAACAAGTACCATTGCAAGCGGACCAATCTCAGTTTCAAAAATTGCTACTACTCGTTCATTACGCGCAAACAAGTTAGGCACGTTTTGCGCGGTAAGTGGGTTTACTGAAAATAAATCACCTGGCACGTAAATCATTTTGCTTAGTGTGCCATCAATTGGCATATGAATACGGTGGTAATCTTTAGGTGCTAAATAAATCGTTGCAAACTTACCGCCTAAAAATGGTGTTGTATCATCTTGTGAGCCGCCTAGTAGCGCTTGTAAGCTGTAATCGTGACCTTTAGCTTGTATTAGCTGTCCGTCAACAATATCGCCTAGCTGGCTGATTGCGCCATCCACTGGATGAATAATGATATTACTATCTTCTACCATTGGGCGCATGCCGTCTTTTAAAGGGCGAGTAAAAAATTCATTAAAGCTTTTATAATGAGCCGGATCTGGGTATTGGGCTTCGCTCATATCTACTTTATATTGCTTAATAAATAGTTTAATTAAAGTCGTTGTTAAAGCACCTGCTTTAGCTGCGGCTAATTTACCCACTACGCGTGAAATAAAATGTTTTGGCATTGCGTACTGCATTGCGATTTTAAATTTGTCTAAACTCACAGTATTTATCCTAAATTATACGCGAGGCGCACGGGCGCCTGCACGGCCATCGGCCATTGTTTCTAAAATTCGGTGGTAGCTGTCAAAGCGCAATTGAGAAATTTTGCCATCTGCTACAGCTTCTTTAACTATACAGCCCGGATCGTTTAAATGTTTACAGTCTCTAAAGCGGCACCCGCCTATAAATTCTCTAAACTCTTTAAAGCACCAGGTTACACGCTCAACATCTAAATGCCATAAACCAAATTCGCGAATTCCTGGCGAGTCGATTAGGTTACCGCCACTTGGTAAATGGTGAAGGCGTGAAACAGTTGTTGTGTGCTGGCCTAGGCCGCTGTTTTCAGATACTTCTTTAGTTAATATTTCAGCGTTAGGTAATACAGTATTAACGAGGGTTGATTTACCCACACCACTTTGACCAACAAAAATGTTATTTTTACCAACAAGTACTTCTTTTAATTCATCAATACCATTACCCGATATATTACTAACAAGGAGTACTTGGTAATCAAGTTTACGATAGATATCGAGAACTTTTTGTATTTCGCTAAGACCTGCGTCATCAATTAAATCTATTTTATTGAGTACTAAAATTGGCTCAATACCCATATCTTCACAGGCTATTAAATAGCGGTCGATAATACTTGGGGTAAACTCAGGTAATACCGCCGATACCATGAGTATTTGATCAATGTTAGCCGCAATAACTTTTACGCCGTCGTAAAAGTCAGGGCGGGTAAGTTGCGAGCGACGCTCTTGCGTGGCTTCAATTACTCCGGCTAAATCACCTTCACTTACTTTGGCACGGCGAAACAATACCTCATCACCACACACTAAATTTGACACGGTACGTCGTATATTACAACGAAGTACATCGCCATTTTCAGTTTCGACATCGGCGTGTTGGCCAAAACGACTGATCACAATTGCGCTCTCGACCTGACCTAAATTATCGGTTTGCCACTCTTGCGCGCCTTTTTTAGCTGGTCTTGAGTCTGCGCTATTAATGCGCTTTTGGTGGTTGGCCTTGATCTGACGCGATTGGCCTTTACTTAATTTTTTCTGTTTTGCCACTGGAGGCCTATAACCTTAGTTAAATGTCGCTTTTCCTAAAAAAAGCTTTAGCTCGACGGTTGATGCTAATATGATATATCGAAATGCGTTGGATCTAAAGGAAAGCACCGCTTAGGTAATTATGACTATTAATAAATCAAATTTAATTTGGCTCGATCTTGAAATGACAGGACTCGAACCAGAGACCGATAAAATACTCGAAATTGCGACGGTTGTCACTGACGCAGACCTGAATATATTAGCTGAAGGGCCAACCATAGCTATTCATCAAAGTGATGAATTACTAAATGGTATGGACGAGTGGTGTACTACGCAGCATGGTAAGTCGGGTTTAACAGCGCGCTGTAAAGCAAGTACATTCGATGAAGAGTATGCCGTGGCACAAACGTTAGATTTTTTAAAACAGTGGGTGCCTGCAGGTGTATCACCAATGTGTGGTAATTCAATTGGGCAAGACCGCCGCTTTATGAATAAATACATGCGTGAACTTGAAGATTTTTTTCATTACCGCAATCTTGACGTGAGTACTATTAAAGAATTAGCACGTCGCTGGAAACCCGAAGTGCTTGCAAAAGTGAATAAAAAAGGCTCGCACCTTGCTTTGGATGACATTAAAGATTCGATTATGGAATTAAAAGTCTATAGAGAAAATTTCTTTAATTTGTAAAAAACACTTGCAAACACATCGGATTATTGTAGAATCCTGCCCCGCTCAAGACGATAACCCACGCGGGGTTAGTGTGTTTGAGTTGTTTTTATTGTGGTCGTTTTACATCCATAATTAAAATGCGGTACTAGCTCAGTTGCTAGAATGTTGAACGCGACCCGTCGCGCACCAACGTAAAATAACTGAAGAAATAAAAAATGCGGTACTAGCTCAGTTGCTAGAATGTTGAAAGCGACCTGTCGCGCACCAACGTAAAATAACTGAAGAAATAAAAAATGCGGTACTAGCTCAGTTGGTAGAGCGCGACCTTGCCAAGGTCGAGGTCACGAGTTCGAGCCTCGTGTACCGCTCCAATTTCTAACCAAAAGAAATTGTAGTGTTGAATGAAAATATAATGCGGTACTAGCTCAGTTGGTAGAGCGCGACCTTGCCAAGGTCGAGGTCACGAGTTCGAGCCTCGTGTACCGCTCCAATTTCTAACCAAAAGAAATTGTAGTGATTAAAAGAAGTAAAATGCGGTACTAGCTCAGTTGGTAGAGCGCGACCTTGCCAAGGTCGAGGTCACGAGTTCGAGCCTCGTGTACCGCTCCAATCTTTTTATATCCTTTCAAAATTCTCTGTATTAAAAATCATAAATAAAATTATAATTTAAAATCTCTCTTATCTACTTTATTCTATGTACAATATTCAGCATTAAAGTTTTGGTTGTTAGAAATTATTACTTCGCGCGCCTAAGATTTACGTCTATAGAGTGGCGTATTTTGAATCTATGAGGGTATGGCTGAAGAAAAACAGAGGTTAACATTTTAAACCGAGAAGCTTGAGTTAAAAAAGCTCCCCCTGAATAGTTGCTATAACTCGTCTAGAGCCACCAGAATCACGATGTTCACCTAAATAAATACCTTGCCATGTACCTAACGCTAAATAACCATTTGAAATAGGAATACTTAACTCGCAGCCTAACGTACTGGTTTTTATGTGTGCAGGCATGTCGTCGTCACCTTCATAATCGTGGCGATAATAAGGCTGACGCTCAGGAACGAATTTATTGAAATGGCTCTCCATGTCCATACGAACAGTGGGGTCTGCATTTTCGTTTATTGTAAGGCTCGCTGAGGTATGCTGAATAAATAAATGCAACAAACCAACTTTATAACTCGCCAGTTCAGGCAGCTGAGACAATATTTCATCATCAATTATATGAAAACCTCGCGGGCGAGGCTTTAATGTAATTTGCTTTTGCTGCCAACTCATAGTTTATCGAAACTAACTTCAATGTTTGCATTACCAGCATCACAGCTAAATGGCATGATGATTTTTTTACCTTGGCTTTTGTGAGTAATTGTATGACCCTTACCCGATACCACAATAGGCGTTGCCATATCAAAGTCGAAGCCTTTCTCGCCAAGTAAATTTTTAGCACCACCTGTTACCATGTTGGTTATTTCGCCAACCATATCAGTAACTTCTTCATCTATAGCATCAGGGCGTTCGCCAAGCATACGCTCCATGATGGTTAATGCTAGTTCTTCATCAAATGTTATTGAAAATGATCCTCGCGTTTGCGGGCCAACCATCCCAATCAAACCTGATACATCACCACAGGCTATCTCATCAGTTTTAATGCGAGGTTTACCTGGCTTCAATTGAGTTTGAGCCATAGTGCTCAAAACATTAATTAAAGAAGATAAAAAAGGATTGATGAATTCTACATTCATAGTGGCTACTCTTAAATTTGTTCTGTGAAATGACTATATAGTTTGAGTATAGTCACTAAGGATAACTTTGAAGGATTATGATGCTCTGCAAGATTCACATTTACCATGTGCTTCTATTGTCTGCCCTGATACAACAAACCCACCTTCGGCAGCTAAATTATTTAGCTCATGCGAAATTACACTCGAGTGTAATTCTTTGACAAAACCACAGGTATCGCAAATTAACAATTGTACTGGGTGTATATGATCAAAATGATGACACAGCATAAATGCATTTGTGCTTTCAATTTTATGAATAAAACCTAGCTCAGCTAAAAAGTCTAATGCACGATAAATAGTTGCAGGTTTAGCACCCGTTTCAGTTATTTTTAATTGCTCAAGCAAATCGTATGCACCAACACCACCTTGTGCGCTGGCTAATAGGCGAAATACTTTCTCGCGGATAGGCGTAAAACGCGCACCACGGTTGTCACAAACTTGTTTTGCTTTACTTACGAGTGATTCTATATTCATCATTACTCTTATCCTTATGCTACCGTGATATACTAACATACTGTGTTGTAGTTGCAGCGTTTTTATTAAGCGCTTTTTACCTAGGAAACCCAGTAATGCACGAACTATTAGCTATATTTATTTTCTTTTTTGCGGTTATTGACCCCATTGGTACTGTACCTGTATTTATTGCAGTCACACGTGGTGATGATGAGAAATTTAAACGTAAAGTTATATATAAAGCGGTAGGCGTATCTGCATTAGTGCTCTTATTTTTTGTACTTGCAGGTGAGCAATTACTTAACGCAATTGAAATTCCGCTTTCGGCTTTTCAAATAGCCGGCGGTATCATATTACTTATTTTTGCGCTCTCAATGATATTTGGTGAAAGTAAACCAGAAGCCGAAATTAAAAGTGTACGCGACAGCACTGAAACCGCTATTTTTCCGCTTGCGATTCCCTCTATCGCGAGCCCTGGCGCTATGTTAGGCGCCGTATTAATGACTCGTAATGAAGAATATACCTGGGTTGAGCAGTTACTAACGTCTTCGATGATGCTTGCTGTATTAGCGGTTGTACTGGTTTTGTTACTGCTTGCAACACATGTACATAAATTAATTGGTGATAGTGGTGCAAGTATAATAAGTAGAATTATGGGGCTTATTTTAAGCTCGGTTGCGGTTACCAATATTTTAAATGGCATAGCCCATTATTTTGGCTTGCAGGTTTTCTCTTAACATTGATGCTCGCTAGGCTTTTGTGTAAAATGCAGCGCCTTTTAAGCTGTGCTTAATAACTTTAATACCCTGAGGTTTGCTTTGAATAAATGTACTTTGGATAGACGCTTTTCTGTGGCCCCCATGCTTGATTGGACTGATCGCCATTGTCGTACTTTTCATCGCAAAATGACTAAACATACTGTGCTTTATACTGAAATGATAACCACAGGGGCTATTTTATTTGGTCGAGGCGACTACTTACATTTTAATAAACACGAAGGCCCAGTTGCGCTGCAACTTGGTGGCTCTGATCCTAAAGCGCTTGCGCAATGTGCAAAACTTGCAGGTGAGCGTGGTTATGACGAAATAAATTTAAATGTAGGTTGCCCGTCAGACAGAGTTCAAAATGGCCGATTTGGCGCATGTTTAATGGCTGAACCTCAATTAGTTGCTGAGTGCGTAGCAGCAATGAAAAACGAAGTAAGCATTCCTGTTACCGTTAAAACGCGTATTGGTATTGATGAGCAAGATTCGTATGAGTTTTTATGTGCGCTTATTGAAGCGTCTCATAAAGTAGGGTGTGATGATTTTATTATTCATGCTCGTAAAGCATGGCTTAATGGTTTAAGCCCGAAAGAAAATCGTGAAGTTCCACCGCTTGATTATCCACGTGTTTATCAACTTAAAAAAGATTATCCGCAGCTAGACTTAAGCCTAAATGGCGGTGTTAAAACAATTGAGCAGAGCCTAGAACATTTGCAACATATTGATGGTGTAATGATTGGGCGTGAGGCTTACAGCAACCCATTTATGCTCAATGACGTTGATGAGAAAATTTATGGTGATGCTGCAAACACGCAGTCACGCCACGACGTAGTGCGTTCAATGTATGACTACATTGAAGAAGAAATGCGTTTGGGTGCTAATTTTTGGCATATTGCACGTCACATGCTCGGTATTTTTCAGGGGCAGCCTGGTGCGCGAGGTTTTAGACGCCACCTTTCTGAAAGTGGTCACGGTAAGCAAGCTGATTTATCGGTAATGGATAAAGCATTAAGCTTTGTAGCAGAATAAAAACTAAGCTTTAAAAATTCTAAATTTAAGCCACTTTCGAGTGGCTTTTTTGATCCTAAAAATTAGTCAAAATCATAATTTATTGGCCAATTACACTCTATGTTGTTCAGCTTAAAGTCACTAAAATTTAGAGTGATTATTGTTTATCATTATGATTTTAAATGTTTTATTTTTGTTTTGATGGACTTGGCACAACTCTTGGAATCTTCTTGTTGAAATTAATTAAAAATCAACAGGAGAATACCATGGGAATCTTTAACCGCGTAAATGATGTAATTCAATCAAACATTGTCGCCATGCTTGATAAAGCAGAAGATCCAGAAAAACTTTTAAACCTAATGCTTACCGAGATGCAAGATGCATTGAATGAGTGTCGTAGTACAGCAGCCGCTTTATTGTGTGAAGAGAAAGTAATTAATCGCCAAATTGATACTAAAAAAACAGAATTAGCAGCTTGGCAAATGAAAGCAGAACGTGCGGTTGAGAAGGGCAGTGATGACCTTGCTAAATCAGCTTTACTTGAGAAGCAACGCGTTAACGAAAGCATTGAAAATAAGCAAACTCAACTAGAAACATTGCAAGAGTCTATTGCAAAAATTAAGTCTGATTGTGAACGCTTGCAGCAAAAAATGGCTATGGCTAAAACTAAGCAAGCTCAGTTAATGCAACGCCATAATGTTGCTATTGCTAGAGGGCGAATCAGTACGCAACTACAAAGCGATAAAGTTGCCCATGCGTTGTCTCGTTTTGAACAAATAGAGCAGCGTGTTGAAGGTATTGAAGCTCAAGTAGAGGCTTATGAGCTGACTGATACAGCAAGTTCTACCAGTGCCCAAATTGAGTCGTTAGTTAAAAATGAAAAAGTTGATGCTGAGTTGGCTCGCTTAAAGGCGAACTTAAATACTAATTTAAAACACACTGCTTAGGAGATTGCTATGAACAGCTTTAATCGTCAACAAGGTTGGTATAAAGATACTCTGAATAAAAAAATATCTGGTGTTTGTAGTGGTTTAGCCCATAGATTGGACTTTCCGGTTTGGGCAACACGCGTAGTTACTATTTTGTTGTTTTTGAGTTTTCCGTTTGCAGTTGCACTTGGCTATTTTATAGCGCATTGCTGCCTTGAAAATAAAGAGTATTAATACCAACAGGCATAAATATTTGAACAATTTAACGAATTAAATCACCCTATAACGTTGTTAAAAATTTTAATTTAGAACAGCTAGGTATAAAAATTTTTGCCTAGTTATAGCGCAATTTTCTTATCGTTAAATAGACCTCATGTATAAGCCGGTTGGTATAAGGAGAATTACTATGAAAGCTTTGGCAGTATGTGTAATTATCTATTTATTACTGTTTACTGATTTAATAACGTTTGTGCAGATTGATTCTTGGCAGTTGCCGTTATGGATTGCTGACATTAGTTGGGCTGGGCTCGAGCTTGTAGGTGCTTTGGCCGCAATTATTGCTGTAGTTGCGGTAGTGGCTTTAATTACTATGGGATTAGTTGGTGCCGGTGTAGTGGCATTAGCAGGGACTGTTTTAGCGCTTTTATTCGGATCTATAATGATTGCATGGCCGTTACTATTTGTTGCAGTGTTGTGTTGGCTTGTTGCTGATAACAAAAAAGTAGCCTCTTAATCCTTAATTTGACTGACTATTATAGGTTAACTATGTTAAATTTAGCCTGTAATTTAAAGTTTTCATAAGGATAATAATGATGACGAAACTATGTTTTTCGATGGCTTCTGCATTAATATTTAGTTTTTTTTCGTCATCGTTGGCGGCGCACTCAGGGCACGATCATGGTTCTGATGTGGCTGTGCTCGAAGTAACTAACGCGCAAGTTAGAGAGTTTTTACCTGGCAGTACTTCAACTGTAGGTTATTTAACCCTTATTAATCACAGTGGAGCCGCAGCAACTTTAACTAAGGCAACTATTGATGGCTTGGGGCGTGTTGAAATACACGAGCATTCACATGTAGACGGCATGATGAAAATGCAACAAGTTGAATCGGTTGAAATTAAGGCGCACGAAAGTGTCAGCTTTCAGCCTGGCGGTTATCATTTAATGGCATTTGAACCACAAGAGCTATTAAAAGTAGGACAAGAACGTAAACTCACACTATATTTTAGTGACGGTAATCGCTTATTTACTAATGCTCAAGTCGTGTCGCTTGAGGCGCAAGCTAAGCAGTCAAAACCATCTACTCAACACGCTCATCATTAGGAGTACACATGTCGCAACATAAAGGAAAAATAGCAGGAATAATTGTTTTACTGCTTATCATTTTTTACGCAATTGCTGTTTATTGGAGCACAGAACCTTCACGTTTTGACGTTGTTGCAAACGCGAAAGAGCAAGCGCAGCTTCGTAATGAAAAAATAGTAACGGGTTATGTAACTACTTCTACATTAATTACGGTAGCCAATACCTTACTAGATAAACCGGGTGGCTACTTATCAAATGATGTAATACCACCAAGTATTATTATGGATGATATGCCAGCGTGGGAATATGGCGCACTAGAAATGGTACGTGATTTATCGCTTTCTATGCGAAAAGATTTTAGCCGTTCTCAATCACAATCAACGGAACATGAAGCCCTTAAAAAGGCGCAGCCGCAGTTTAATATAAGCTCTGAGGCATGGGCATGGCCAAGTGCCGAAGGTGAGTACCAAAAAGGTATTGACTACTTAATGGTATATCGTGGACAAATTGCTAATGAGCATGAGCGCGATAGCCAATTTTACGCACGAGCAGATAACTTACGTAGTTGGCTTAAAGAAGCTGAGAAACGTTTAGGTAGCTTAAGCCAACGTTTAAGTGCCAGTGTAGGCCAAGAAAAAGTGAACACCGATTTAGCGGGTAATTCATCTAATAAACAAGCAACTCTTGCGCCACTGCAGCAGCAAGTAAGAACACCGTGGTTAGAAATTGACGATGTGTTTTACGAGTCGCGCGGTGCTACTTGGGCGTTACTGCATTTTTTACAAGCGATAGAGTATGACTTTAATGACGTGCTTGAAAAGAAAAATGCACGTGTAAGCTTACAACAAATCATACGTGAACTTGAGGCGACTCAAGAAATAGTATGGAGCCCACTTATTTTAAACGGTAATGGTTTTGGCTATGTTGCTAACCATTCTTTAGTTATGGCAAATTATATTTCTAGAGCCAATGCGGCTTTAATCGAACTCAGCGAACTACTAGCTCAAGGATAAAAAATGAAAAAGTATTGTTTAGCAGCAGCCCTTTCAATGGCATGTTTAGCACCAGCAGCGCAAGCTGACACTCTACTAGGTTTATACGTAGGTGTTGATGGGTGGAAGTCAGATAACGATGGTCAATTTTCTTATAAAAATAATGCATCTCAAGATTTTAATTTTGAAGATGAGACTTTTGTAAGTTACTACGCGGCACTTGAGCACCCTGTACCATTAGTTCCAAATATTAAATTAAAGTATACCGAGCTTGAGTTAAATGGTTCTGCGCTACTTACAGATACATTTAGCTTTAATGGCTCTGATTATGTTGTAGGCTCTACGGTAAATACTGTAAGTGATTTAACACACATCGATTACATTTTTTATTATGAGATTTTTGATAACGATTTAATCTCAATTGACTTAGGTTTAAATGCTAAGCAGTTTGATGGTGATATTGTTGTAAATGGTACTACTCAAAATGGTGGTACTAACTTTACCGAAACAAAAGACTTCTCTGGTTTTGTTCCTCTTGCATATGGCCGTGCCGAAGCAGGCTTACCATTTACTGGTTTAAGTGTATTTTTTGAAGGTAGCTTTTTGGCTATTGACGATAGCAAAGTACAAGATTACCAAGTAGGCGTAGCGTGGGAACTTATTGATAACCTAGCAGTAGATGTTGCTGTTAAAGCAGGTTACCGCTCTATGGTATTAGAACTTGATGATGTAGATGATATTACTACTGATATTGATGCATCAGGCCCATTTGCGGGTATTCAGGTTCACTTTTAATTAGTATTTTCTAATTAAACAAAGCGTGGCATATTATTTTATTGCGTGCCACGCTAAATCAAACTCTCCCTCCAGCGCATTATTAATTAACTGCTTATAAATTTTATTTACAGGAAAATTAATGAGTTTAGATAACTCATCACCTGTTTGCGTGAATTTATAATAGCTTAATACCAAATCACTGCTTTTTGCTTTTAACGTTACTTTTTGCGATAAAAATGAAAGGGTAAGTTCTTGCCCCGCTTTAAGCACTGCAGATTCAATTTCTTTTCTATACAGTAAATTAAGATCCATAAGTGTTAAAATATCAGGAAAACTAATACCTGTTTTTCCTAAATTTAGAGACACTTTATTGCCTTTTCGTAGCAAATCAAACAATGACGGTTTTTTGTAAAAGCCGAGTAAAATAAAGTGGCTGTCGTCTTTTTCGTTATAGCCTGAGAGCGACACACATTTTTGCAAAGAGTCAGCTTCTCGCTGTGTCATATGCTTTAACGTTTGCAGGCTTTTAATTGAAAACGTACCAGGGTTGAGTGTTTCTCCCGTTAAAATTTTGGCCCATAAAGTTTGCATTGACGCATTTGAAGTATCTTCGCACAGTGCGATAAAATGCTCTACCCAGTCAGCATCGGGTTGTTTAGTACTTGCTACATCGGGGCAAAACCCCATAGCCATTGCTAAAATTGACTCTATATTTTGTTGTTGTTTTATTAGTAGTAAATCTTGGCGCTTTTGGGCACGAGCTAAAACAGAGTTTTCACTGTTGATATGATAAAGCGGCTTAACTTGGCCTTTAATATCGTAATTTTGTTCGGGGGTAGGCAATATTCCGTTACTGCCTATTTTTGTTATAGGGTAACCAAGTAAGGATTCGATAATGTTAGCAAGGTTAATTCTCGCTTGTGCTGTCTTGACTGGCATGGCTGTGCATTGTCCTTTGTGAATGACTAAGCTGAGCAACAGTTTTAAGGTTATTTAACCCCATTGAAACTGTATTACGGAGCACATATTCGCTCAAAATTGCGGTGTAACCCGATATTAAAGGGGCGGTTGTTTGTCCGTTAATCTTACATATTAAAGTGACGATACCGTTTTGCTCACTAAAATTAAAAGTCCCCCTAATAATATGCTCAGCATTTAAAAGTATATTAAAGCTGACCTTATTTTGATTCACCGAAGTTATGATCATTTCACCATACCCCCATTTTCCTTTCCAAGACTGATGAGCACCTAGGCCAGAGCTAGGTTCGCCCAAGGTAAAACGTATACTGGGGTCTACTTTTTCCCATGGAGACCATTTTTGCCATTGATTAAAGTCAGTAATAAGCGGTTTTACTGCGTCAATATTTGCATTGATTTCTATTGTTTTATTTACATTATAACTTTGGGGAAGTATCAGCCCTACCAGCACTAATACCAATAACAATAACAGTACGCCTTTGATTAATATTTTTAATGGTTTAATAAGCACACCTTTTATTAGTTTTTTGAGTTGAAATACAACAACTTTTTATTAATCGACTATAGTATGAATTAGATTATAAACCAAAAATAATTTATAAATTGCTACCTAGGAGAGCGAATGTCGTCAGATCAAAACGATTTTTTATTTTTTGAACAAGACTATGAAGATGATGCAGTAATTGAGCCGACTAAGTTTTGGGATATTTTAATTGTTGATGACGAACCTGAGATCCACTCTGTAACAAAGTTAGCTTTGTCTGGGGTTGAGTTTTTGGGGGCAGGCTTGCGATTTCATGATGCCTATTCGGGAGCTGAAGCAATAGAGATTTTAGCTGAAAATAACGATATTTCAGTTATTTTTTTAGACGTTATTATGGAAACTGACGATGCTGGCTTGCAGGTTGTAAAAAGGGTGCGTGACGAATTAAATAATCAACATGTGAGAATTATTTTAAGAACAGGGCAAGCTGGTAATATACCAGAAGAAAAAGTAATACGTGAATACGATATAAATGATTATAAAACTAAAACAGAACTCACTCGCTCTAAATTAGTAACATCGCTCATAACCGCTATTCGCTCTTACGAGCAGGTATGCCAGCTTGAATATCAAAGTGATGCAATGAACACGATTGTTTCTGCATCAAAGTCTATTTTAGGGCTTACTGATATTAAGCAACTATGCAAAGAAATCATCAAGCACATGAGTATTATTTTAAAGTGTTCACCTCGAGGGCTTGTGTGCAGCAAATTAGACGGCGATGACTTTATTCAAGTATTAGGTGGTTGTGGGCATTACGAAGACTACTTTGGTGAAAAATTAATTAATGTTGATAGCAAAGTATTTAAACAAGTTGAGTTGTGTTTTGATTTATCAAAGCATCAACATACAGACTCAAGTGCAACATTTGTATTAAAAAGTAAGCATAGAAAAGCGGCTTTATATATAGAATGTGACCATGTTCCTTTGCAAGCACAATTGCAGTTTGCTGAAATCTTCTTAACAAATGTGAGTGTTGCCCTCGATAATATAAGGCTGTTTGTAAAGTTAAGAGATGCAGCTTATAAAGATGTGCTTACAGGTATTTCAAATCGTACCAATTTTATTGAACGGGTAGAGCGTTATCAAAAGCCGCACGTGAATGATTATGTATTTGTACTACTTGATATAGTTAATTTTGCAGATATTAATAATGGCTTAGGGCAAGAGGTCGGTAATAAAGTATTAATTGGCATTGTGCAAAGGTTAAAAGAAAACTACCCAACAGCTAAGTTACTATCTCGTATTGGTGCTGATGTTTTTGGTTTTATTATTCGCCGTGATGAACTCGACTTAAAAAAATTGAATGAGCAGTTAGGTGTTCCATTTTGTGCAGAAGAGCATACATTGCCTATCGATTTTAGATTGGGTTTATGCCAACAGCAAGACTTTCAAAGTAGCGGGATTGATACACTTAAAGTTGCTTATATTGCACTTAATCAAGCTAAAAAAACAAAACACAAAGAGGGAATTTATTACAGTGTAGACATGCAAGATAAAATGGCTTGGCGCATAGGAATTATTAGGCAATTACGCCATGATTTTGCTCGAAACAAGTTAGAGGTATGGTACCAACCTCAACTTTCATTAGGAGACTTGTCTCTAATTGGATGTGAGGCATTACTTAGGTGGCCCACCGGTAATGGATCATATATATCGCCAGCGGTATTTGTTCCACTTGCAGAAGATGCGGGCTTGATTGTTGATATAGGGCAGTGGGTTTTAGAGCAAGCTTGCCAACAACAAAAGCGCCTAGAAAATATGGGTACCGAAATTTGTATTGCGGTTAATGTGTCTGTTCCGCAGTTTAAAGTAAAAGGCTATGCTCAAAACGTTAAAAATACATTATTAAAATATGGCGTTAAGCCAAAAAACATAGAATTAGAAGTCACTGAAAGCGTAGTAATGGATGAACTCGAAACTGTTATTAATACACTTAGAGAGCTTCAAGAGCTAGGGATGGAAGTTGCTATTGATGACTTTGGGACTGGCTTTTCATCGCTTAGTTATATACAAAGTTTACCCTTGGATAGATTGAAAATAGATCGTGCATTTATTAAGGATCTGCCAAATGATGACACTGGCGCTATTGCTGCCTTAGTTATTTCTCTTGGTGCTAAGTTGGGTTTAAAAACGATTGCTGAAGGCGTTGAAACACAAGAACAAGCTCAGTTCTTAAAAAACTTAGGCTGTGATGAGGTACAAGGTTTTATGTATGCTAAACCAATGCCTGAGCATGAATTGATAGAATTTATAAATAAACGCTAAAAAAGATTAACTTATTATTTAAGCTAATGAACGATTTAGAATTTAAAGCGCGATATGCTTTGACTACTTTGTATATATAAAGAATTTAGTAGGGTATAATTCGCGCCTTTTGTTATTCTACGGCCACAATTATGAGCACACTCAAAGCTAAGCGCGCCTTATTTTCATACCCTAAATACTGGGCTGAATGTTATGGCACCGCGCCATTTTTACCAACTACACGTGAAGAAATGGATGCACTTGGCTGGGATAGTTGCGACATAATAATAATTAGTGGCGATGCGTACGTTGATCATCCTAGTTTTGGTATGGCTGTAATTGGCCGTGTACTTGAAGCGCAAGGCTTTAGAGTGGGGATTATTGCCCAACCTGCATGGGACTCTAAAGATGCATTTATGGAGCTCGGCAGACCGAATTTATTTTTTGGTGTAACAGCCGGCAACATGGATTCGATGATCAACCGCTATACAGCGGAAAAACGCATGCGCCACGATGATGCTTACACGCCTAATAACGTTGGCGGTAAGCGCCCAGATCGCGCCGTGATGATTTACTCGCAAAAATGCCGTGAAGCATACAAAGGTATCCCAATTGTTATTGGCGGTATTGAAGCCAGCCTTCGCCGTATTGCTCATTACGACTATTGGCAGGAAAAAGTACGTCGTAGTATTTTGTTTGATGCAAAAGCCGATATTTTAATTTACGGTAACGCAGAGCGCCCGCTAGTTGAAGTTGCACACCGTATTGCGGCGGGTGAAACGATGGATACGATTCAGGATATTCGCGGCACGGCTGTTATTCGAAAAGAGCCTCTACCTGGTTGGCGTGGCAGTGATTCTACCGCTATTGATAAAATTGGTAAAATAGACCCTATTCCAAACCCATATGGCGCGGATGATGTTGGCTGTAGTAAATCTGAATTTAAACAAGCGGGTATTGATTTAAAAGCAGAAGCGGCAAAACCAATCATGGTTCAGCCTGCACGTCCTAAGCCGTGGGAAAAAACCTATGTTAAGTTACCTGCTTATGAGCAAGTAAGTGTTAACAAACCTTTATACGCCCATGCCTCGAGAATTTTACATCAAGAAACAAACCCTGGTTGTGCAAGAGCGCTTTACCAACGACATGGCGATCGCTCTATTTGGGTAAACCCGCCAGCATATCCATTAGAAACACATGAAATGGATGCTGTATTTGGTTTGCCGTATCAGCGTATTCCTCACCCAAGTTATGGTGATGCTAAAATCCCTGCTTACGATATGATTAAAACGTCTGTTAATATTATGCGTGGCTGTTTTGGTGGTTGTTCGTTTTGCTCAATTACAGAACATGAAGGGCGCATTATTCAAAGTCGTTCACAAGAATCTATTATTGAAGAAATTGAACAAATTAGAGATAAAGTTCCCGGCTTTACTGGTGTTATTTCTGATTTAGGTGGCCCAACGGCGAATATGTATAAGCTGCGCTGTACGAGCAAAAAGGCCGAGAGTACCTGTAGACGCTTATCATGTGTGTATCCAGATATTTGTAAACACATGGATACAGATCATACGCCAACAATAGATTTGTATAAAAAAGCACGTGAAGTTAAGGGTATTAAAAAGGTATTGATTGCTTCAGGTGTACGTTACGATTTAGCTGTACGCGACCCGCGTTACGTTAAAGAATTAGTAACGCACCATGTAGGCGGTTACTTAAAAATAGCGCCAGAGCATACAGAGGATGGTCCATTATCAAAAATGATGAAACCAGGTATGGGAGCGTACGATCAATTTAAAGAACTATTTGATAAGTACTCTAAAGAAGCCGGTAAAAAGCAGTATTTAATTCCTTACTTTATATCTGCTCACCCAGGTACAAAAGATGAAGATATGGTAAACATGGCTTTATGGCTTAAATCAAACGACTTTAAGCTTGATCAGGTACAAAATTTTTACCCATCACCTATGGCTAATGCGACGACTATTTACCATACAGAGATGAACTCTTTGCGTAATATAAAAAACAACTCAGAAGTTGTTCCAGTACCTAAAGGCGCACGCCAACGTAGATTACATAAAGCTATTTTACGCTACCACGATGCAGCTGGTTGGCCAATGATACGTGAAGCTCTACGTAAAATGGGTAAAGCTAATTTAATTGGTAAAGGGCCTAACTGTTTAGTGCCAGAAGAAGGGCGCGATGAAAAATCAGGTAAAGGTGGTAAAAAAGGTGGGCGTCCGGCACTAACGCGACATACTGGTTTTAGCCAATTTAAAAAGGCAAACACTAAGCCAAAAGTGGGCGGTAATCGTCAAAGCACACGTTAGTAATTTTATTTGCTAATAGATAAGGCTAATTGCGGTACGCGTTTTTTAGCTTTTGTATACGTAAATTAAGTCAGCTTTGCTCTTTATTATCTATATTATTGTAGGTGATAAAGAGTGAGGTTTTAGAGCCCCTTCTCTTTAGATATCCTGTGCTAAGTTTAGCTTTTTTTAAAGCATTGATGATAACCACAAACGCAATTTAAGTGACCATAACGGCTGAATGCCGGTGAGTCCTTGCGTCATTTTATTATCTTTTAAGATTATATAAGATGGCGTGACTTGTCCCTGCCAATCGGAAAATATCTCCCCGTGTTGATCGTTAACAGTACTGAAGCTGTAGCCTTGCTCATTTAAATAATCATGCAGCTCTTGATCAGAGCCTGATTTTATCGCGATGCTCACGACGGGGTATTTATTCTCGTTTGCGAGTTCGTTTATGGCAGGGGAGGTAATACTACAAATAGGACACCAAGTTCCCCAAAAATACACAAGCGTGGGTTTATCTTGGCTCATTGCTGCTAAATCAATGTTTTGCCCTTTATAATCGATTAATTGTAATTGAGGATTTGCTGGCATGACAGGTTGCCGCCACCAATTGACGGCAGTATAAATGACGAAAAATATAGAGCCATATACCAGTACGCTTTTTAATATGGATACGCTTTTTTGTTTTAGCGTTTTTTTAGGTATGTCATTTTTATGTTTGGTATCCGTTGCCATAGCTACTGATTTACCCTAAGTATTTTTGCTGTAGTTTTTTACATTTAAAGCGTTTAATTTATATCAGCAACCATGTAGCAGTACCTAAAAAGGCGAATATACCAACAATATCAGTCACCGTGGTTAGCACCACACTCCCTGCAAGAGCAGGGTCTATATTCATTCTTTTAAGAATTATTGGAATACTTGCCCCAGCAACACCTGCCACCACTAAGTTCATAAACATAGCGAAGGCGAGTACGCCACCAAGCATAAAGTCCCACTGCCATAGCGCAATAACACCCGCAATTAATAGTGACCACAAAATACCGTTTAGCGCGCCAATGGCCAGTTCTTTCATCATCAAGAAACGTTGGTTTGTTTGGTTTATATGACCTACTGCAATACCACGGATAACAAGCGTTAATGATTGGCTACCAGCAACACCACCCATAGAAGGGACAATACCGTTAAGCACAGCCAAAATAGGGAGCACATCTAAAGTGCCTTCAAAAAAGCTAGCTACAAAAGCAGCTGCAAGTGCGGTTAGTAAGTTAACTCCTAGCCAAACTGAGCGTTTTTTAGAGCTTTTTAGTACTGGCGCGAATGTATCCTCTTCATCATCAAGACCGGCTAGGCTTAATAAGCTATGCTCGGCATCTTCTCGGATTACATCAACGATGTCATCGATAGTAACACGACCGAGGAGTTGGTCGTTATCGTCCACCACTGGGGCCGATATCCAATTATGACGCTCAAATAATTGCGCTACTTCACTTTCATCCATTGAGATTGGGATAGACTCACAATCTTCATCCATTAAATCGCGGACAATTTTTTCTGGCGGATTAGTTAATAATGTACTCAGCGATAAAGCGCCTATAAAGCAGTTATGTTTATCAACAACATATAAATCATCTGTACCCTCTGGTAACTCACCACGCAGTCTAATATAACGAAGTACAACATCGAGTGTTACATCAGGGCGAATGGTCACCGTATCGGTGTTCATTAGCGCACCTGCTGAACGCTCTTGATATGACAGTGCTTGCGTGGCACGTTCACGGTCTTGAATGTCCATCGCGCTAACAACGTCTTTATAGACGGTATCTGGCAGGCTACGTAATACTTCACCTAAGTCATCGTGGCCCATGTCTTCAGTTGCGGCGGCAATGTGCTTAGGTTCCATTTGGGCAATAATGCCTAAACGAACATCTTCAGATAATTCTTCAAGAACATCACCCTGCACATCAGGATCGACCAATTGCCAAAGCAGTCGGCGAATTTTATGCGGTGATGATTCTAATAATAATGCGGTATCACAAGGAGCCGTTTTTGCGAGCATGCGCCTAACTTGAACAAATTGACCACTATTGAGTGACTTCGTCACCTGCTTTAGTTGCTGTAGTGGATAATCTTGTTCAAAAGCTTCTGGCATTGGCGTCCTTTATAAATTGTTATATTACTTTATGGGGGGAGGTGAGTTAACTGGCGTTACTAACCTATTTATTTTATATATCTGTTTTAATTGAAGCACTAGTAATGCGAATATTGTTTTTATAAAACAGATTATTCTTGTTCATTAAAGCGTTGTGCTATTAATTCTCCAACAGCGTGTAAAGCTTGCTCAGAATCAGGGCCTTTACAAACAACTTTAACTTCTTTTCCTTGGCTACTTTCAAGTAACATTAATGCAAGTACGCTATCGCCTGCTGCTTCTTTGTCATCTTGGAATAATGTGATTGTCGCATCAAATTGTACTGCTAATTGCGCAAGCACAGTAGCTGCTCTGGCGTGTAAGCCTAATTTGTTTTTTATTAAAAAGGTATCTTCACAATGCATAACTTACTCTACCTAAGCTGAACAGGTGATTATTCAGCTATATTATTTTTCTTGCTCGCGATGGCGAATTTTTACATTGGGATGTGTCATTGCAAAACTTTCACCGATAGTTTGCGCTAAATACACAGAGCGATGTTGCCCGCCTGTACACCCAATAGCAATGGTTAAATAACTGCGGTTATTTCGTTCTAAATGCGGTAACCACGTTTGTACAAATGTTTGAATTTGCCATGTGAATTTTTGCACTATGCTGTGATTAGCTAAATAGTCTTTAACCGGTTGATCTAACCCATTTAAAGGCTTCAACTCTGGTTCCCAGTGTGGATTTGGTAAAAAGCGTGCATCAAATACGTAGTCTGCTTCTTTTGGTATACCGTGTTTAAAGCCAAATGATTCAAATGTGACAATCAGTTGCTTATCTTTTTTACCTAAAATCTTTTCACGAATAGATTCAGCGAGTTGATGAACACTTAAATCAGTCGTATCTATCATAAAGTCGGCGCGAGTGGTTAATACATCAAGTAATTCTTTTTCTTTTTTGATGGCTAAATCAAGGGGCAACGAGTCTATTGATAGTGGGTGTAATCTGCGTGTTTCAGAAAAACGTTTGATCAATGTCTGATCGTCGCTATCTAAATAAAATAACGTAGGGTTTGCAAAGCCTGGTAAGTATTCAAGAATATCGTTAAATTCATCTTGTTCTTTAGGGATGTTGCGCACATCAATGCTAACAGCAATTTTATCGTAGCTATCAGATACACTGCGAACTAATGAAGGAAGTAGGTTTACTGGAATATTATCTACGCAATAATAACCTAAATCTTCTACAACGCGCAAAGCAACCGACTTTCCAGAACCAGAACGGCCGCTTATGATAATTAACTCCATTTAACACCCTTTATAAAACTATGATTGATCGACAATAACTTGGTAAAGCTCAGTATCAGATTTTGCACTGCGTAACTGTTTACAAAAATCTTTGTTGTTTAGTTTATCAGCAATGGTTGCTAGAGTCTTTAAGTGCTGCTGGTTATCGCCATCTGGTACGATGAGTGCGACAAAAATATCAACAGGGCGATTATCGATTGCATCAAAGTTTATTGGAGTTTCGCTAACGAGCACTAAAGCCAAAGGCTCTTCTGCACCGCTCATTCTTCCATGAGGAATAGCAATGCCACGCCCTATACCTGTACTACCTAATTTCTCTCTGCTCATTAAAGCATTAAGAATATCTTGTTGCGGTAAATACGGAAGTTTGTCGTGAGCAAGTTCGCTAATGAACTCTAAAATTCTTTTTTTGCTATTAAAAAGGACCGCAGCTTTGCTGCAGTCCTGGCATATAAGTGAACTTAATTTCATCATATTAGTGTCGAGCAAGCTTCTCTTTGTGTTTGATTACTTGGCGATCGAGCTTGTCGATCAACGAGTCAATAGCGGCATACATATCTTGATGTTCTGTAGAGGCAAATAGCTCAGCACCGCTTACGTGTATTGTGGCTTCTGCTTTTTGATTTAATTTTTCTACATCGAGAATGACATGAACATTATTAATATGATCAGAGTGTCTTTCAAGCTTCGCAAATTTAGTATTAATATAGTCTCTTAGTGAATCGGTTAATTCTACGTGACGACCAGTTAAGTTTAGTTGCATAAGCATTACCCTCTTAGTTTAGCGTCTTAAATCAGACTTTTACGCTGATTTGACGGTGGAATAGCAAGAGATTCGCGGTATTTTGCGATTGTACGTCTCGCTACTTTAATTCCTTGCTCAGCCAATATATCCGCTATTTTGCTATCACTCAATGGTTTTGCTGAGTTTTCTGCTGCGATTAATTTTCGGATAAGCGCACGTATTGCTGTAGATGAACATTCACCACCGTTTTCAGTACTTACATGGCTTGAGAAAAAATATTTAAGCTCAAATATACCACGGGGTGTATGCATGTACTTTTGAGTAGTTACGCGAGAAATTGTCGATTCGTGCATTTCTACCATTTCAGCAACATCATTTAAAACCATTGGTTTCATGGCTTCAGGGCCATGTTCAAAAAAGCCTTGTTGTTGCTTAACAATACAATTAGTAACTTTTAATAGCGTGTCGTTTCTACTTTCTAAGCTTTTAATAAACCATTTAGCTTCTTGTAAATGTGAGCGAATAAACTGGCTGTCGCCACTTGATTTTACAGTGCGAGACATTGCTGCGTATTGGCTATTAACACGAATTTTAGGCATGCTATCTGGGTTTAATTCGACAACCCAGCGGCCTTTAATTTTTTTAACTGACACATCAGGAATAACATACTCAGATTCTTCCCTTACAATAGTATCTGCAGGTTTTGGGTTGAGAGTATGTATTAGTGTCATTACTTCTTTAAGCTCTTCTTCTTTGAGCTTAGTTTTTTTCATTAATGTACGATAGTCGCGAGCTGCTAATAGATCAATATGCTCGGTTAAAATCATTTTCGTTTCATTAATATAAGGTGTTTCTTTATCAAATTGATTAAGCTGAATACACAAACACTCTTGTAAACTACGTGCAGCAATACCAACAGGATCAAACAGTTGGATGCGTTTTAATACCGCTTCAATTTCATCAAGTTCGACTTCGTTATCATCTTCGTTTTCTTGATTAAAGCTTTCTAAAATCTCTTCGCAGCTTAGTGTTAAAATACCTGAATCATCGACAGCTTCTACAATAGCAATAGCAATAGCTTCGTCTGTAGGGCTAAATGGCGTTAGTTGTAATTGCCACATTAAATACTCATGGAGCGTTTCAGTAGAGGCGCCTTGGTATATTGATTCGTCTTCAGGCATTGGACCTGATGAGGCTGCAGGAGCGGCACTCATGTACTCATCCCAACTGACATCCATAGCCATGTCGTCACTTAGCGTGTCTTTTGCAAGTGCTTCACCAGTATCTTGTTCGTATTCGCTCGGAGCATCATCAGCAGATGCGCTAACAGTTATGTCATCGGTATCAGCTTTTTGCTCGTTTTTACCAGCAGCGTCTTCGGAATAGTCTGCCTCTTCAACCTCTAATAGTGGATTACTGTCGAGAGCTTCTTGTATTTCTTGCTGGAGATCCAATGTACTGAGTTGCAACAAACGAATAGCTTGTTGCAACTGTGGAGTCATTGTAAGTTGCTGGCCCATGCGCAGCTGTAGTGATTGCCTCATGTATCTCTAACAATCCTTTTATGTTGTTATAATTAATACTAGCAGATGCTTAAAGACATGGCGTAAATGTTACAGCCTAAATTGCTCGCCTAAGTAAACATCGCGTACTGTTTTATCATTTAATACGTGTTCTGGAGTACCTGATGCAATCAGCTCCCCATGAGAAACAATGTAGGCTTTTTCACAAACATCAAGGGTCTCTCTTACGTTATGGTCGGTAATTAATACACCAATCCCACGATTTTTAAGATGTTCTATTATTTTCTTTATATCTAATACCGAAATAGGGTCAACACCGGCAAACGGTTCATCCAGTAATATAAATTTAGGATCTGCTGCCAGCGCTCGTGCTATTTCTACACGACGACGTTCTCCCCCCGATAATGCCATACCTTGGCTATCACGAATGTGTTGTATGCTAAATTCATCTAATAAGTTATTGAGCGTGTCTTCTCTGGCTTGTTTATTTAGTTCTTTGCGCGTTTCTAAAATGGCCATTAAGTTTTGATAAACAGTCAGCTTTCTAAAAATCGATGACTCTTGTGGTAAGTAGCCTATGCCTAATCTAGCACGACTATGCATAGGTAAAAGAGTAATATCGTTATCATCAATAGATATTTTACCTTTGTCGCTAGGAACAAGCCCTACAATCATATAAAAAGTCGTTGTTTTACCAGCACCGTTAGGGCCAAGTAAGCCAACTATACTGCCAGCTTGTACTTCAAGGCCGACGTTTTTTACAACTTCACGACCTTTATAGCTTTTTGCCAATAGTTCTGCTTTTAATGTGCTCATGGTTGACCTTTATCGCCTTTTTTACTTTTTTTAGCTTCGATCGGTACTAAAATTGTGTGAACGCGGTCAGTTGAGTTTTCATCTTTTTCGGCACTGATGAGCTGCTGCTCTATGTCGTAGGTAATGCTTTTAGCATTTATTTTTTGTCCGGCTTGCGAAACTTGTGCATTACCAACAAGCGTTAAAAAACGCTTAGATACATCATAACGTACTTCGTCAGCACTGGCGCTCATAGTCGTGCCGTCTGATTGCTTTTCTTCAAAGTGCGCAGGGCTACCTGTGGCAATTAATAATTGTTTATTATCACCAAGTTCATCACGTTTGTGTACTTCTAGGCGATCGGCTGTAATGCGGCGATTACCGTGAATAATCTCAACGTTTTTCTCAAAAATACCCACATTAGCTTTCAATTGACCTTCTTGCTTGTCGGCACTTATTGAAATTTGATTGGCAGCAGGTTGCGTGTTTTGCTCTGCAGCACTACTATTAAACGCTAGTATAAGTGTAGGAATTATAAGTGATTTTAATATTTTATTGGTCATAATATATGGTTCGCGTATGGTTAATTAGTTTTATCACTTCGGTTTTCAAGTCGGCTTCTAGGCCTTTACCGGTGATTTTTAAATTGGGTCCAGTGATAATGACGGGTTGCTCCGAACGCATTGTTAATAACTTTATATCAACCTGAATATTATCAGCATTGATTTTGTCTATCATGGCGTTATCGGTTAAATTTTTGGCAACCACATTACCTTCTAAAATTAATTGTTTATCTTCATATAATGTTGCTTCGTCTGCATTTATTTGCCACGTTTGTTGCTCGTTATATAAAGTAAAAATGGGTTTTTCAAAAAACGTGAAACCTAATTGCTGGTATAGCTCCATTTTAGCCGCAGTGACTTTGTGGCTAATTTTACCTTGCTCATCATAGGCTGTCTGTTTGAGCTCAATAGCTATGTAATCAGGCTTAGCAACAACTTCAGGCTCAGCCTGAGGCACAATATTTGTTTGTGCAAAATAAGGGTACCAAAGCCAAACCATACAGCTAATGAATAAAACGCTTAATATTATGCGCGCTGCATTCATGAACTAGTGCCTTGTGTAGTCAATGCTTTACCATTTTCAAGCATGAGCAAATCGGTGAGTTCTCTCACAGCGCCAAAACCACCAGGCATTTGCGTTACATAATGTGACAAACGCTTAATAAGAGGGTGGGCATCATTTACTGCAACGGCAAAGCCTACTAACTCCATAACAGGCATGTCAGGACCGTCATCACCAATATAAGCAATTTGTTCATCGCTAAGGTTGAGTTTATCTTTTAATTCTTGATAGGCAATGAGCTTATTTTCTTGGCCTTGATAAATATGCTGTACGGTTAAGCTGCTCATACGTTGTTGTACTATCTGTGAATGACGACCAGTAATAACAGCTACTTCAAAGCCACTGTTTATAAGTGCTTTAATGCCAAAACCATCTTTTGTATTAAATGCTTTTAGCTCTTCACCTTGATTGCCAAGGTAAATACGGCCATCAGAAAATACACCATCAATATCGCATATAAGTAGTTTTACTTTTTTAGCGCGTGCTTTTGCATCATCGCTCAGCGGTTGATAGAGTTCTTCAAATTGCATTTATAACACTCCTGCTTTTAATAGGTCTTGCATATTTAATGCGCCAATAGGTTGGTTTTTCTCATTGACGACGATTAGGCCATTTATACGTTTACGTTCCATAATATTGAGCGCTTCAGCGGCTAAAATATCTTGCGTAGCTGTAGTGCATGACTTAGTCATAACAACATCTATTTGTGTTGTATGAATATCAATTCTTTGTTCTAAAATGCGACGTAAGTCACCATCGGTAAATAACCCTACGAGTTGCTGATTTTCATCAACAATGGCTGTCATACCTAATCCTTTAGCTGACATTTCTATTAGAGCATCTTTAACTGTTTGTGAAACATCAATAATAGGTGTATTTGCGCCGCTGTGCATAACATCTTTTAAAGTAAGTAATAAGCGCTTGCCTAAACTACCACCTGGGTGAGATAGCGCGAAGTCATCAGCTGTAAAGCCGCGAGCTTCTAATAATGCAACTGCCATGGCATCGCCCATCGCAAGCGTTGCAGTGGTACTTGATGTAGGGGCTAGACCCAATGAACAAGCTTCTTTTTCTACTTTAATGCACACATGTACATTAGCAAGGGTTGCCATTGTTGATTGTGTATTGCCAGTCATCGCTATCATTTTGGCACCAAGTCGTTTTAAAACCGGAATGATATTTAAAACTTCGCTGGTTTCCCCTGAATTAGAAATAAGCATAACCACGTCATTTTTAGTGATCATACCTAAATCACCATGACTTGCTTCACCAGGGTGAACAAAAAACGCAGGGCTGCCAGTGCTTGCAAGGGTTGCCGCTATTTTATTGCCAATATGGCCTGATTTTCCCATGCCAATAACAATAATACGGCCTTCACAGTCGTACATTAATTGGCACGCGTTATGAAAATTTTCATCTACATATTGTGCAATATCACTAAGTGCTTGGCGCTCAACATCTAAAACGCGAAGGCCTTGTTCAATAAAGTTTAGCGTTGCCATCATTTACCCTACTTGACTAAAAATATACCCTTGGTAACCCAAAAACGCTATTAGCAATAAGCCGCCTTCTACCCTATTGATACGCTGGGTGCCTCTAAAGTTCAATGACATAATAATAAGAGCAAGTGTTGCACCAATCATAATTAATATATCTCGGCTTACTAACGATGGATCAATTGCTGAAGGATTAATAATACCTGCTAGAGGTAATACAGCTAAAATATTAAATATGTTTGAGCCAACAATATTACCTAGTGCTAAATCATCTTCATTTTTAAGTACACCTGCAACCGAGGCGGCAAGTTCAGGCAAGCTAGTACCAATGGCAATAATTGTTAAACCAATGACTAAGTCGCTTAAGCCGAAGTATTTAGCAATATCAACAGCTGAGCCGATTAAAAAATGAGAACTAACCGGCAAGAGTACCATGCCGACAATTAACCAAAATACCGCTTTTTTAGTAGGTACATCGTTTGGTACATCGTCGCAGGCTTCTGAGACAAATGGGTCATCTTGGTTTTTTGCACGCATAGATACAATGATTAACCCACCGATGAATACGATAAAGCCAACTAAAAGCGCAACACCTTCACTAAATGAAAAGTAGTTATCTGAGAACACATACCAAGTAGCTAAAGATACGAGCATCACTAATGGCATTTCACGTTTTAACGTACTAGATGAAACTGAAAGAGGGCGAAATAGAGCAGTGATACCTAACACAAGTAAAATGTTTGTAATATTAGAGCCAACAGCATTGCCAACGGCTGTGTCGGTTTTGTTAGCCAAAGCGGCAGAGGCTGAAACCATCATTTCAGGGGCTGAAGAGCCCATGGCTACAACGGTCAAACCAACAATAAGTGTAGGTACACCAAAGTTTTTAGCAAGAGCCGCAGCCCCATAAACAAACCTATCGGCACTCCAAACAAGAGCTGCAAAACCAAGAATTAAAATAACAAACGAGGTAACCATTGTGTTAAGCCAGTTATACAAAATACGGATGGCGCGAATAGTAACAAAAGCCAAGATGAAAGTATAAATAAAAGAGTAAGGTCAACTAGGTAACAATGTTGCTTTTAAACAGCTAATTTAAAAATTTAAGCCGGGGTTAAGCTGTTTTGAGCGAGTCTTATAATCCTTTTCATGGGTGTATTACAAAATCTTACGAATTGTTTTTTCCATCTTTGACAAAAAAGCTTTAAAATAGGGGCACTAGTGAACATTTTTATGGAGAGCGACTTGTCGCAATCAATAGTAGAAGTCAAGGATGTTAGCTTTTCGAGAGGCAATAGAACCATATATAAAAATATGAGTTTTAGCGTTCCTAAAGGTAAAATTACTGCGATTATGGGGCCAAGCGGAATTGGCAAAACCACTATGTTGCGTTTAATTGGTGGTCAGCTTAAACCAGATTCAGGTGATATTTTATTTGAAGGTGGCAGCATTCCTAAAATGTCTCGTAAAGAGTTATACGAAGCACGTACTAAAATGAGTATGCTTTTTCAAAGTGGTGCGTTGTTTACTGATATGTCGGTATTTGACAATATCGCGTTTCCTATAAGAGAGCACACAAAGCTAAGTGAAGACCTGATTCGATTAGTTGTGTTAATGAAACTGCAAGCGGTTGGACTACGTGGCGCTAAAGATTTAATGCCATCTGAGTTATCCGGCGGTATGGCAAGGCGTGCTGCACTTGCACGCGCTATAGCACTTGATCCAGAGCTAATCATGTACGATGAACCATTTGCAGGGCAAGATCCTATTTCGATGGGCGTATTGGTTAAGCTAATTAAGTCGCTCAACGAAGTATTAGGTTTATCGTCTTTAATCGTGACGCACGATGTAACAGAGGTAATGAGTATTGCCGAACACGTTATAATTATCGCCGATCAAGGGGTAATTGGTTCTGGTACTCCAGATGAAATGCGTAATCATGAATCTCCTTTAGTTCAACAGTTTTTAAAAGGCTTGTCGGATGGTCCTGTACCATTTCATTTTCCGGCTCAGGCTTATGCAGACGAACTACTTGGAGAAAAAGCATAATGTTGGATTTATTTCAAAAGCTAGGACATAAAACGCTAGGACGCTTTGCGGCCCTTGGTCGTTCTGCTTATATGCTGTTTAGTGCATTAGCGCATGTTCCTAATTTTAAAAAAGGCACACCGTTACTTGTTCGCCAGCTTTATATGGTTGGTTCGCAATCGTTACTCATTATTATGGTGTCGGGTTTGTTTATCGGTATGGTGTTGGCTTTACAAGGTTACACCGTATTGGTTGGTTATGGCGCTGAGGATAGTTTAGGGCCGTTAGTGGCACTGAGCTTATTGCGAGAACTAGGCCCGGTTGTTACTGCATTATTATTTGCAGGACGCGCAGGTAGCGCTTTGACAGCTGAAATTGGCTTAATGAAAGCAACAGAGCAACTTTCATCACTTGAGATGATGGCAATCGATCCGCTAAAACGTATTATTGCACCGCGCTTTTGGGCGGGTTTTATAAGCATGCCATTGCTTGCATTGATATTTTCAGCTGTAGCAATTATAGGCGCTCATTTAGTGGGGGTAGATTGGCTGGGGGTTGATACAGGTAGTTTTTGGTCAATCATGCAATCGCAAGTGTCGTTTCAGCAAGACATACTAAACGGTATTATTAAAAGCTTTGTATTTGCCATAGTGGTGACCTGGATTGCGCTTTATAAAGGATATGACTGTGTGCCGACCTCAGAAGGGATCAGCAAAGCAACCACCGAAACGGTTGTTCATTCGTCATTAGCAGTTTTAGGTTTTGACTTTATTTTGACAGCGGTAATGTTTACCAGCTAATAGGGTATAGATAATGAATTCACGGAAATTAGAAATTTTAGTTGGTTTTTTTGTAGCACTTGGCATTTTAGCGTTTGCGATGCTTGCACTTAAAGTTGCCAATTCAGGTATTAGTGGCTCTGGCGAAACATATACGCTTAATGCCAAGTTTGAAAACATCGGCTCGTTAAAAGCGCGTGCGCCAGTAAAAGTAGGTGGTGTTGTAATTGGCCGTGTTGAATCAATTTATGTTCACCCACAAGAGTTTTTACCAGTCGTTAATATGACCATTGACGCACAGTACTTATGTCGTTTTTCAGACACAAGCTCAATCTCTATTTTAACGTCGGGTATTTTAGGTGAGCAGTACTTAGGTATTCACCCTGTAATTTCTCCAGATTCTGCTAAGCAACGTTGTTTAGGCGAAACAGTGACAGAAAACAAGCAAGATGAAGCAATTGACGATTTATTTGGTGTGGAAAGTAAAGCATTAGGTGATGGCGATTCAATCACTGATACTAAGTCTGCCATTGTACTTGAAGAATTAATCGGGCAGTTTTTATTCAACCAAGGTAGTGAGTAATTATTATGTTGAAAAAGTTTTTAGCTATTGTAGCAATTGGCACAATGACGCTAACTCAAAGCGTAAGTGCAGCAGATGTGAAATTAGTCGATCCTAATAAAATGGTACGCCAAGTTGCCGATAATACATTTGCGCGCATTAAAAAAGATCAGCCATTAATTGTTAAAGATCAGGAATACCTTCGCGTAATAGTCGAAGAAGAATTAATGCCTTATATCGACTATAAATATGCAGCACTTCGTGTACTTGGCAGTGAAGTATCTAAAGTTCGTGCAATTACCGACGAGGCTGAAAAGGCCAAAGCAATTAAAGAAATTCAACGCTTTATTGGTGTATTTAGAGAGTACTTAGTTGCGACTTATGCAGGTGTATTTACTCAATACACAAATCAGAAAGTTGAGTTTGGTGCAGAGCAAGCGTTTAAAGGTAAAGACGTCGTTGTTGTTAAGACTAAAATTATTGAAGACGGTAAACCTGATATCAGAATCGATTTTAAAGTACGCGAAGACCGCGACGGTGAATGGCGCGCGTACGATATGATTGCCGAAGGTATTAGTTTACTGGATGCAAAGCAAAGCGAGCTGCAAGGTATTTTGCGTCAGCAAGGTATTGATAATGTAAGTAACCTTTTAGAGCAAAAGAGTCAGCTACCAGTTCAGTTTAGAGGCAGTAACTCGAATGACTAAATTGGCAATAAGCCAAGTTGATGGACAACATTTTGGAGTAAGCGGTGAGCTTACTCGAAATTCAATTGGCGATGAACAGCTTCTGAACAATAAGTTATTAACTAAGCATAAAATCATCTATTTCGACCTAAGTGGAGTATCAAGGGTTGACACAGCTGGCTTAGCTTGGTTAATTCACTCTTTTGCAGAATTAAAGCAGCAAGGCATTCGCCTTGAATTGCAAAACCTACCTGAGCAATTGCAAAATTTAATGCAATTGGGTCAGGTTACAACCCTATTTGAGTGAGAGTTATGGAAACTAGCCAAGTCGAAACATTATTACGCGAAGAACTTCAATTAGCTGAAGTACATGTAAAAGCCAATGGTAGTCATTATGAAGTTGTTGCAGTAGGCGAATGCTTTGACGGTTTAAGCCGAGTTAAAAAGCAGCAGCTAGTTTATGGTCCATTAATGAATACAATTTCAGATGGGACAATTCACGCAGTATCTATTCGTGCATTTACTCCTGTAGAGTGGAAGCGTGAACAAAAATTCATTTTACCGCAATAACTAGGGCCTCCTAATGGATCAATTTGTAATTCAAGGTGGCACTTCACTTGCTGGTGAAGTGACTATTTCGGGCGCTAAAAATGCCGCACTTCCTATCTTATTTGCTTCACTATTAGCTGATGGTAAAAGTATATTTACTAATGTACCGCGTCTTCGCGACATAGTGACCACTGAAGCCTTATTAAAAACTTTAGGTGCAGATGTTAATTGGCAGGGCGATACGCTAGTAATTGACGGTGCAACGGTTAATAAAACATTAGCGCCTTACGACTTAGTAAAGCAAATGCGCGCCTCTGTGCTTGCATTAGGCCCTCTAGTTGCACGTTTTGGTGAGGCTCAAGTGTCTTTACCTGGTGGGTGCGCTATTGGTGCTCGCCCTGTTGATATCCATATTCAAGGTTTGGAGCGCATGGGCGCACAAATAAACGTTGAAAATGGTTATATTAATGCCAAGGTTAATGGTCGCTTAAAAGGCGCTGAAATTTTTATGGAAATGGTAAGTGTAGGCGCTACCGAAAACCTATTAATGGCAGCGGCCCTCGCTGATGGTAAAACCATACTTGATAATGCGGCACGCGAGCCTGAAATAATTGATTTAGCTAACTGCCTAATTGCTATGGGCGCTAAAATCACAGGTGCAGGTACTAGCCGCATTGAAGTTGAAGGCGTTGAGCGTTTAGCTGGCTGTGAACACAGTATTTTACCTGACCGAATTGAAACTGGGACGTTTTTAGTCGCAGCAGCAATGGCTGGCGGTGAAGTACTTTGTAAAAATACAGACTTTCATTCTCTTGAGCCTGTGATTGAAAAGCTACGTGCTACGAATGCGCACCTAGAAGTACATAACGATAGTATTTATCTTGATATGCGCGGCCGAGAACTTAAAGCCGTGAATATTAAAACAGCTCCACACCCAGGTTTTCCTACGGATATGCAAGCTCAGTTTACAGCATTGAATGTAGTAGCAAATGGTAGTGCAACGATCACAGAAACGATTTTTGAAAACCGTTTTATGCATGTACCAGAGTTGCAGCGTATGGGCGCTAATATTCGTTTAGAAGGGCATACCGCAATTTGTGGTGAGACTGAAAGCTTAACGGGTGCGCAAGTGATGGCAACCGATTTACGCGCTTCAGCTAGCTTAATTTTAACGGGTATAGTGGCACAGGGTGAAACGGTTGTTGACCGTATTTATCACGTTGATAGAGGCTATCAGCGCATTGAAGATAAGCTAAGTGCGTTGGGTGCAAACATTAAACGTAGAAGTAGCTAAGTAGATAACTAGTTAAGCTATTTAAAAAAGGTCGGATACGCAAATTGCTATCCGACCTTTTTATTGACGATTGGTATTACTCTTTTTTAAAGCTTTGTTTCAAGCTCAGCTACCACCACCATGATTTTTTCTATTTTGCCATCTCTGTATAGCTCAAATTCTATTTCTTTACCGGGCTCCGTATTACCTATTTTTTCAAGCACTTTTTGTGGGTTTGCTACCGAAAGCCCTGCAATTTTAATGACGATATCTTGCTCTTCAATGCCTGCTTGCCATGCTGGCCCCAAAGGGTCTAAATTAGTAATACGCATGCCGGTAACCGGCGTTAGGCTGTCGTTTACTTCTTTACCCGTACTATCTACTGCTGTGCCTTCAAAGCCTAAATAGCCGCGCACAACCCGACCGTGACGAATGAGTTTACCCATCACTTTTTTAGCAAGTGAGTAAGGAACCGCGAAAAATATTCCTTGAATATTCAAGTTCTCACGCGTTTTAAATTGTGCAGAAGTAATGCCGACTAAATCACCATTGGAGTTAACTAATGCGCCGCCGGAGTTGCCCACGTTAATAGCTGCATCCATTTGCAATAAGTTATTGTAAGGGCTATCTGTAATTTTTTGCTTACCCGTTGCACTAATAATGCCTTGAGTGATTGTTTGCCCTAAGTTAAGCGGGTTGCCTATAGCAAGTACAACATCGCCTACATTTGATACATAGCTATCGTTTACGGGAATCACTGGGAGGTGATCTGCATTGATTTTAAGTAAGGCTAAATCAGTAATAGTATCAAAACCAATGAGTTGCACATCAAAAAAGCGTCGGCCATCGGTTAAGATAACCATAATTTGGTCTGCATTATTAACAACATGATAGTTAGTAAGAATATAACCGTCTTGCGACATAATGACGCCAGAGCCTAGCTCTTGTACCGTGTTTTTTCTTTTATAACGAGGTTCTTTGGAAATGCTTTCTGAAAAAATAGTAACTACAGAAGGAGCTGCTCGTTTAACTGCATCAGAAAAACTTAGGTGACTCGCACTCATCGCGCTTGGAAGGGGAACATTAGGAAGTAAGGCGGCTCGCATATTAGGGCTGAAAAAAACCACTAAAAAAGCAATACTTAGACCTGCAAATAAAGGGGGAAGAATAAATTTTATTAATTTCAGCACAGTTTTCTTATTATGTAAGTGAGCAATCTCTTTATGATGACATAAAAAAAATAACAGCGGCAAGTGCCACTGTTATTTTTATTACATTAATAGTGCTATTTATTACTGAATTAAAATAAATATAGACTCACGACCACGTTGCACGCCAAGTACGATATTACCTTTAGTGTTTTCGATAATCTTATTCATATCACGGATAGTCTCTACTCTTTGGCGATTCACTTGCATAATAATATCACCTTCTTCAAGGCCAACACGGGCAGAAGGTGAGCGAGGGTCTACAGACGTAACCTCAACACCTTTATTACTATTTTTTTGCACGTTTTCAAGTGTCGCGCCTTGGAACGCAGGATGCAGCTCTTCGCCAGTCGCTGTAACACCTGATGCACCATCAAGAGTTACTTTTACCGTTTTAATTTTACCATCGCGGTAAATACCAAGTTTTATTTCGCGGCCTTCACCTAGCGTAGCAATTTTGCTGCGTAGTTCATGGAAACCACTAATATCACCGCCATTAATGCTAACAATTACGTCACCTGCTTTTATACCTGCTTTACTTGCAGCAGTGTCGTCCATTACTTGCATTACATAAGCACCTTGTTTAACGTCAAGTTGCTGCGCTTTAGCAAGGCCTGCATCAAGTGGGCGGCCAGAAATACCCAGCGAACCTCGGCGTACTTCACCGTGTTCAACAATTTGATCAACTAAGTTTTTCATCATGTTTGATGGAATGGCAAAACCAATACCCACGTTACCGCCAGAAGCACCTAAAATCGCAGTGTTAATACCAATCAATTCACCGTTTAAGTTAACTAATGCACCACCAGAGTTGCCTTGGTTAATAGCAGCATCGGTTTGAATGAAATCTTCGTAGCCCTCAATATTTAAACCACTACGACCAAGAGCACTAACAATACCAGATGTAACTGTGTGGCTAAGTCCAAATGGGTTACCAATAGCAACAGCAAAGTCGCCCACTCGTAAACTGTCTGAATTTGCGAGTTTTATTTCAGTTAAGTCATCAGCGTCTATTTGTAAAAGAGCGATGTCTGATTCTGTATCAGTACCAATTTTAGTTGCTTCAAATTCACGGCCATCTTCGAGGGTTACTACCATTTTTTCGGCATCTTGGATTACGTGATTATTAGTGACTACATAACCCTCATCAGCATCAATAATCACCCCAGAGCCTAATCCACTAAATTGACGCTTTTGACTGCGAGGCTGTTGCTGTCCAAAAAAGTATTCAAGCGGATCTGCACGGCGGCGTACTTCTTTTGAGCCTGAAACTTGGATACTTACAACACCTGGAGATATTTTCTCTAGCATGGGGGCAAGAGTTGGTAGTTGTTGACCATTTACTGCAATTGGCATTTTTGCATAAGACGCTACTGGGCTCATTAACAAGCTTGTAGATAAAATAGCTGCGCTGATAAGTGATAATTTCATTTTCATAGTCAGGGGTAACTCCACTTAAGATAAAGCAAAACAAAAAGGGCTACTTTACAGCAGCCCTTTTCGGTTTATTAAGATAAAACAACAAAGCTGTTATATCTAAAGACTATGGGGTCTAAAAAAAGTTCATCAAGATGCTTTAGAATGTTCTGAAACTTTATTTTGACCAGCAAATAAACCAGATTCACCTGATACATAATCAGCGGGTTGCGCTGCAGCAGATGAGCGATCTGAACTACGTTCTTTCAAAGACGCCTGCAATTGCTCTGTGGTTTCTTTAGAAAAGAATGGTTCCGCTGGTACTTTATTTCTATCTTCTAGAAGAAGCTGGTTTGTTTCTTCAACGTGACTAAGCAGTTGATCATAGTTTTCTTTCATTTTATTTACGAGCTTACCCGTATTTGCTAAATGATCAGCGACATCTTGGCGATACTGCTCTAATGCGTTTTCAGCTTGCTCAGCCTGTTCTTTTAATTCATCTTGTTTGAACTGTTTTTTAGTAACAAATGCACCAATAAAAAATGCTACTACAGCAACAATAACAACCAAACCTACCCACATAACTGTGCCCATAAAAACTACCCCTTTGGGAAAATAACTAACGAATGCTTGATTCAATTATAAATCATACTAAGTGTAATATACCCCGAGTTATGATGCGTGTTAATATACTTTGCAAATTAAACTGTGTTTTAACTGTAAATAGATATGACTCCTTGGCAAACATACCAACAAGACTTGAAGCGAGATGACTTTGTACACGACGCAGCACAAGAAAATGCTGTGCGCCATTTACAACGTCTATACGATGACCTAACTCAGACAAAGCCAAAACAAAAAGGCTTTTTTGCTAAGCTATTTAGTAAAGAAGAACCTGCGCCTGTAAAAGGTTTGTACTTTTGGGGGGGAGTAGGGCGTGGTAAAACTTATTTAGTTGACACTTTTTACGAATCATTACCGGGCACACGTAAAATGCGTGTGCACTTTCATCGATTTATGCACCGAGTGCATAACGAGCTTAAAAAGCTAAATAATACGGCTAATCCATTAGAAAAAATTGCTGACACTTTTAAAGCAGAAACAGACATTATTTGCTTTGATGAGTTTTTTGTACAAGACATTACTGATGCCATGCTATTAGGTGGCTTAATGGAAGCGCTATTTGCACGGGGCATAGTACTTGTAGCAACCTCTAATATAGTGCCAGATGAACTTTACAGAAATGGCTTACAGCGAGCTCGTTTTATGCCAGCTATTGAGCTTGTTAAAAAAAATACCGAGATAGTTAATGTAGATTCAGGTATCGATTATCGCTTACGTACTTTAGAGCAAGCTGAAATTTTTCATAGTCCGTTAGATGAAGATGCGGATAAAAACCTATTTGAGTACTTCGATAAGTTATCGCCAGAGCCAGGGCAATTAGATGAGCCGATAGAGATAGAAGGGCGAAAAATCAAAACGCGTAAAGTAGCTAAATGCGTTGTGATGTTTGAGTTTAGTGAATTGTGCGAAACAGCACGTAGCCAGGTCGATTACATGGAGATTAGCCGCTTATACAATACGGTGATTATTTCTAACGTAAAACAGCTAGGTCAAACTAATGATGATGCTGCTAGACGTTTTATTGCTTTAGTGGATGAATTTTACGAGCGCCATGTAACTTTAATTATATCGGCTGAAAAACCTATTACCGAACTTTATACCCAAGGTAATTTAAATTTTGAATTTAAGCGTTGTATTAGTCGTTTACAAGAAATGCAATCCTTAGAATATTTAGCTAGAGAGCATTTAGTTTAAATAAGTAAGTAAATGTGTAATAGGGCAACTATAAAAAAAGAGGTACATATATAGTACTTCTTATTTCTGAAATTTCTTGTGGAAAAAACAACCGGCGAGTAGCAATGTGTTTTAAGTGCTGGTATACTCCCGCGTCTGCCACGTTGCGTTCTATGTCCTCATATAGTCTAGCCACTTGTGAGCGGCGCAAAAGTCTAAAACTCGAAGGGGTTATAGCAAACTTAGAGCAGTAGTTAATATTAACTACTTGTGGTTTTAATTGAAAAACATTGGATTTTTATAAATGAAAACGTTTGTTGCTAAACCAGAAACAGTAAAACGTGACTGGTACGTAGTTGACGCTGAAGGTAAAACTTTAGGTCGCATCGCTACTGAAATCGCTCACCGCCTACGCGGTAAGCATAAAGCTGAATACACTCCTCACGTAGATACTGGTGATTACATCATCGTTATCAACGCTGAAAAAGTTACTGTAACTGGTAACAAATTCAAAGATAAAGTGTACTACGCTCACTCTGGTTTTCCAGGTGGCCTTAAGTCTACTACTTTTGATAAACTTCAAGCTGCAAAGCCTGAAATGATCATCGAGAAAGCTGTAAAAGGCATGTTGCCACGTGGTCCTTTAGGCCGCGCTATGTACCGTAAACTTAAAGTTTACGCAGGTACTGAGCATAACCATGCTGCACAACAGCCTCAGGTTCTAGACATTTAAGGAGCACCATCATGGCAAATCAATACTACGGTACAGGTCGTCGTAAAAGTTCAAGTGCTCGCGTATTCTTACGCCCAGGCACTGGTAACATCGTAATCAACAAACGCTCTCTAGAAGAGTATTTTGGTCGCGAAACAGCACGCATGGTTGTTCATCAAGCTCTTGAGCTAGTTGATATGACTGAAAAATTTGACCTTTACATCACCGTTTCTGGTGGTGGTACAACTGGTCAAGCTGGTGCTATCCGTCACGGTATCACTCGTGCACTTATGGAGTTTGACGAGTCACTACGTCCACAACTTCGTAAAGCAGGTTTTGTTACACGTGATGCACGTAAAGTTGAACGTAAGAAAGTGGGTCTTAAGAAAGCGCGTAAGCGTCCACAGTTCTCAAAACGTTAATCTATACGTTATCAAGAATTCAAAAACCCAGCTTATGCTGGGTTTTTTGTTTTCAAATCAAAAAGTTTACATTTGCTACTTAATTTAAATTTGTTTATAGCGGTCGCCATACTTGGTATTGCTGTAATTAATGATGATCAAATTTATTAATAACTGCGTATTAATCGAACGAAAGTTAAAAAACACTCAGATAGCTGCAAAAAAGTTAAATAATTATCGTAATTAGTTTAAATCCATCAGTTAATTGGTGGAATTTTTTGCTACAATTGGCGTGGAAGTAAAATGAGTGAGTTTAACGACACTATGTACAGTTTTTACTGTTTCCTCTTAGTGGTGTTGATCTCGGTCAGTATATTGTTTTTACAGAAGCGTTATTATAGTCGTTCGGCTTTATTCTCGAGCTAGCTTAATCAAATTTTTGATCAAGTCAGGTTTATTCGAGCATGGGGCTTTGAATAACCTTGTTTTAATCAAGGGTTTTAATTATGATCGCTTCTATTTTAAAAATTTCGAATAATTAACCTGCTGTAACTGATGTTCTCAATATAGCAAGTGTTGAGAATCATAGTGGAGATAAGTGGATGAGCAATGCGCCTGTAGACAATGGCCGACGTCGCTTTTTAACCATAGCTACCTCTGTTGTAGGTGGTGTTGGTGCGGCTGGGGCTGCTGTTCCTTTTATTGCGTCTTGGAATCCAAGTGAGCGAGCTAAATCTGCGGGTGCGCCTGTAGAAGTAGATATCAGCAAACTTGAGCCTGGACAATTAATACGTGTCGAGTGGCGTGGTAAACCTGTATGGGTTGTATCACGTACCCCAAAAATGCTTGAGCAGATGAAAGAACATGAAGGTCAACTTCGTGATCCGCAATCGCAAGAGCCACAACAATTAGAATCATCAACAAATGATTACCGTTCATTACGTCCAGAAATATTTTTGGCTGTAGGTATTTGTACGCATTTAGGATGTTCACCAGGCTTTTTACAAGGTAATTTTGGTGAGAAAGTAGAAGGGACTGATGACGGTTTCTACTGCCCGTGCCACGGTTCTAAATTTGATATGGCTGGTCGAGTATTTCAATCGGTACCTGCACCATTAAACTTAGAAATACCACCTTATACTTTTCTAGATGACACCACTATTTTAGTGGGCGAAGAAAGAGGGGTAGCCTAATGTTTGGTAAGATTATTGGTTGGATAGACGACCGAATCCCAATGACACGTGTTTGGAACATGCACATTGCACAGTATCCAGCACCTAAAAACTTTAACTTCTGGTACTTTTTTGGCTCACTAGCCATGTTAGTACTAGTAAACCAAATCCTAACAGGTATTTGGTTAACGATGAACTTTGTTCCGTCTGCTGAAGGTGCTTTTGCTTCGGTAGAGTACATCATGCGTGATGTAGAATATGGCTGGTTACTACGTTACTTGCACTCAACAGGTGCATCAGCGTTTTTCATCGTTGTATATATGCATATGTTCCGTGGCATGATCTACGGTTCTTACCAAAAACCGCGTGAATTACTGTGGTTATTTGGTATGTTCATTTTCTTAGCGCTAATGGCTGAAGCATTCATGGGATATTTATTACCATGGGGCCAAATGTCGTTCTGGGGCGCACAAGTAATCATTTCATTATTCGGTGCTATTCCGGTTATTGGTGATGACTTAACACTTTGGATCCGTGGTGACTACGTAATATCAGGTGCAACACTTAATCGCTTCTTTGCATTACATGTAATTGCACTACCACTGGTTATTGTAATCTTAGTTTTCTTACACATTGTTGCTCTACACGAAGTGGGTTCAAATAACCCTGAAGGTATTGAGATTAAACGTAAGAAAGGCTCAGTAGCTGAAGAAGATAAGCCTAAATTTAAATTCCACGAGTATTACACTAACAAAAAAGACATTGTTGATGCGATACCGTTCCACCCTTACTACACAGTTAAAGATATTGTGGGTGTGGTTGGTTTCTTAATACTGTTTTGTTGGGTTGTGTTCTTTATGCCGGCGATGAATGGCTTCTTTTTAGAAGGTCCAAACTTCGAGGCAGCTAACCCACTTAAAACACCTGAGCATATTTTCCCGGTTTGGTACTTTACGCCATTCTATGCAATCTTACGTGCAATCCCTGATAAGTTAATCGGTGTTGCGGCGATGGGTGCATCGATTGTAGTACTTGCATTACTACCTTGGATAGACCGTGGTAGAGTTAAATCGGTTCGTTACCGTTGTGGTTTCCATAAATGGAACATTGCAGGCTTTGTTGTAACTTTCGTTCTTCTTGGTTGGGTGGGTGCAACTCCACAAACTGATATGAAAACGATTATTTCTCAAATCTGTACTGTGACTTACTTTATGTTCTTCGTACTGTTGTTTGTATACAGTAAGAACGAAAAAACTAAGCCATTGCCAGAGAGGTTAACGAAATGATGAAGAAGCTTATTATTGGTTTATTTGCTTTATCAGTAAACTTGTTGCCTAACATGGTTATGGCAGCAGGTCCGTCGGTTCCTTTAATGGAAGCGAATAACGACCTTACTGATCAACCATCTTTACAACGCGGTGCAAAGTTGTTCATGAACTACTGTCTTGGTTGTCACCAAATGCAGTATCAACGTTATGAGCGTACTTTTCGTGATATCGGTATCCCAACAGAAGTTGGTTTAGAGCAGTTAATTTTTGACGGCTCTAAAGTCGGTAGCCATATCACAAACGCAATTACAAAAGACGATGCAGCAAAATGGTTTGGTGCGGCTCCGCCGGATTTAACTCTTATTGCACGTGTAAAATCACCAGATTATATTTACACGTACCTAAAATCGTTTTATAAAGATGAATCTCGCCCGTTTGGAGTTAACAATATTGTTTTTCCATCGGTAGGTATGCCTCATGTTCTTCAAGAACTACAAGGTTTACCAACGCCTATCACTAAAGAAGTAGAAGAACATGGCCACACTGTGACCAAAGTTATTGCTACTGAAACTGATGGTACGGGTGAATTAAGCGTAGATGAATACGACCAAGCGGCTCGTGATTTAACAAACTTCCTTGAGTACGTGGGTGAACCTTCACGTCTTGAATCGGAAGCGCTAGGTATTAAGGTAATAGGATTCTTAATAATTCTATTTATCTTGGCATTTATGCTTAAGAAAGAATACTGGAGAGATGTTCATTAAGTTGAACATTTTTAAAGGTAATTTTGCAATAGGGGCTTAAGCCCCTTTTGCTGTTTTAGTTATTTAATGGAGGTATAGGCATGGCCGTAGCTGCCAATAAGCGCCCTGTAATGACCCTTTTTTCTGGTGCTAACTGTATGTATAGCCACCAAGTACGTATTGTACTTGCGGAAAAAGGTGTAAGTGTAGATATTCATTTGGCTGAAAAAGATAACTTGCCAGAAGCACTTCACGAAATTAACCCTTACGGCACAGTGCCAACACTGATTGACCGTGAGCTTGGTTTATACCAGGCAAACATCATCATGGAATACCTTGATGAGCGTTTTCCTCATCCTCCACTAATGCCTGTTTACCCGGTAATGCGTGGTCGTAGCCGCTTAATGATGCATCGTATTGATACTGACTGGTACAGCCTAGCTGACAAAATCAGTAACAACACGTCAGATGCTGCTCAAGCTCGTAAAGAGCTAACAGAAGCATTACTTGCTGTAGCACCTATTTTTAGCGAAGCACCTTACTTTATGAGTGAAGAGTTTAGCTTAGTAGATTGTTATTTAGCTCCACTATTATGGCGTTTACCAGAGTTTGGTATTGAGCTTAATGGTGCAGGTTCTAAAGAGCTTAAAGAGTACATGATCCGTTTATTTGAACGTGAGTCATTCCAAGCCTCTTTAACTGAAGCTGAGCGTGAGATCCGTTTATAATGACGCCTAATCGTCCTTATTTATTACGTGCTTTTTTTGATTGGATAGTCGATAACGAGTGTACACCGCATTTAGTGGTAGACGCTGGGTTTGCAAATGTACAAGTGCCAACACAGTTTGTTCAAGACGGACAAATTGTTTTAAACATAAGTCCATCAGCGGTCACACAGTTTTCGTTAGACTTAACCCAACTTAGCTTCAATGCGCGCTTTGGTGGTCAGCCAATGCAAGTGTATGTGCCTCTAGGTGCTGTGCTTGCAATATACGCGCGTGAAAATGGCGAAGGAACAGTCTTTACTGCAGATGAGTTTTTAGAGGACGAAGACGATTTTGTGCCTGAGCTTGAAAGTGTTGATTCATCAGCTGAATTTATTGATGAAACACCACCAGAAAAGCCACAGAAGAAAAAAGGCTCTCATTTACGCGTTATTAAATAATAAGTAAATGCAAAAAAAACCGCTTAATAAGCGGTTTTTTTATGTCTGTATTTTACTTTACATATATTCGAATACTTTAATTACACGCTCTACGCCAGATACATTTCGGGCAATGTTTACAGCTTGAGTAGACTCAGAGTCAGATACTAAACCCATTAAAAATACTTCAGCGTTTTCAGTAACTACTTTAATGTTATTACTGCTAATGTCTTTTGCTGTTAGTAGCTGAGCTTTTACTTTAGAAGTTAACCAAGAGTCATGCGTTTGTGTAGTAATGCCAATATTTGAGCCAATACGAATTTGGTTATGTATCTTACGAATACCTGAAACGCCCTCAATGGTACGCTGTGCTTCGTTTCTCATTTCTTCATTAGATACTTGGCCTACAAGTAAAACAATACCGTTAACGCTTACAGCGCTTATATTGGCAAACTTTTCAAGGCGTTCTACTTCGCTAAGTGCAATACTGGCTTTTATTTCAATATTGTTATCGTCAATTTGAGAGCCAATGGTACGGCGATCGTTCGCTGCAGTTACTGCACTGGCTGTACCTGCAACAACAGCAGCTGCGCAGCCTTGTAGTAATACAACAGTACCTAAAACAATAAGAGAGCGTTTAAACATAATTTTCATCCTGAGGGAAAAGCGTTAAATCAACAAGTTCGCTTAAACAATGTAAGTTAACTAAATGGGATTCGATAATGCGGCTAGGGCGTTTAGATGGGGATCTAATTTCAACATCGTTAGGGCCAAGTAGGCCAACCAACTCGCCACCATCATCACCAACCATAACTATGACCTTCATATCTTTAGTTAGTGCAGCTTCAACGGCAGAAATAACATGTTTTTCGTTACCGTTAATAGCCAGTACAAGCAATAAATCACCTTGCTGAGCAAAAGCGCGGACTTGGCGAGCAAATGTATCGTGATCGTCTACCTGAGTACTTTGTCCAAGGTTAACGTTTTCTTGCGATAGAGCAATTGCGGGTAAACAAGGACGCTCGGTTTCATAGTGATTAACCAATACTCCCGCCATGTGCTGGGCGAGCATGTGGCAATTTGCAGTACCGCAGCAAATGAGTTTATTTCCGTTGATCAGACTTTGTGCAATAGTAAATGCAGCTGACTCAAGCGCACTAGGTAGCACTTCACCAGCAGCGATTTGAACTTGAATGCTTTCTGTAAAAATTTCTTTAATTGTGTCTTGCATAGCCTACCAATAATTTATCTTTGTATTTGCGTTTAAAATACATTTTTAAGCCAATTAATATTAGGAGATGCTTCTCCTGTAATGGCTACATAATCAATTCTTAGTGCTTGGTTAGTTAAATTTTTAGCTGCTAAGTAATGATAAATACTACGTTTTAATCGAGCTTGTTTTTGTGGGCTAAGTGCATAGTTGGCACCGCCACGGGCATTATTTTTGCGAAACTTGACCTCAATGAATACAAGGGTGTCGCCTTCTTTCATAATGACATCAAGCTCGCCAAAGGGGCAGTAATAATTACGTTCAATGGGTGTTAAGCCCTGAGTAACTAAGTATTTTTGCGCTTCAAGCTCATAATACAGGCCTTTTTCGCGACTATTGTGCCACAGCTCTTTAAACCACGACATGCCGCCCCCTTAACTTAATAAAGTTTAATTTATAGTTTGTATATCACCCGCTGATTGCATAAACAATGGTACCGGGCGTTGTGTTTCTAATTGCACAGGCTTAATGCGACGGTTTGTATATTGAGCCCAGTCGAGCATACGTTCTATATGGCCGCTGGTATTAACAGATAACTTACCGCTTAAGCCACTATATTGATTGCCTGGCATTACGCTTAACTGTCTAATGTCATGTAATATTGATACTGCATCGTATGCCATTGCAAATAAGCGTTGGCTAATATCAATTTGCTCTGGCCATAGAGAGTTGTACTGTTGGCGTAAATTATGTTGTTTAATTTGTGAATCAAGCATCCACGGTAATTCAGTGAAGTATAGGCCGTCTAAGTCGCCTTTGTCTGTACTGTCAATTTGTTTACTATGACTTTTAGAGCTTGCATAAAGTGGAATGCGATCAGCAAATGTACTGACGTTTACATCAAGGTAAGGTTTAATTAAGCGAGTTTCTATTGCATCACCCAAAATATAAATAACGTCTATATCACTGCGTGAACGCGTTTCGTTTTCTACTTCTTGCTTAAATAATGCTTTAACTGTTTGTATGCGATCTTTTGACTTATCAACTTCTAATAAGCTGGTAATTGTGTTCGGCATATCTTTTTTATCGTTATAAAAACCGATTTGTGGCTTGGTTTCGCTGTAGCGTTGCCACTGTAGGTTAAAATAATCAACTAAACGTTGGCCATTTGCATTATTTGGCGCAAGCAGCATAGGCTTTTGATAGCCCTTAGTTAAAAAGTGTTCCAGAGCTTGTTGTACTTCGTGCTCAGGGTTCAATGCAAAGTAATAATGCTGAAGCGAAATTCGCTCACCATCAAAGGTGTTTAAATGCAGTACCGGAGTATCAATAAGAGTTTGTGCATTGGCTAGTTTATCAATATTTGCTTTAAGTAGAGGACCAATTACAAAATCAGGCTTTATTTCTTCAAGTTGCGCTGCAATTTCTTCTGTACTTAAGTTTTCATCAATAAAAATAGTGTCGTTGATAGTTTGCGTATCAAGTGCAGCTAACACACCGGCTTTAAGCGCATCACCTAAGCGTTCGTTAGGGCCTGATTGTGGAAACAACACAACTAAACGCTCTATATTAATAGGGGCGAGCTCAGTAAGCATTTCGTCTTGTTCAGGTAATACAGAAAAAGCCGGATGCCCAATATAGCGCCTGCGCCAATTATTAATTGCTTGGTCTAGCTCCACGCCGCTACTTGCATATACTTGATAGTATAGACCAAGGTTTACCCAGCCTTGCTGGATAACCGAACCACGGTTAAAACGTTCAAGCGCATATGAAGAGAGCTGTTTTAAGTTATCCCACAAATTTTGATTGAGCTGAGGGATTTCTATATTGTTTTTTGTGGCTGTTTCAGAAGCTCTAAAGAAATAGGGGGCAGCTTTTTTAGGAAAGTTTTGCGATGCATAAATACTGGCTGTTAAAAACTGATGCCATGCAAAATGCTCAGGTTGAGTCAGTTGTCCGTCTAGCGATTGCAAAATCACCAAAGCTTGATCATTCTTATTCTGTTGTTTTTGTGCAAATGCAATATAAAGACGGTTTTGGATTTGATCAACACTTGCGGTTAATTCAAGCTCATTACCAATTTTCTCTAACAAAGGCCAATTTTGCTCACTAATTGCAGCATCACGGGCGCTATACAATAACTGTATTTTATCGGCACCTTGGCGGTTTTGCGCCAATTGATAGATAGATTGCGCACTGTTTGCCTGATTTTGCAGTGCATTAGTGCGGTTACTTACGTTATCGCTGTTTTTAGTTGGTTTTTCGGTTGTGCTACACGCCGATAACCCTGACAATATAATTAATAGACTAACTAGTTTAAGTCGCACAATGATTTCCCAATACGTTAACGCGATTTGCTTATATTACTGACTGACGCAGGAGACCTCAATGTTAAATGAGGAGAATTCACAGAAAATTGGCACTCTTTACATTGTTGCCACCCCAATTGGCAATTATGACGACTTAAGTCACCGTGCCATTGCGACATTATCGCAAGTTGACTTAATAGCTGCTGAAGACACTCGCCATACCGGCAAGCTACTTAGCCACTTTGGAATTAAGGCAAAAACGTTTGCATTACACGACCACAACGAAAAGCAAAAAGCACAACAAATTATTGATCAACTTAATCAAGGTTTAAATATTGCTTTAGTATCTGACGCTGGTACGCCACTAATTAGTGATCCAGGCTACGCGGTTGTAAATCTATGTCGTGAACAAGGCGCTCATGTTACACCTGTTCCAGGTGCATGTGCTGCAATTACAGCCGTATGTTGTTCAGGCTTACCAACCGATCGTTTTCAGTTTATTGGTTTTACGCCAGCTAAAAGCAAAGCTCGCCAAGACTTTTTTACCGAAGCTGTTAACTCAGGTATTACCAGCATAATGTACGAAAGTACGCACCGTATTATGGCAAGCCTTGATGATTTAGCACTAGCTCTTGGTGATGAGCAGCAAGTTGTGTTTGCTAAAGAGCTAACCAAAACCTTTGAAACATTTTTTAATGGTAGTGTAAGTGAGCTTAAACAGTTTTTAACAGATGATCCCACTAAGCAACGCGGCGAAATTGTATTAATGTTGCCGGGCAAACCAAAACTAGTAGACGATGTTCCACCAGAAGCGCGCAAAATGCTGGCACTGCTTGAGAGTGAAATGCCAATGAAAAAAGCCTGTGGCGTTGTTGCTGAATACTTTGGAATGAAGAAAAACGCTTTATACAAAACAATTATTGAAGAAAAAGAGTAAATTTTACTGCGCTTGGTATTAGCCTCATGTATACTGCGCGCCGAGTCAGCCAAGATGATCGCTGCCTGTGACGAAAATGATCAGGGGGAGGAAAGTCCGGGCTCCATAGGGCAGAGTGCCAGCTAACGGCTGGGGGGCGTGAGCCCACGACAAGTGCAGCAGAGAGGAGACCGCCAATCTCGATTGGTAAGGGTGAAAGGGTGCGGTAAGAGCGCACCGGGCCGCTAGTAATAGTCGGTTGCAAGGTAAACTCCACTCGGAGCAAGACCAAATAGGGTTCTATCATTTTAAATAATGAACGCGTGGCCCACGTGAGAACCGGGTAGGTTGCTTGAGCCATAGAGCGATTTATGGCCTAGACGAATGATTATCACTTTCTTCGGAAAGGACAAAACCCGGCTTACCGGCTGACTCACTCATTCAATAAAAAAGCCCGCAGTTAACGCTGCGGGCTTTTTTGTGCTTGTAAATTAAGGCAAGTAATTAGTTTTTGGCTATCTGTTTGCAGTACTCGTTAGAATTTCAACAAAGAGTGATAACCGGGCAGTGAGAAATTATGATGTATGAAGTCAAGATTTGGCCCCGTTGGCTTTTGCACATTGGCTTTTGTTAAATTTCACATAACACTAACAGCTTTACTTGTTAATAAAAAACCGCCATTTGGCGGTTTTTTTGTATAATTTCATTTTAGGAAGGTTTTGCTAATGCTATCGCTTCACCCGCAAGTGCGAAAATATTTTTAAGCATTAATTGTAAAATATGTCTAATCGAAGCGTAAGTAAAAGAAATTACCTTAAATGGATAGCCACAAAATGTTAGTATGTGCCCTAAAATCCCTTTTATATCTTTGGTACAGTTTTTAGAGAAGTCAATGCTATCAGCTAATGCTTTAGCTATCTGATCGTACACTGTGAGAGCGTTCGATAAATGATTTTGTATCGCATATAGCTTACCAGTATCACGTAAATGAGTTATTAAAGCTGCACCAATTTTCCTAGCCCATTTAGACGTGCGGCTACATTCTAGCCGTCTATCATAATCAAGCCTTACCTCTTCTTGAATTCGTTTTTCCATTCCTTTGTTGATAGCAGAGTAACTTTTGAAGTTGCTTGCTGTATGTAAATATCCTGGCGTCTCATTAGTCATACTATGTGCTTTTGGAGTAATAGTGGCAGCACCGTGTAAAATATATTCTTGTTCAGTATGCATAAATGGCCACACAGGCACTAAAGGAACTGGATCTGCGGCATGTACGCAACGATAGATGTTGTTATCTGTTGCGGACTCTGTTTTTACAGCAAAGCTATTATAACCAACGCGCGGCGCACCAAAAGTATATAATTTTACATTGGCACCGAAACGTTGCTTTAGCCAGTTAGCAGCTAAGTTTGCTAAAGCCCCACCTAAACTATGACCTACAACATGAATGTTTAACTTTTTCTTAGTGCTTTTTTTAAAGTATAGTTCTAACTGATTTTTGAAAGAGTTAAATGTATGGTTAAAGCCTGCATGTACAGGTTGATTATTACTACAAGTACTTAAACCACAATGTAAATCAGTGACAACATCACGAACTTTAGCCGTGCCTCGTAAAGCTAAAACATAATCATCTTCATATGCTCCTTTCTTACCCTTTGCAATGCAGCCAAAATTGGTCGAGTGGTTAAAAACTCGTTCGAGAATAGAACCACTTACACCTTTTATAGATTCTGATTCGAATGAAAATAAAGAGCTAATTCTTTCAAAATATGGATTAGCTCTCAAGCCTCTTTTGTCAAGGCTTTCGTATGAGATAGCTGCAAAATTAGCAGCTATTGCAGGGCTTAAAACATTCATTAATATTTCCTTATAATTTAGTTTTTGATTTATTAATTATTATCCGTTTCAATTTCTGAAAGGTCAAAATAAGCATTTTGTTCCACTACTTCAAAATCATCAGACCAACGACAAATACTTAAAGCCTCAAATTTATAGCCTTCAGTTTTCTTATTCTGAAATTTAAAAAGAACCTTTCCATTAGAGATGTCGGCTATTAATTGCCTTAACTTTCTTGCATATTCCTCTCGATATTTAACGCCTGATAATCTAGAACCCCAAAGGCAATATTCTTCATTATTGTAGGATAGATAAATAGCTTGAGAAGTGAAAATCTCAGCAAGTGGGACTGCTGGTTGATTAGAACGGATATTAATTTCAGGTAATGAGAAGCCCCCATTATTATCCGTGTAAGTGAAATCTTCAACACTTTTACCATCAGAAAAATTCAATACTCTCTCTATTTTTACATTCGATAAAGGTTTGCCTTTTTCACTAGCTTGGCCTTTTACCTCAGGGCACAAGTGCACTTTGTAAGCACCAATATGATTACCAAACTTTTTAAGTGTTGTTAAAAATGACATAAACAAGAAGCCTTAAAAATAGGCTGTGAATTTTTTGTGGGGAGGCTACATGATTCCCTTGCAAACTTTAATATTCACATGCCTTTGTAAATAGATCTCATATGATAAACAAGCTTATATAAAATACAATAGTTAAAACTTAAGATGTATAGATAAAGCGAAAGATGAAGCTGGGCGCGAAGAAAATGACTTTGAGCTAAGGTCATTAATATAAAGGTAGGAGGGTGTTAACTGCTTTTTAGCGATTCGGCAGGGTCAAATCTTACCTTCATACATCAATGATCTAGATTTATAGTTTATTGCTCATTGAGTTTATTATTATGGCTAGACCACTACGAATAGAGTATGAAAATGTGTTTTATCATGTGATGAATCGCGGAAGAGGGCGTGAAAACACCTTTTTGAGTGATGACGATTCTAAGCATTTTTTATACTGCATTGAGGAAGCCAGTTTTCGTTTTAATATTGAAGTGCATTCGTATTATTTAATGACCGATCATTACCACCTACTAATAAAAATCCCTGATGCAAACATGGGCAGAGCCATGAAACATATTAATGGTCTCTATACGCAATATTCTAATAGAACACATAATACAGATGGTGAACTGTTTAGAGGTCGATACAAGGCGGTGTTGGTGGATTGTAGTAGTAACTAGACCAGACTAGCTGTGGGCATCTGACCAATGAAGTAAATTTAAATCCAGAGAAAAAAGAAGCAATGCGGGCGGCATAAAATTTTATTTGATGTGACAACTAACTTGAAAAACTCCGCAAACAAAGGGCAAAAGTCGATTAATATCCTATAAAGCCTTTTGCCTTTTCATAAGATACTTCCTAACCAGCGTTAATATATATTAGCGTTGATTACTTATTTTGCTTATTTTGCTTATTTTGCTTATTGGGTCGAGAGTATTAATATTGAGCTAAATACTAATATATACAACTTCAGCATTATTAAATAATATTTTTACCTTGTTCTGGGTCTCTTGATTGCTCTGCTTGTTCACGTATTTCGTCGGTATCACTGCTCACATCATCAAGTGTTTTAGTTTGATCAACTGTTTCACTTTTTTCGCTTTGCACTTGCGATGGTTGTTTTTCCTCTAAATTAGAAACATTTTCACTAGGGTCGGTGAGTATAATTCTTTCTCGTGCATCATCAGGCATGCTGATGTTTTGTTTTGTGAACTCATTGACTAATTCGCGCATAAGCTGGGAAGCTACTTTTAATGGACTGTGCTGCTCGCTATTAACCCAAAAATACAAAACGAAATTAATAGTAGATGAACCTAAGTTTTTTATTAAAACCTGCGCAGGTGGATCGCTAAGTACCGCATTTTGTTGATTGGCAATATCTAGGGCGAGGGTTTGTGCGCTGCGTATATCGTTATCATAGCCAATACCAATTTCTACTTTTCCGCGCATTTTTGGATTGGCAGTCAGGTTTTTAATGGTATTTTTATATACCGTCGCATTGGGTATTTGAATATGATTGCCATCGTAATCAACAAGTGTGGTTGCTCTTGCGGTTACTTTTTTAACAACACCTAAACGATTGTCTACTTCAATTACATCGTCGATTTTAAAAGGCCTTTGTATGCTCAGTAATAAACTAGCGATAAAGTTCTCAGCTATGTCTCTAAAGGCAAAACCTAATATAAGTCCTATTAGTCCCGTGCCACTCATAATGGCAACAGCAAACTCTGTAAGCCCTGCTAAACGCAGGAATAAGTACACGCCAAATAAAATAATTAAAGTGCTTATACTACGCCTTACAACTAGATGAACTAGTTTACTGTCAGTCATGTAGTCAATAGGCTTTATAAGCAATCGAGAAAGTGGCCCTGCAATTAAATAGCTTAATGCTAAAAGTATTATACCGAGTAATAGTGTGGGTAATATTTGCGCTGTTGCATGAAGTAATTGCACAGCTTGTTCATGAAAAAACTGCCACGAAAACACATTGCCTTGAAAACTTTGCGTGCTGTGAGGCGTATTGTTTAAAGCTATAATGTTTGATTGGCTACTAGGCATGGCTTATCGTCCGTGTTTGGTTTTTATAATCGTTAATATTAGGTAACAGCAAGTTTAGTACCAAATACTTTATTTAACTTGGCAAACATTTTGCTGTAGTAATGTAATACAAATATTGAGGTTTAGAATGAAAGAAGCTAAACGAGGACAGCAAGCTGAGCAGCCTAGTCATATCCCTTTTATAGGTTGGTGGGATATTGTTAAGCGCATTTTTAAGCAAATGAGTGAAGATAACTTATCTATAGTGGCAGCGGGTGTGGCATTTTATGCGTTACTTGCTATTTTTCCGGCCATTGCGGCGATGGTATCTGTGTATGCGTACTTTTCATCCCCTGCAGATATTAGTGATCATTTAAGTAAAATAGTTACTTTGCTCCCACCAAGTACCAGTGAACTAATTTTATCTCAGGTTTCTAGCCTTGCAAAAACATCAAGTGCAAGCTTGAGCTTAAGTGCAATTGGTACGCTTATACTTACTATTTGGAGTAGTTCTAAGGGCAGCCAAGCACTTATTACTGCGTGTAATATTAGTTATCGTGAATATGAAAAACGTTCATTTTTTAAAGCTCAATTAGTACGCTTTTTATTTTCGGTAGGGGCGATTGTTGTCGCAATTTTTGCGTTATTAATTATTGGTATTTTGCCTATTGTGCTTAATTTAGTGGGGCTCAAAGAAAGTATAGATTTATTAATTAAACTCATCTCTTGGCCATTATTAGCTTTTACCTTTAATTTTGCATTGGTACTTTTATATCGTTATGCCCCACATCGTAAACCGGCCAAATGGCGTTGGATCACGATGGGTTCGTCTATTGCTACTGTGCTTTGGATTTTGGCATCTATAGGTTTTTCATTTTATGTGTCGCGTTTTTCTAGTTACAACGAAACTTACGGTTCACTAGGTGGTGTAGTGATTATGTTGATGTGGTTGTACATCAGCGCTTATATAATCACATTAGGTGCTGTTATTAATGCTGCAACTGAACAGCAAACAGGTAAAGACAGTACTATAGGCCCAGCTAAAGAGCGTGGGCAGCGAGGCGCCTATGTGGCAGATCACCTCGATGTAAAAAACGAATAGCCATTAGCTAGCTAAGTTAGTGAGAGCCGTAAGCTGCTCTTTAAACTCTTGTGCTGCAGGACCAAGCCTGTCGTTGTCGTTGCACATTAAATATAAATTAAGGGTACGGGTTGTACCTTGGTCTAAATTTAGTGGGACGAGCGTTTTATCTTCAATTAAATGTGCTATTTGTGTTTTTGGCAGCCAAGCGTAACCCAAATTTTGACTAACCATATCAATAGAGTTGCGTAAATGGCTTACTGTCCAGCGCATATCAGCACCTAACCAGCCATCATTGTGACTGGTGTGTGTTGCTGAGTCGCGAACTACTATTTGCCGGTGTAGCTTTAAATCGCGAAAGTTGAGTTGTTCAGTTTGTTGTTGTAATACATGGTCTTTATGCGCAACGGCTATAAACTCTATATCGCATAACGTACTGCAACTAATTCCATAGATAGGAATTGATGAAATGGCTAAATCAACCACTGAGTTATGTAGTAATTCGTTTGCACCGGTTAGCACGCTTTCTACTAAATCAATCTTTAAAAGCGGGTAAAGTTCACTCGTTTTAGCAAGTGCCTGGTATAAAATGGTGTGTGGAAAAACTTCATCAACAGCTATTTTTAACGTGCTTTCTACGCCTTCGCTTAGTGTACTTGCTACCGATTCTATTTTAGTTGCTTCTTCAATTAAAAATTCAGCTCTGCGTAAAATTAGTTTACCGCTATCGGTTAAAAATGCTTTACGACCTTTTACTTCAAGCAACTTAATTTGCAAGGCGGCTTCAAGTTTTTGAACAGCATGGTGTACGGTTGACTGACTTTTATGTACAGCTGCACTTGCGCCTGCAAATCCGCCGTGATCCACAACCGCCTTAAACATTCGCCATTGCTCTAATGTTGCTTTTGCCATTTTTAAATCCTGTTACTACTTATATCTGATTGCTTAACTTGACCGCGCAGACGCATTATTTATTGCGTAACAGTGATTTTTTGTTTATTTATTTTAATAAAGCGACTTTTTTATCAGCTAGAAGTGCCATAAAACTGCTTTTATTTAAAGGTCTTGAAAATAAATAACCTTGTCCGTAATCACATCCGGCTTCAAGTAATAGCTGCATTTGTAATTTAGTTTCAATTCCTTCGGCGATTACTTTTAAGCCCAGTTGATGCGCCATAACAATTATTGCTTCACACAGTGCAAGTTCTTGACTGCCTACTTGGATATTATCAACAAAACGTTTATCTATTTTTAAATAGTCGGTATCCATTTCTTGTAAGTAAGCGAGTGACGAATATCCTGTACCAAAATCATCAAGGGCAAGCTGCATACCTGATTTTACTATTTCTTTTAAGCGACGTTGCGTTAATGCTTCGGGGTTAATCATTAGGCCTTCAGTTATTTCTGCCACAATTGAGGATGCAGGTAATTTTGCAGCTTTTAGCATATCGTACCATTCATCTATACCACTCTCTGGCGTGGATAACTGCACTGGCGACACGTTTACACTTATTTGAAAAGTGTCATCGGTTAGGGTTTTTATATCGTTAAGCGTTTGCAAGGTTTGAGCAAATACAAATTGGCCAATTGCATTTATTTGCCTAGTTTCTTCAGCAAGAGGAATAAATGCGACAGGGCTAATTAGGCCTTTTTCGGGATGTTGCCAACGAATAAGTGCTTCAGCTTTATGAATATGTAAATCATTCAAAGCAACAATGGGCTGATAAAACAACTCAAACTGTTCAAGTTCAATGGCACTTCGTAAGTCTTTTAATAGCACCATGCGCGCGTGTGCATATTCGCGCATGTCAGCAGAGAAAAATTCAAAACAGTTACGACCATTACTTTTTGCTTTATACATAGCCTGATCGGCTGCTTTTAAAAGCTGTTCAGTATTTTCACCATCATTAGGGGCGCATGCTATGCCCATGCTGGCGCTAATAAATAATTCTTCGTTTTCAAGATGCAAAGCCGACGATAGGCTAAGCAAAATATTACTGGCAATTTGATTAATATGACGCGTACTTTTTATACGATTAAACACAATAACAAACTCATCACCACCAATACGTGCCACAAACTCAGCATTTTTTGCCGACTGGACTATACGCTGAGATACGAGTTTTAATAAGTTATCACCATAGTGATGGCCTAATGTGTCATTAATATCTTTAAAGTGATCTATATCTAAAAGCATGACAACCAATTGATTGTCGGGAGTAACAACGTTTGAAAATCGTTGATTTAATCGCTCCTTTAACTCTAAACGATTTGGTAAGTCAGTTAGGTGATCATAGTGAGCTTGTCGCCAAATTGTTTCATCGGCTTGTTTTTTCTCAGTGAGGTCTGTGAATATCGCGATTCGACGAATAGGTGCTTTGTTTGTATCATAAACCGTATCGATTGTGAGCCACTCAGAGTAAAGCTGCCCGTTCTTTTTACGGTTAATAACCTCGCCTTGCCAGCGGCCTGTTTGCTGTAATTCAGACCACATTTTATTGTAAAAATTCTTATCATGTTTTCCTGATGAAAGAATTGAAGAGGATCGCCCAATAACTTCTTCTTTATTATATAAAGTCGTTTTGCAAAACGCAGGGTTTACATCAAATATTATACCCGCTGGATCGGTGATTGCCATGCCTTCACTACTGTTGTTATACACTAGCGAGGCAAGGTGGAGTGCTTCTTCATTTATTTTTCGTTGTGTTATATCTCTTAGCACAACAACGTATTCATTTTTACTTTGCATTGCACTAATACGCGCTTCAAAGCTGCGTTTAGGATCTGATTTTTCGAGTGTAAATTCTAAATTACTCGAAACATCAAGCTTAGATAACTGCGATAACAAAAGCTGCACATTGTTGTGAGAAAGTATTGATGACAAATGAGGTACTGCAGTGCTGTTTGTGTTTACTTGAGGCTTAAATTGCCCCGTTATGTTGAGAATATCGCCATGGATGTTAATTCTAACGTAACTGTCGGGTAGAGTATTAAGCAAGCTGGTAAGCTCATCGTGCTTGTTTTTTAAATTAGCTTCAGCTGTTAACCTAGTTTGCGCCATTGATTTAAAGCGCTGATAGAGAGTATTTAGCTCTGGATTATTTGGCTGTGTTTTTTGTGACGGCATTTCGCCCTTAGCCAACACGTTTGTTGCATTTGTTAGATTATTAATTGGGTCGATAATGCTGGTTTTAAGCAGCTTACGTGCAATTAAACATAGCACTAGCAGTGATAAAATAAATACACCAATCGCTATAAAAAAATTATTATTTATTTGCTTTAAAGCATGCGTAATAGGAAGTGCAATATGTATATTTAAGCTGTTATTACTCGGATCTTTATAAATAATAGAGTGATGAAGCATTCGATCTTCACCCTCAATAGATTTTATTTTTGTTGATGCCTCATTATCAATCGAAGAATCAGTTGCTAATAAAGTCTTTGCAATATTATCGCCAAGGGCTGCAGTTGTTGGTGGGTAACGCGCTAAAATTTTTCCATTAGAATCAGCGATTGCAGCAATAGAGCCAGGTGGCAGTTCAATATTATTAAAAGCATTGTTCCACCAGTCAAGCGCAACAACGATAACTACAACGCCCTGAATTACATTTTTTTTATTAATGATAGGTAACGCAAAGTTAAGGGTGTTTTTTTGCAAGTTTCTATCGTGCTGAAAATAACCTACTGACAATTGGTTACTTTTTAAGGCATTTTGAAAATACGCACGATCTGCAATACTTATTGTTTTGGCTAATCCGCTTGTTGTACACATGACAATGCCATTTGGATCTATAATCCCGATATTGGCAACATGGGCATAAATAGCTCTAAATTGATTAAAATAATTAGGGCAGGACGTTGCTAGATTTTCTTTCTTACTTTCCTCTTTAGACAAATAACGCGCTAAACGGTCAATATCATCGACTAAGTGCTTTTGCTGTAAAATTAATTGCTTAGCAATGTTTTCTACTTTTTTTTCACTTTGCTCAATAGAGTGGTGGCGTTCAAGCAGCAGGGTAAAAATAATTACAGCTGTGCCCGGAATGCTTAGCAATATAAGCAAACGATAAAGCTGATGTTTGAGAGAATAAGTAAAAATAACCATTCCTTAGTTTCGTATTTTGCAATAACAATTGTATCCAAATTCACTCCAAATAACCATAGTAATTATAAGGTTGAAAATGTAACCAATGAATCAATGTCGTTCTATTTTTTAGAACCTTAAGCTCGATTTAAAGACATAGTTGTTTTGTTTAATGAATGATTTAATAGCCTCATAAACTTATTCTTTAGAGTGAATTAAAAAATGAAAATATCAAAAATACTTACAGCTTATGCAACTCAAGATGGCGATGGCGTGAGCATTAGCCGTATACCTGGGTTTGATGGTAAATATTTAGATCCGTTTTTGATGATTGATGAACTTAAGTCAGACGACAAAAAAGATTATATGGGAGGCTTTCCAGAGCATCCGCACCGAGGAATTGAAACGTTTACTTATATTCTAAAAGGTGGCTTTGAGCATCGTGACCAAATGGGTAACAAAGAAGCAATTAAAGCAGGCGATGTGCAATGGATGAGCACAGGGCGCGGCGTCATGCACAGTGAAATGCCACTCGCTGATGCTATAGATGGTCTGCATGGCTTTCAAATTTGGATAAACATGCCAAGCGCAGAAAAAATGCGTGATTCACGTTATCAAGATACGACTAAAAACCCAGCTCCTAGTTTTACAAATACGCAAGGCGTGACGTTAAAAGCACTTGCGGGATCGTGGCAGTTCGAAAGTGAAACGCTTGCAAGCGAGCTGCAAAGTTTAGCTGCTAATGCGGCGCTCGCTGATATTACATTACCTGCTGGTAAAAGCATTTATTTAGAGCCTCTTAGCCAACAAAAAGTAATGCTTTATATTCATAGCGGCTCACTAATAATGAGCGACTATCAAACAATACCAGCGGGTAAGTTACTTATTTTAGAACCAGGCAGTGATATTAATATTAGCTCTGAGCACGGCGCTGGCGTTTTGGTTTTTGCAGGCGATCCACTTAATCAGCCAATTGCTCATATGGGTCCGTTTGTAATGACGACGCAAGCTGAAGTACAGCAAGCAGTGCGTGATTATCAAAGCGGCGAGTTTGGCAAAATATAACGGTATTTTTAGGAGAGTTTTATGGGATTATTAGTTAACGGCCAATGGCAAGATAAATGGTACGACACAGATTCAAGTAACGGTAAGTTTGAACGCGAAACGGCGCAGTTACGTCACTGGGTAACTGTTGATGGTAGCGCTGGAATAACGGGCGAGGCCGGATTTAAAGCACAAGCGAACAGGTATCATTTATATGTGTCACTTGCGTGTCCTTGGGCGCATCGAACGCTTATATTTAGATCGTTAAAAGGACTGCAAGATTTAATTACGGTGTCGGTTGTTAGCCCTGATATGCTTGATAGTGGTTGGGCTTTTGATACGCAAAACCACAGTACTGGTGATGCTTTATTTAATAGTAACTACTTACATCAAGTGTATACAAAAAATAATCCTAAGTATTCCGGGCGAGTTACCGTACCCGTATTGTGGGATAAAAAGCTAAATAAAATTGTCAGTAATGAGTCTGCCGATATTATACGTATGTTCAATAGTGCATTTAATGAATTAACAGGTAATAACGATGATTACTACCCAGAGGCACTACGACCAAAAATTGATGAATTAAATGCGTTGATTTATCCAAATATAAATAATGGTGTTTATCGTACGGGATTCGCAACAACTCAAGATGCATACGAAGAGGCGTTTAACGATTTATTCAAAGCACTCGATAAAGTAGAAGGGATACTGAGCAAGCAGCGTTATTTAACAGGTAATAGGCTCACCGAGGCAGATTGGCGATTATTCACTACACTCATTCGGTTTGATAGTGTGTACGTTGGCCATTTTAAATGTAATTTACGCACAATTGAAAGCTATCCTGCATTAAGTGGATACCTTAGGGAGCTATATCAAGTTAAAGGAGTGGCTGAAACAGTTGATTTTCATCATATTAAGCGTCACTACTATTTTAGTCACACAATGATCAACCCAACACAAGTTGTGCCAAGTGGTCCAAGTATTGATTACTTATCTGATCACGGTAGAAATGTTTAGCGCTTAAGCTATCAAGTTCACTAGCCAGCCGTATTTTCTTACGAAGCTGGTTTCGCTTTTACCCGCTTGTACTGCTGCACCTGCGATAAAGGCACTTGAAAGCCCAACTTTGGTTACGGCAAAACGCTTTAGTCTATATTGGAACGCTGCATGATGTTGGCGTTTCAATTCACTGCGCGTATCCATTTGCTTACTTAGAGCATCAACGTTTTCATTAGGTGCTTTAATTAAGTAGTTAACTAACATACTAATTTCCTTGTAAGTTAAATAGCTGCTTTAAACTTTTAAGTGTTTTACTAAAGCCAATTTTATTGCTTAAGTAAACTGTATTTTTCCAAAGCCATATTAAACAAGCAACTTGTAGTAAAGTAGCTGTTGCTATACTTAGCCATACCGACCCAAAAACATCGTATACACCGTATCCAACAGCACCTAGAAATCCTGCCCACAACAAAACCAAACCACTGGCAAAGCATCCTAAAAATATAGTGATCAATGCAAGCGATCTAAGCGATAACCGCCATTCAGCTTTAGCAAGCTGGTGGGTGATCTTTCCTTGAGTTTGGTAATCATCCTTGAGCTGCTTAGAATACTCTAAAAGCATTGCAACATGATCTTGCCAATCGTCCTTTTGGCTATGTTGCTCAGTAGTTTGGTCTTGCGCATTACCATCCTTGGTTGCTGTTGTTTGTGGGTTATTCATCACTAATTACTTACGACGAAGTAGTGATGTGATTAACATACCCGCAGCAAAAGCAATACCCGCAGTTGCTAATGGATTTTCAGAAGCAAAAGCACGAGTTTTTGCAGTACATTCGCTTAGTTTTTCACGTGCAATAAGTTGTTTTTCGCTCAATGCATCTGCTGAGCTAGAAGCTCCTTTACGCACACTGCTTTCAGCTGTTGCAGCTTTGCTAGAAAGTGCATCTACAGCATCGTGCGCCGCTGATGTTGCTTTCTCTGTAAGAGGAGACTCAGTATTTGTTAGTTTAACGTCAGGCTTAACATCTGAAGTTGTATTTGGTTTCGTATTCGTTGCAGTAGCCATAATCAATCCTTAATAAGTTAAAAATTTAAATAGTGATTTAGATGATGCAATGATTAAACCAAACTTGTTATTTATTTTAACTGCCTGAATTTGAAGGTTTTTGTTTGTATTTTTTAATTTTTGATAATTAGTATTTTAAAATAAACAGTAACTATTACTACACGGCTAGGTAAATTTTACAAAGAGGATAAAAACGCCTTAAAAATTGTAAATATTCATTGGTTATTCAGTAAGCAATGCATGTAAACAGAAAGTTATAAAAGCAATGCTGATATTTTTCTTTACCTCAATCCCACTTTTTCCCACGTAATTCAAACGCTTCGCTTGAGCCCTTATTTTTTCTAGCTTTGAGACTCACTAAAGCTGGTCAGCTTACTTGACAAAATGGCTTGTCAAGCCCTAAACTGGAGCACTGTGGTAAAAAGTGGTTTTTAGTGGATCTCATTGGATAAAATAAACAAAAAATTGAATAAAACAATTTCAAAGTAGGTTTTTTATGTTTCGTGGCGCGAGTTCACTGAGTTTGGATGATAAGGGGCGTTTTGCGGTACCGACAAAGTACCGAGAATCTCTGTTGTCTGAAGATCAGGGGACAGTTATTTGTACCGTCGCATTAAATGAACCGTGTTTATGGTTATATCCATTGGCTGAGTGGCTCGAAATAGAAAGCCGTTTAGCGAAAATATCTAATATGAATCCACGAGCTCGACGAATGCAACGTATGTTGCTAGGTAACGCTACAGAGTATCAACTTGATAAAAATGGTCGAATTTTGCTTGCGCCGTCATTACGTGCCCATGCATCTCTTGGCAAAAAAATCATGCTGGTTGGTTTGATGAATAAGTTTGAAATTTGGGACGAGGCGCGTTGGCACGAGCAAATGCAGCAAGATACTGAGCTTGAAAGGCTTGGTGATTTTGAACCTAACCAAGATTTAGATAATTTTACACTCTAACGGCACAAAAAAAGGCACACAATAGCTAATGACAGCGCAATTTGAACACGTATCCGTATTAATGGATGAGACCATCGATGCCCTTGCAATTAAGCCAGACGGTATATACATGGATGGTACATTTGGACGTGGTGGCCACTCTGGGCAAATTTTAGCACGCCTTGGTGATGAAGGTCGCCTGCAAGCAATTGACCAAGATCCACAAGCAATACAATCAGCTGAAAAATTTGCTGATGACCCGCGTTTTGCAATTGCACATACTCGCTTTTCAAACTTATACGAAGTAGCACAGCAAAACGATCTAATTGGTAAAGTCGATGGCATTTTATTAGACATTGGTGTTTCGTCACCACAATTAGATGACGCTGAGCGTGGCTTTAGTTTTATGAAAGACGGCCCACTCGATATGCGTATGGACCCTACAACAGGTCGCAGTGCAGCACAGTGGTTAGCAGAGGCTGAGTTGGATGATATTACCCACGTAATTAAAAAATTGGGCGAAGAAAAGTTTGGTAAACGCATTGCACACAAAGTACTTGAAGTTCGTGAGCACACGCCAATCACAACTACCAAGCAGCTTGCTGACCTTGTTGATGAAGCTGTACCGGTAAAAGATAAGTTTAAACACCCAGCTACCCGTACTTTTCAGGCTATTCGTATTTACATTAATAGTGAGCTTGAAGAGATTCAAACTGCGCTACAGTCTGCAGTTAAAGTGCTAAAGCCAGGCGGACGTTTAGTAGTGATTTCGTTTCATTCTTTAGAAGACCGTATTGTAAAACAGTTTATTAGAAAACAGAGTAAGGGAGAAGCATTACCCAGAGGTTTGCCTTTAACTGATGCACAAATAAATAAAAATCTGACGTTAAAAGCAGTGGGTAAAGCTATTAAGCCAAGTGCTGCAGAAGTAGAGCGTAATCCACGTTCTCGTAGTTCTGTACTTAGGATTGCACAGAGGTTGGGATGAGTAAAAAAGCGAGCTATCGGCAACCTAATTTATTCTTTGAAATATTAAAAGGCCTAGGAGCTAATAAGCTAACCTCGGCCTTGTTGGTTGTGATATTCGCTTCTAGTTTAGCTGTTGTGCAAACAACCCACTTAGCTCGTGGCCAACTTATACAGCAAGATCAATTATTACAAGAACGCGATGAGCTCGATTTAGAGTGGCGCTACTTACTTGTTGAAGAAGAATTTTATTCGCAACATGCACGCATTGAAGAAGTAGCTACATCACAATTGAAAATGAAAAGACCTACGAGTCAAGATGAGCAGGTAATAATAGTACAATGAGAAATAGAGGCAAAAAACCAGTCACTAATTTAATCACATGGCGCTTTATGCTGGTGTGTGCAGTTGTGTTTATGGTGTTTGTAACACTCGTATCTCGCGCTGCTTATTTACAAGTAATAGAACCTGATAAAGCACGTTCAGAAAGTGACAAACGTACCGTGCGCGTTGAAAAACTACATGTGCAACGCGGGATGATTTTTGACCGTAATGGTAAAGAGTTAGCGGTAAGTGTGCCTGTTGTAAGTGTATATGCTGATCCTAAAGCATTGCACAAGTCGCTTGTCTCTAAAGTAATTAAACAAGCACGTAAAAGCGGCGAAGATCATTTATCTTTAGCTGAAAATACCGCCGAGCTTGATAAGCGTACTGCACTTTATTATAAAAACGATTTACGCTGGCGTGAGCTTGCAGATGTATTGCGCATTGATCCTAAAAAGATTAATTCTCGACTTTTAAACGATCCCTCGCGTCGCTTTGTTTATTTAAAGCGCCAAGTTACTCCTGCTGTAGCAAATTATATTGGCGATTTACGCCTACCAGGTATTCATTTACTAGATGAATCTAAACGCTATTACCCCGCCGGTGAGGTTACCGCGCATGTTATTGGTTTTACTAATATAGACGGTAAAGGCATTGAAGGCATTGAAAAGCTATACGAAAACGCTTTAACGGGCGAGGAAGGCCGCCGTACTATACGTAAAGACGCACAAGGGCGTGAAGTAGAAGTGCTTGACGAGCGTGAGCGCGTAGAGCCAGAAAGTATAGAACTAAGTATTGACCAGCGAATTCAAGCTATTGCCTACAAAGCTGTAAAATCAGCTGTACTGACTTACAAAGCCACATCGGGCTCAGCTATAGTAGTTGATGTTAAAACCGGTGAAGTGCTGGCAATGGTAAATAGTCCTTCATTTAATCCAAATAACTTAAGCGATGCTGCACCTCATAAGCGTCGTAATCGCGCAATTACAGATTTGTTTGAACCAGGCTCAACTGTTAAGCCTCTAGCCATTTTAGCTGGGCTAGACTACGGCGCCATTCAGGCAGATGACACGATTGATACCTACCCAGGTTGGATGCGTTTAGGTGGTAGTTTAGTTAGAGATACTCGTAATCACGGCGAACTAACACTGCGCGAAATACTAAAGTACTCCTCAAATATGGGGGTTGCGAAGGTTTCTCAGTTAGTGCCTAAAGATTACCTTGTTGGCTTATATCAAAAAGTAGGCTTTGGCAGTGACACCGGTACTGGAATGGTAGGTGAAAGCAGCGGTTTGTTTTATCCAAATCGTCGTTGGTCTGACTTTGAAATTGCCACTTTATCATTTGGTTATGCAATTTCGGTAAGTACTGCGCAAATGGCGCGCTTTTATACCATGTTAGGCGCTGGTGGAGTTAATCGACCACTGACTATTTTAAAGCAAGATAATATACCTGAAGGCGAACGTATTTTTAAACAAAAAGACGTAGAAGCCGTAGTCCACATGATGGAAAGTGTATTTGAAAAAGACGGTACTGCTCGCAACATAAAAGTTGATGGGTATCGTGCTGCCGGTAAAACAGGTACATCTAAAAAAGCCGTAGCAGGTGGTTATGGTGATGAATATGTAGGTTACTTTGCAGGTGTAGCACCGGCAAGTAATCCTCGTTTAGCCGTGGTAGTTATGATTAATGAACCAGGTGGTGATGTGTACTATGGAGGTGCCACCGCTGGCCCTGCATTTGCAGAAATCATCTCTAACGCATTAAGAATATTAAACGTAGCGCCTGACAAGGAAGAGGTTGCGTACGTACAAGGTAAAGATAACGATGCGTGATTTAAAGGATATTTTAAAATACATCGAAATAGATGCGCCCTCGCAACTGGTAAAGCATTTACGCCTTGATAGCCGTGAAGTAACGCCAGGTGATGTATTTGTTGCTATTAAAGGCCATACACTTGATGGCGGACAATTTATTAATAAAGCAATTGAAAATGGCGCAATAGCTATCATTGCTGACAGATTATGTGAATTTGAAAGCAGTTTTGAGCCACTGTATTTAGTCTCAGAGCTTGATAAAAAGCTTCCAGAATTAGCTAGTCGCTTTTATAGCCAACCAAGTCAGACTCTTGATTTAATTGGTGTGACAGGTACAAATGGTAAATCGACCACCACAGCAATGATTGCCCACTTAGCACAGTTTTGTAGTACTGAGTCGGCTATTATAGGTACTTTAGGTTATGGCCATCCTGATAACTTAATTCCACTGATAAACACAACGCCTTCAACAGTTGATTTACAGCATATTTTGAGCGATTTAAATTCGCAGCATAAAAAGCTGATAGCCATGGAAGTATCATCTCATGGGTTAGTGCAACAACGCGTTGCTAAATGTCAGTTTAAAGCGGCTGTGTTTACTAATCTTTCGCGCGATCACTTAGATTACCATGGTGATATGGCAAGTTACGGTGATGCGAAATTAATGCTTTTCCGTGATTTTGAGCCGCAAGTTGTAGTGCTCAATCAAGATGACTTTCAAGCTGAGCAATGGCTTGAAAAGTATGATTTTAATAACCTAATTTGTTATGGCCGCAAAAACTTAGCTCCTAAGAATGCCCGATACGTTTATTTTTCTGATGTTGAATATTCAAGTGAAGGTATTTCGGCGCAGTTGTCGACAAGTTGGGGTGATATTTCTATTAAATCGCCTCTGTTTGGCGAATTCAACTTATATAACTTAACGGCAGCGCTCGCTACATTACTAGGGCTAGGTTATCCGCTTGAGCAATTAGTTGCTGGTTGTGCGCAGTTACAGCCAGTCGCTGGTCGAATGCAAGCTTTTAGCCAAGCTGGCATGCCAACGTGTGTTGTTGATTACGCCCATACACCCGATGCACTTGCACTTGCATTACAAGCATTGCAGTTGCATGTGCCAGGTGGTGTAAGTTGTGTATTTGGTTGCGGTGGCGACAGAGACAAAGGTAAGCGCGCATTAATGGCGCAAGCTGCAGAGCAAAACGCTAATAAAGTGATTATTACCAGCGATAACCCTCGAACAGAAAATCCTGATGACATTATTGCAGATGTAGCAGGCGGTCTAACCCATCCTCAAAATGCACATCTAGAGACTGATAGAGCAACTGCAATTCGTTTTGCTATAGAAAATGCTACAGCTGATGATGTTATTTTGATTGCAGGTAAAGGCCACGAAGATTATCAAATTATAGGCGATAAGCGCATCGACTTTTGCGATCGCCGCTATGTACAAGAACAACTAAAAAAAGCAGTAAGAGGGATAACACAATGATCCCAATGGATTTTGATTGGTTAGCTAATGTGCTAACAACTGATTATCAAGGTGATAATCAACACGTGCTAAATATAAATACTGATACTCGCACAGTGTGCGATGGCGAAGTGTTTTTAGCACTTAAAGGGCCAAATTTTGATGGCCATAAATTTATAGCTGAGGCTAAACAAAAAGGCGCTATAGGCGTTATTGTTCAGCACAAAGTTGATGTAGATATTCCACAATTTATAGTAAGCGATACACGTATTGCACTAGGTACAATTGGCACCGCTGTTATGGCCCAAGTGGCGCCTAAAACAATTGCAATTACAGGGAGTGTAGGCAAAACCACCGTAAAAGAAATGTGTGCAGCAATTTTGTCGGTTCACGGTGATGTATTAGCTACTAAAGGTAATTTTAACAACGATATTGGCGTCCCTCTTACGTTATTGCGCTTAGAGCCTCAACATCGTTTTGCTGTTATTGAGCTAGGTGCAAATCACTTAGGTGAAATTGCTTACACAACGGCAATGACAAAACCAGATGTGGCCGTTGTATGTAATGTTGCAGCAGCTCACTTGGAAGGTTTTGGTAGCTTAATGGGCGTTGCAAAAGCTAAAGGTGAGATTTTTGATGGCCTTAAAGATGACGGCGTTGCCATTGTTAATTGCGATAGTGAATTTAGCCAGTATTGGTTAGATAAACTTGAAGGGCGTAATGTTAAACGCTTTTCTACAACCGAAAAACTCGATATTTGGGCAGAGAACATCACGCTTGATGCCAATGCACGTGCAAGCTTTACGCTTTGCACTAAAAACAAGCAAGTACCTGTTACTTTGGCACTACCTGGTAAGCATAATATTAGTAATGCACTTATTGCAGCAGCACTGACCAGTGAATTTGATGTAACCCTTGAAGAAATAGCCAATGCACTTGCCACAATGGGTGATGTAAAAGGGCGCGTTAATTTAATTGAAGTGTCTGATTTACTTACCGTGGTTGATGACACCTATAATGCCAATGTTAAGTCGGTAAAGGCTGCAATTGACTTGTTAAGTGATATGCAAGGTCACCGCATTTTAGCACTCGGAGATATGGGTGAGCTTGGTGAAGATGCACGTAAGTACCATCAAGAAGTTGGCGAGTATGCACTTGAACAAGGGATTGATGAGTTATTTACATTAGGCGTGTTAAGTAAATACGCAAGTGATGTGTTTGAACTCCCTAATCGTCACTTTTCGAGCCGCGAACAGATGCAGCAAAAAATTCAAGAAAGCATTAATAAAGTGAATAAAAAAACAACAATAGTAGTGAAAGGATCGCGCAGTTCTCGCATGGAATTATTAGTAACCGATTTAGTTAATGGCCAGCAACAAGCCATCAATGGAGTATCATAATGTTAGTTTGGCTGGCAGAGTATTTAACACAGTATTTTAGTGGTTTTCATGTTTTTTCGTATTTAACGCTACGTGCCATTTTAGGTATTTTAACTGCGCTAATTATGTCTCTTTATTTGGGGCCTAAATTAATTCGTGGTTTGCAACGTATGCAAATAGGTCAAACAGTTCGCGACGATGGTCCGCAATCGCATTTGTCTAAGTCGGGTACACCGACAATGGGTGGCTTACTTATTTTAGCGGCTATTTTTACCAGCACGCTACTTTGGGCCGATTTATCAAATAAATATGTGTGGGCAACACTGTTTGTAATTGGCTCATTAGGTATTGTTGGCTTTGTTGATGATTACCGTAAAGTTATTCGTAAAGACCCAAAAGGTTTAATTGCTAAGTGGAAGTACTTTTGGCAATCGGTCATTGCATTAGTTGTAGCTACTGCTTTGTACTTTACCAGTGCACAAGCATCTGAGACATCTCTTGTTGTTCCATTTTTTAAAGACGTATTACCGCAATTAGGTTTGTTTTATATTGTGCTTACGTACTTTGCGATAGTCGGTACATCAAACGCAGTAAACCTGACCGATGGTTTAGATGGCTTGGCGATTGTGCCAATTATTTTGGTGGCTGCAGCATTGGCAATTATTGCTTACTTAACAGGTAATATTAACTTTTCGGCTTACTTACATATTCCACATTTACCTCTAGCGAGTGAGCTTGTGGTTGTGTGTACTGCCATTGTGGGCGCAGGGCTTGGCTTTTTATGGTTTAACACTTACCCAGCACAAGTATTTATGGGCGATGTTGGCTCATTAGCACTTGGTGGCGCATTAGGTATTATTGCTGTTTTAGTACGCCAAGAGTTACTACTTATTATTATGGGCGGTGTATTTGTAATGGAAGCACTATCGGTAATATTACAAGTGGGGTCGTATAAATTACGCGGTCAACGCATTTTTAGAATGGCGCCGATTCATCATCATTATGAATTAAAAGGTTGGCCAGAGCCTCGCGTTATTGTGCGCTTTTGGATTATTTCTGTTGTGCTAGTGCTTGCTGGCTTAGCTACTTTAAAGATTCGATAAATGCAGTATTTAAACGAGATAAAAAACAAACAAATAACAGTGCTCGGACTCGGTGTAACCGGTCTGGGCATTGTGCGTTTTCTATTATCTCATGGCCTCGCCCCCAAGGTCGTTGATAGCCGAGCAACCCCGCCGGGGATTGATTGGTTAAAAGAGCATGCGCCAAATCTAGATACCCACTTTGGTAATTTAGATGACGCTGAGCTTTGTTCAAGCAATATGATTATTATAAGCCCTGGGCTTAGCTTAAAAATACCAGCTGTTGCAAATGCAATTAACGCAGGTGTTGAAGTGATTGGCGACGTTGAGTTATTTGCACGTATTAATACAAAACCGGTTGTTGCTGTTACGGGCTCTAACGGTAAATCAACCGTGGTTACCCTCGCTTATGAAGTATTAAAAGAAGCCGGCTATAAAGTTGCTTTGGGTGGGAATATTGGCACAGCGGTGCTTGATTTACTCAACGATGATTTTGATGTGTATGTACTTGAGTTATCTAGTTTTCAGCTAGATACCACAACGAGTTTAAAACCTGTGAGTGCAACGGTATTAAATGTGTCAGAAGATCACCTTGACCGATACGACAGTTACCAAGCTTATATAGACTCAAAGCTAAGTATTTATGACGGTGCAGAGCTTATTGTTGTCAATGCCGACGATATTCAAACACATCCAGTTGAGCGTGGTACAGCCCCCCTAATCAGCTTTGGTGCTCAACAAGGTGATTACCATTTAGCGCAGCATAATGGCGAAACTCATTTTATGCTTAAAGGCGATGCCTTTTTACCTGTTGATACGCTTGCGGTAGTGGGTAAACACAATTATTTAAATACGCTTGCAGTAATGGCGCTTTTAAGTCCGTTTGAAGTAAGTAAAGCGCAATATAAGAACGCGTTAGGTCAATTTAATGGGTTGGCTCATCGCTGCCAATTTGTAGCTGAGCTTAACGGTGTAAAGTATTTTAACGATTCAAAGGCAACGAATGTTGGAGCGACCATTGCTGCAATAGATAGTTTGGCTAGTAATGGTGAAAACCTGATTGTTATTGCAGGTGGCGATGCTAAAGGCGCTGATTTAAACGCACTTAAACCCTACATAGAACAGCATGTAAAAGCATTAATTTGTTTTGGTAAAGATGCAAGTGACTTAGCTGCGATTACCAATAAGAGCTATTTAACTAACAACATGGAAGAAGCCGTTGCTTTGGCCAGCGTACTTAGTAGTACAGGCAATATTGTTTTGTTAGCACCTGCATGTGCCAGCATTGATATGTATAACAACTATATGCAACGTGGTGATGACTTTATTCAATGTGTTATGGCAGGGCAACTATGATTGCTTTTGCCGATATAAGAGATGCATTAACACCAAAACCTTCAGGTCAGTTGTATGATGTACCGCTGTTGTACTGCGTAATTATGTTAATTGGTGTTGGTTTTATCATGGTAACCAGCGCTTCAATGCCGACCGCTGAGCGGTTATTTGATGACCCATACCATATTACTATTCGCCACAGCATGTTTTTGGCAATGTCTTTTGTGCTTTTTTGGATAAGTGTTTGTGTGCCAATGGATTGGTGGAAACGATCCAACCCTTATTTATTAATACTAGGTATGGTGCTGTTAATAGCTGTATTAATTGTTGGGCGTGAAGTGAATGGTGCTAAACGATGGATACCTATTGGTCCTGTTGGTTTTCAGGTTGCTGAGGCCGCTAAATTATACTTTTTTAGTTATATTGCGGGTTATTTGGTAAGAAAACGCGAAGAAGTACAAGAAAATATTAAAGGCTTTGCAAAGCCAATAGCTGTATTTGCAGTGTATGCGCTACTTATTTTGCTGCAACCTGATTTAGGCACAGTGGTTGTTATGTTTGTAACAACGGTTGGTTTACTGTTTTTAGCTGGCGCTAAATTATGGCAGTTCTTTGTGCTTATTCTAACTGGCGTCGGTTTAGTTGTATTACTGATTATTGTTGAACCATATCGAATGGCGCGTGTTGTCGGCTTTTTGGACCCTTGGGATGATCCTTTTGGTAAAGGTTATCAGTTAGTTCAATCGCTAATGGCTTATAGCCAAGGTGGTTGGTTTGGCCAAGGCTTAGGTAACAGTGTACAAAAACTGCAATATTTACCTGAAGCGCATAACGATTTTATTTTTGCTGTAATAGGTGAAGAACTTGGTTTAATAGGCGTTGTAAGTATTTTAATGGTATTAGCTACTTTAGTATTTAGAGCGTTATTAATAGGCCAACAAGCGCTTAAATGTGGCAAAGAATACGAAGGCTATTTTTCGTTTGCCATTGGTATTTGGTTTGCATTTCAAACCATGGTGAATGTGGGTGCGAGCGCGGGTATTTTGCCAACTAAGGGTTTAACCCTGCCATTTATTTCTTATGGTGGTTCAAGCTTGTTAATTATGACCATTGCCACAGGCATTTTATTGCGCGTAGATTTTGAAACCAAAATGGCAACCAAACAAGCCACCTCACGTGGAGGCAAGCGATGAGTAAAAAATTAGTAGTAGTGGCTGGTGGAACTGGCGGACACATTTTTCCTGGTATTGCAGTGGCTGATTATTTAAAACAGCAGGGCTGGCAAGTTAGCTGGATTGGCACACCAGATCGAATGGAAGCAAGCGTTGTACCTAAGCATAATATAGATATTGATTTTATTAATGTAAAAGGTGTTCGTGGTAACGGATTAAAACGTCTTATTAAAGCCCCATTCATGGTAGTTAATGCAGTATTGCAAGCGCGTAAGGTATTGAAAGAACAGCGTCCTGATGTAGTACTCGCAATGGGCGGTTATGTTACGGGACCCACGGGAATTGCCGCAAAGAGTTTAGGTATTCCGTTAGTTATTCACGAGCAAAACGCTGTAGCGGGTATGAGTAATAAACTGCTAGCTAAGGTGGCTACACGTGTATTAGCAGCATTTCCAAGTGCTTTTGCACAGGGTCAAGCCGAGCTAGTAGGTAACCCAGTTCGCCAAAGCGTTATGAATATAGCCAAACGCGATGTATCAAGCCCTATTAATATTTTAGTGGTAGGGGGCTCGCTCGGTGCACAAGTGCTTAATCAAACATTACCAGAAGCATTTAAAGTACTAAATAATACAGCTCCTATAAGCGTATGGCATCAAACAGGTAAGGGTCATTTATCTACTGTAGAAACAGCTTATAAAATGCATGGCTTTGCGGATGGTAGTACAAAAATAGCTGAATTTATTGATGATATGGACGCGGCGTATAGCTGGGCTGATATTGTTGTTTGCCGTGCTGGTGCGTTAACTGTTAGCGAAATTGCAGCAGCAGGTAAAATGGCTGTTTTTGTCCCTTTTCCACATGCTGTGGACGACCATCAAACAGCAAACGCACAATATTTAGTGATGGCTAATGGCGCATTATTAATGCCACAAGGGCAGTTTAATAAACAATCAATTGTTGAACTATTAAGCCCATATTTAGCCCAACCTTCATTAATTACTGAAATGGCTACAAATGCAAATAAACAAGCCATTTTAGATGCCACAGCAAGCGTAGCAACGCACTGTGAGCAAGTAACAAATAAGAGAAAATAAGTGAAAGAAACGTCAGTACAAGGAAAACACACGCGCCCAGCAATGCGCCGAATAGAAACCATTCACTTTATTGGTATTGGTGGAGCCGGTATGGGCGGTATTGCTGAAGTACTCGCTTTTGAAGGCTACCGTATTACAGGTTCTGACATTGCTCATAGCGCTATGACAGATCGCTTAATTAAAGCCGGTGCTGAGGTATTTATTGGCCATCATGAAAATAACGTGAAAGATGCCAATGTAGTGGTTGTTTCAAGCGCGATTGATGAAACAAATCCTGAAATTATTGCAGCTAAAGCCGCAAGAATCCCTGTTGTGCGCCGCGCAGAAATGCTCGCAGAGCTAATGCGTTTTCGCCACGGTATAGCGATTGCGGGAACGCATGGTAAAACAACGACAACAAGCCTAATTGCAAGTATTTATGGACAAGCAGGGCTCGATCCAACTTTTATTATTGGTGGCTTGTTAAATAGCGCAGGTAGTAACGCAAAAGTAGGTAAAAGTGATTTTTTAATAGCAGAAGCTGATGAAAGCGATGCGTCGTTTTTACACTTGCAGCCAATGGTCTCGGTCATCACAAATATTGAAGAAGATCACATGGATACTTATGGCGGCAGTCTTGAAAAAATGAAAGACACGTATGTCGATTTCATTCATAACTTGCCGTTTTATGGTTTAGCTGTTGTATGTATTGACTCTGAAGTTGCAGCTGAGCTTATCCCGCGCTTTGGTCGCCCAGTTATTACGTATGGCGAATCGAAGGATGCTGATTATCGCATGAGCGACTTTAGCCAATCAGCTAATACGTGCACATTTACAGTAACTAACAAGCAAGGTGAGTGTTTAACTGCCACGTTGAATATGCCAGGTAGACACAACGCACTTAATGCAACCGCTGCGATTGCTGTGGCAAAAGATCAAAACATTGCGAATCATGCAATTTTAGAAGCGCTGCAGAAGTTTGAAGGCATTGGCCGTCGTTTTCAGCACTATGGTGAATTTGAAAACGAGCGGGGCAATGTGATGTTAGTTGATGACTACGGGCATCACCCTTCAGAGGTTGCAGCAACAATTGCAGCAGTACGTGAAGGTTGGCCTGATAAGCGTTTAGTAATGGTATATCAACCTCATAGATTTTCTCGTACACGCGACTTATACGAAGATTTTGTAAAAGTACTTGCTGATGTAGATCAGTTGCTATTGCTTGATGTGTATAGCGCTGGTGAAGATCCTATTGTAGGGGCCGACAGCAAAAGCTTATGTCGTAGCCTTCGTCAACGTGGCAAAGAGCCGCTACACGTAGCAACAAATGCTGAGCTTGCAGGTGTTTTGGCCGCAAATTTACAAAACAATGATTTAGTATTAACCCAAGGCGCTGGTAATATAGGTCAGTTAGTTAAAACATTAGCTGCAACGGGTATGTCGATAGAAAAACTTAAGCAAGGTGAAGTATGACTCAGGTAAACACACAATTTGGTAAAGTAGCGGTACTGCTAGGTGGTAACTCAGCAGAGCGTGAAGTGTCTTTACGATCGGGTCAGGCTGTTTTAAATGCGCTGCAAAATAGTGGTATTGATGCAATTGCATTTGACCCACAAAGTCGTTCTTTGTGGGAGTTAAAAGAATTAAATGTAGATCGCGTTTTTATCGCTTTGCATGGCCGTGGTGGCGAAGACGGCACAGTGCAGGGAGCACTTGAATTTATGGACTTGCCTTACACGGGCAGTAATGTACTAGGTTCAGCACTTGCTATGGATAAAGTACGTTGTAAGCACTTATTTAAATCAGCGGGTTTAAGCACTGCACCTTATACCGTAGTTGATGCTAAAAAAGGCTTTGATGCTGCAGCCATTATGGATGAATTTAAAAAGGTCATGGTTAAGCCATCGCATGAAGGTTCAAGTATAGGTATGGCGCAAGCAAGTACAACACAAGAGCTTGAAGATGCACTAGCTAATGCATTTAAGTTTGATAACCAAGTACTTGTAGAGCAGTGGATCACTGGTCGTGAATTTACAATCACGGTGCTTGGCGACGATGTACAACCAGTCATTGAGATGACGACACCTAATGGCTTTTACGATTACCAAGCTAAGTATCAATCAAATACAACCCAGTATCATTGCCCTGCAGATTTATCAGAGCAAGATACTAAGTACTTACAAGCCATATCGCTAGATGCGTTTGATTTAGTGGGTGCAAGTGGTTGGGGTCGTGTTGATGCTATGCAAGACGAGCAAGGGAATTTTTACCTGCTTGAAGTAAATACAGTACCAGGCATGACTGAAAAGTCACTAGTACCGATGGCTGCAAAAGCGAACGGGGCAACTTTTGAGCAATTAGTTGTTCGCATTTTAGAGCAAACGCTTTAATATGCATCCCCTTTTAGAAAAAGCTCAACAACTAAAACAGCAACTTAACTTTAATTGGTCGCTGATTTTTGGAGTGAGTTTTTTTCTGGTTGTGGTTATAGGCTTAGTACAAATAACCACAGGTGTATCTGATTGGTTAGTTGAAAATAAAGATGCTCAAATTAAGCACCTTACAGTGCAAGGACATCCCAAATACACAGATGAAACGGCAATTATAAAAGCAATTAAAAAAGCCGATTTAAGTAGTTTTTTTGAACTTGATGTTAAGCACGTGCAGCAGCTAGTTCAAGACTTGCCTTGGGTTGCTACCGCTTCGGTACGTAAACAATGGCCTGATACTATACAGGTGTATGTAGTTGAACATGAAGTAGTTGCTCACTGGAATAGCGACTTGTTGCTCAACCAAAGTGGCCAAGCATTTCAAGCCAGCAGCGATAAGTTAGATGATAACTTACCGCAGTTATATGGCCCAGAAGGTAGCGAAGAAGAGGCGTGGGTTGCTTTTAAGCAATTTGATGAAATGCTCAGAGTTAATGGTTTAACATTAACAAGTTTGGCATTATCGGAGCGTTTTTCGTGGCAACTTTGGCTAGATAACGGGATTCGCTTAAATTTAGGGCGTAAAGATAAAGCCAAGCGTGTACAACGTTTTATAGACGTTTATCCACGAATGGAACAACGTGCAGATGCACAAGTAGATACAATCGATTTACGGTATGATACCGGCCTTGCAGTAAGCTTTAAGCCAATGCAAGAAGAACAATTACAAAATAAGAGTAAGGCATGACTAAGTCAGCAGAAAGAAACCTAGTAATAGGATTAGACGTTGGCACCTCGAAAGTGGTTGCCACGGTAGGTGAAATCACCGCAGATAACAAGCTCAGCATTGTTGGTGTGGGCAGCCAAGTATCTCATGGTATGGATAAAGGCGGCGTTAACGATTTAAACTTAGTGTCTGAGTCTATTCGACGAGCAATAGACGAGGCCGAGTTAATGGCTGATTGTCGTATAAGCTCTGTGTATTTAGGTATTTCTGGCAAACATATACAGTGTCAAAACGAAAGTGGCGTGGTGGCAATCAATAACACCGAAGTCACTGACGAAGACATTGAAAACGTAATACATATTGCGCGTTCTGTGCCTATTTCAGCAGAGCGTAAAATGCTACATGCATTGCCACAAGAATACAGCATTGATATGCAAGAGGGCATTAAAAACCCACTAGGCATGAGCGGCGTTCGTATGGAAGCGCGTGCACATATCATTACGTGCTCAAACGATATGGCAAAAAATATCGAAAAATGTGTAGAACGCTGTGGTCTTGAAGTCGATCAACTTATCTTTACTGCACTTGCGTCTTGCTATTCTGTACTAACAGATGACGAAAAAGAGCTAGGTGTTGCAGTACTTGATATTGGTGGCGGTACTATGGATATCACCATTTATATTAATGGCGCACTTCGTCACTCTGCCGTTATACCTGTAGCGGGTAACCAAGTTACTGGTGATATTGCAAAAATATTTCGCACACCTATATCACATGCAGAGTCACTCAAAGTACAATACGCATGTGCTAGTAGCCAAATGGCAAGTAGCGAAGACACAATTGAAGTACCAAGTGTAGGCGGACGACCAGCAAGATTAATGTCGCGCCATACATTATCTGAGGTGGTAGAGCCTCGTTTTAGAGAATTATTTGAGCTTGCGATGGAAGAAATTCGTCGTTCAGGCTTAGAAGACCAAATTGCGGCAGGTCTCGTTATAACAGGCGGAACTGCTAAAATGACTGGCGCTATGGAAGTGGCAGAAGACATCTTCCAAATGCCAGTAAGAATAGGCAGACCAATCGGGATGGTTGGTTTGACAGACTATGTAGATGATCCTTCGTACGCAACCGCTGTTGGTTTGTTACAATACGGGCGTACCATGCAATCGATGAATGCACAAAAGTCGAAAGCAGAGGATAACAATAATTGGTGGAACCGCATTACTAAATGGTTCCAAGGCGAGTTTTAAGACTCAAGTCGGAGAGTAAACATGTTTGATATAATGGAACAACACAGCGAAGAAGCTGTAATAAAAGTAATCGGCGTGGGCGGTGGTGGCGGTAACGCTGTTGAGCACATGGTAAAACAACAGATAGAAGGCGTGCGTTTTATAGCCGCTAATACGGATGCGCAAGCATTACGTAACTCTGCTGCCGATATTACAGTTCAACTAGGCACGCAAATAACCTCTGGGTTAGGTGCGGGCGCAAACCCTGAAGTAGGCCGTAAGTCGGCTGAAGAAGATGCAGATACAATTCGTGCCAGCCTTGAAGGCGCCGATATGGTATTTATTGCAGCCGGTATGGGCGGTGGTACAGGTACTGGTGCAGCACCGGTAGTTGCTAAAATTGCTAAAGAACTCGGTATTTTAACCGTTGCAGTTGTAACACGTCCTTTTGATTTTGAAGGTAAAAAACGTGCAGCAGCCGCTGAACAAGGCATTAATGAATTGTCAGAAATTGTAGATTCACTTATTACAATTCCTAACAATAAATTGCTTAAAGTTTTAGGGAAAGGGACTACACTTCTAGATGCCTTCGCTAAAGCTAATGACGTATTATTTGGTGCGGTACAAGGTATAGCAGAGCTAATTACACGTTCTGGTTTAATTAACGTGGATTTCGCCGATGTTAGAACAGTAATGTCTGCAATGGGTACTGCAATGATGGGAACGGCGTCTGCGTCAGGTCCTGATCGTGCACAAGAAGCTGCAGAAGCAGCTATCTCAAGCCCACTACTAGAAGACGTTGATTTAACAGGTGCTAAAGGTATCTTAGTTAATATTACCGCTGGTATGGACATTGCGATTGAAGAATTTGAAATTGTTGGTAATCACGTTAAAGCACTTGCGTCAGAAAACGCAACGGTTGTTGTTGGTGCGGTAATCGACCCAGAAATGACTGATGAGCTACGTGTAACGGTTGTTGCAACTGGTTTAGGCGGCGATCGTCGTCCACAGTTTGGTATTGTTGATAACGGCTTTAAAAAAGCATCAGGTTCTGATGTTGCAAGCACATCAAACCAAACGAGCAGCATGTACGTACCAAGTTTTGCAAGCCAAGATACAAACGCTGAAGAAAATACGACTAAAGAGCAAGCGCAAAGCAAAGAAAAAGCGCCTTCAACGAGTTCAAGTTCTTCAGCGCAAAATAGTAAAAAAGCAGATAAATCAGAAGGTGGTGATTATTTTGATATTCCCGCTTTTTTACGTAAGCAGGCAGATTAACATTTAATAATACTTTTGTTTGAAATATGTACAAATATTGAAAGGCAAAAGGATTTATGTTAAAATCCGCCGTCTAACTGTAACTGATTTAAAAGTGAGCATACCTATGATTAAACAGCGTACGATTGCACAAGTAGTCAAAGCCATAGGAATTGGACTTCATAAAGGTGAGAAGGTCACAATAACTCTCCGACCTGCGAGCGCAAATACTGGGATTGTATTTCGTCGTGTCGACCTTGATCCGGTTGTTGATTTTGAAACAACACCTGAAGCCGTTGGTGATACGCAGTTGTGTACCTGTTTAATTAACAAAGATGGTGTTCGCTTATCAACTACTGAGCATCTTATTGCAGCTGTTGCTGCAATGGGCATTGATAATCTAATTGTAGAATTAGACAGCTCAGAAGTGCCGATTATGGATGGTAGTGCATTACCATTCATATATCTGTTACAAAAGGGCGGAATTGAAGAACAAAACGTTGCTAAACGCTTTATCCGTATTAAAGAAAAAGTACGCATTGAAGAAGATGGTAAGTGGGCTGAAGTTGAACCATATGATGGTTTTCATATCGACTTTGAGATTGCATTTAACCACCCAGCTATCAATGAAAGTCGCCAACGTATTGGGTTGGATATAACAACGCAAAGCTTTATTGAAGAAATTAGCCGTGCGCGTACTTTTGGATTTATGAAAGATATTGAATACATGCATGCAAACAACCTAGCGCTAGGTGGTAGCATGGATAGTGCTGTGGTACTTGATGAATTCAAAGTTTTAAATCCTAATGGCTTACGTTATAGCGATGAGTTTGTTAAGCACAAGATATTAGACTGTGTTGGTGACATGTTTATGACAGGTCATAACCTTTTGGGTAAAGTAACTGCATTTAAATCGGGTCATGATTTAAATAATAAATTACTACGTAAAATTATGGCTACAGAGTCAGCATGGGAGTGGGCAACATTTGAAACGCCTGTGACGATGCCTGCACCCGGTCTTGAGTTAGCTCCAGCCTAAAAGCAGTAAAAGAACAGCTCACAAACAGTTATAAAAAATGACGCTAATTAGCGTCATTTTTTTTGCGTAAAATTTACTCTATTATAACTCTAAAAGAGCTTGTAACTGATTTAAATGAGTTACTGTATAGGTTGGTTTTATTCCATCGGCTAATTGCTCACCAGGGTGTTGTAACCAGCAAGTATCAATACCTGCATTGTTGCCGCCAAGTATGTCACTTGCAGCAGTATCACCCACCATAAGTATCTCGCTTTTATCTGGGTTACCCATTAGCTCAAATGTGTGCTCAAAAATCGCTTTATTTGGTTTTGCTATACCCACAAGTTCAGATATTACTAACCATTCAAACATATCTTTTAAGCCAGTATGCTCAAGGCGTACGGTTTGTAAGCGGGCAAATCCGTTAGTAATAATACCTAATCGAGCATTTGGCTTAAGTTTATTTAAAAGCTCAATAGCACCAGGTAATGGCTCGCAAATTTGCGCCATAGCATCTAAAAAAGCATCGTTTAGCTCTTTTGCGGGCACATTGAGTTTTGAAGCCCATTCATTAAAGCGTGTTACTTGTAAGTAATCTGCGCTAATAGTGCCATTTTGATAATCAACCCACAGCTGCTTATTGGTTTTTTGATAATGAATATAGTCGTCTTGGCTAAAATCTACGTTGTAAGCTTTAAACATGCGAGTCATGCCCGCTAAAATATCAAACCTAAATAAGGTTTCGTCTGCATCAAACAATACATAGTTGTATTTCATTAAACTTCCTAAATTAATTTGTTTGGCTGTAGAGATCTACGTGTAGAAAGGGCGCCATAGCTAAAGTGAGTGCTTGTGTATAGGTGCTTTCGCGCGTGGCGTGATTGTTTGTAAGTAACCCAATAGCGCCCCCTTTTTGTTTAACGTTGGTGGTATTAAATGCTTTGTCCATTACATCGCCAAGCTCTTCGCCGTTAAGTAATGCGTTATAAAGCACTTGAGGCAAGGGGAGGTTGCTGCTGCGCCCTACAACCTGATTTAAGGCATTATCAATAACTACGTAAGCAAACGTTGCTGCACCATAGCTAAATTGCTCTGCACCGCCTTCCATTGCCACGTAGTAGTGAGCTTGGTAATGCTCTTTGCAATAATTAACACGGTTTTGTGCGCCAACACGTGTTTCTTCTTCGCCAATAGGTTGATCTGGCACATTGGATAGGGCATCAACACCTTGGCAATCAATTTCATGTTCAGGGAAATACATTGCAAAAATATGTTTAGCCGCGTTAATTTTTACAGGGTTTTTAGAACCCACAATAATTTTTAATGAGTACAACACAATGTCCCTTATTGTTACTAAAATCAGCAGTGTACGTGAGAGAGCTCAATCTTAGAAGAGGAGTTAAATAGGTATATCCAAAGGTGCTAAGTTTTCCAGTGCACGCTTTTTCAAAATAATATCTTTAATAAGTGGAGTAAGAACCAGCTCCATAGCTAAGCCCATTTTGCCCCCTGGTACTACAAGCGTATTAATACGAGACATAAAACTGCCTTCGATCATCCGTAAATAATAAGGAAAATCAACATCATCAATCCCCCTAAAGCGAATAACTACAAAGCTTTCATCAAGAGATGGAATATCTTTGGCGCTAAATGGGTTTGATGTATCAACGGTCGGCACGCGTTGAAAATTAATATGGGTACGAGAAAACTGCGGGGTAATATGATTTATATAGTCATCCATACTGCGCACAATAGAGCCCATAACCGCTTCGCGAGAATGGCCTCGTTCGGATGTATCGCGTATTAATTTTTGAATCCATTCAAGGTTAATAATTGGAACCATGCCTATTAATAAATCGACATGCTTTGCAACGTCTACATCTTGATCAACAACACCACCGTGTAACCCTTCATAAAACAAAATGTCAGTATTATGGTCAAGATCTTGCCAAGGTGTAAATGTACCTGGTAATTGATTGTACGGAACGGCTTCATCAAAGGTATGTAAGTAGCGGCGTAACTTTCCTTGACCTGTTTCGCTATAGTTTTCAAACAGCGTTTTTAAAGCGCCAAAGTCATTGGCCTCTCTGCCAAAGTAACTAATATGTTTACCTTCTTGTTGTGCTTCTCGAACTTTTTTATCCATTTCGGGGCGAGTGTAACGATGAAAGCTATCTCCTTCGACAAAAGCCGCTTGAATATTAAGGCTACGGAAAATATGTTTAATTGCATTCGTTGTGGTGGTTGTACCCGCACCAGATGAACCCGTAATCGCAATAATAGGATTTTTAGCTGACATGTTAATTCTCTTTTTTAGGACCAGGTTTTATAACCAGACTAAACTTAACATTATTTTAAGTCGTTTGGGTATCTTAAGAGTTGACTGACTTAGCTCAAGTGACGCCATCAGCAAATAACGTTATCATGAGGTGCTTAAAATTAAAACGAGAGAAAGCATGAAACTTATTAAACCATTACTTGGATTATTTTCTATAGCAGCGCTGAGCCCAATAGTGGTGCAGGCTAGCATGCCAAAAAGCCAAGTATTACTTGCTGATTTAAATACACCTTTCGGGGTACAAGTTAGTATTGTGAGCGATAAAAATAGTTATAACAACCAACCGCACTTAACAAGTACAGGTTTATACTTTACTCATGAAGTATTTAATAAAGGGCAAAGCCAAACTGATATTGCTTATTATGATTTCACGTCAAAAAAAGTTACCAATATAACTAACTCTCCCGTAAGCGAATACTCACCAACAGTTATGCCAAGTGGTGATGCGATATCAGCGATTGTTGTAGAAGCTGACGGTAAGCAAAAATTGTGGCAATACCCACTCAAAAATGAAGATGCGCCACGTCGTATTTTTGATTGGATTGAACCTGTTGGATACCATGCATGGGGTGTCCAAAATGATTTAGTGATGTTTATTTTAGGAAAGCCTCACACGCTTCAATATACTTCTGTTGCACAAGCGAAGGGGGAAATAGCTGCCAGTAATATTGGCCGAACGCTTATTTATAACAACTTAATGGCTGCATTTTTATTTAGCTACACTAAAAACGAGCAACACATTTTAGCGAGTTTTAATCCACAAGATAAACAAGTTGAAGACCTATTAAGGTTACCGGCTCAAGTTCAAGATTTTATTTTAAAAGATAATGCGACCATTGCTTATGCTATTAAAAACCGCGTTTATCAGCGTAAACTTGATGGAAGTGATGAAGTATCGCAATGGCTTAATTTAAGCACCTACTGCGAAACAAATATAACAAGAATGAGTTACAACAATGAAAAACTCGCTTTTGTATGTGATATAACAAAGTGAAGCAGACAAATAAATTCAGATTTTATTGTGTGTATGCGTTAATCTAATACGCAAATTAACTAATAGGGATTACACGTGGCTTATAGTGCAGACGAGCTGACAGAACAGCTCATTAAATTACAGTGCAGAAGTAATTTTAAGATTAAAAATATTGCAGAGTACATGTTAGTAAACTCTAAAGAAGCATTTTATACCCACAGCGAAAGCGGCAAGGGTAAAATAGTAATTCGCCCAGCATTTGAAGTGTTTAGCGATGATTTTAATGATATCGATGGCGTGACGCGTGCGCAAGGGTACTTCCATAGCAGTGAGATGACACGCTTTCCTACGCGCATTTTTAAAAGCGCTCAACCTATTCACTACGGTGTTGCGTTTAAAATAAATTCTGAGCAAGCAGCCAAAGATTTTATAGCCAAGCTAACTATGATTATTGGTAATTAATAAAGCAAAAATATAAACGTAAAAAGCCGCTGAATTTATTTTCAGCGGCTTTTGTTTTTTTATAGCTCAATAAACCTAATAATTACTTACTTTTTAAAAAGCTATTAACCGATTCAAGTTCACGTGTTTTAAGCGCGATACAATCGTTTGTGCTTTCTTCAAGCTTACTTAATGTACGAGCGTAACCAGCTACATCAGCTACTTTTTCGTTAAAGAAGGTTTTTGTTGTCGCTAAACTTTCTGCATCACAGCTTGCAGTTGTAAAGTACGGCAAGTTAGGTATAAAGAACGGCGGTAAGCTTGCTGTTACTTTATCGTAGTTACTGTAAACCCAATCAATAAATAATGCTTGGCGCTCATCTGTGTAACTTTGACCTGACAAAATAGTACGCATGTCAGATGCCGTTACTTCATCCGTTAAGCTATAAGCTAATACCGCTTTTTGTAACTCAGGTTTACCAAAAAAGCCCATAGCTGCAAGCATGTTTGTGCGTACTTGCGGATCTTTAGTCGTTTTAAACGTTGTCATGAATTGATCAAGCAGCGCTTTGTCACCATGAAAAGCAGCAAGAGTTAAGTACGTACCCGCTAAGTATGGGTCTACCTTTTGTGGATCATTTAAATAAACCTGCGTTTGTTCTTTGGCTTTATTGATGACATTTTGATCTTCACCATCAAAACCTAAGCGTGATACAACGGCTGCACGAAGTTGTGCAATAGCACCATCTTCACCCGCTTTTGCTTCTAAACCATATTTTTTAGCAGCAGGCGTTACTGCACCGCGAATAAATTCAGGCCATAGGTCTTTATTGCTATCGTCTTTAAAAGTGCGCTGTTGCGACACTAAGTAACCTAGTGCGGTATTTGCTACGCGAGGGTGGCTATCGCTTACGAACACTTCAAGTGTTTGCATTAACTTAGCAGCAGATATAACACCAGCATCAAGTAGCGCATCAGTAGCAGATAGTAACGCTAAGCGTTCACGGTCACTCAGTACGCTTGGCGCCTTTTTAACAAGTGCGCTAAATTGTGCATCATCCATTACCCAGCGGTAGTAGCCTAATGCACCTTGGTCGGGATAAATCCACTCTGGTTCAAAGTCTAAATCTAGTGTTTGGCTTTGTTTATTAAGTAATACGTTTGCTGTTTTCACTTTATCGCCAGCACCATATTTAATTGCCACCGGTACATTCCATAACTGCTCTGGCGCATCAACGCCTGCGTTTACAAAGCGGCTTTGTGAAATAGTTACTTTGCTACCTTGTTGAGTTACTTTAACTAGTGGGAAAGAAGATTGCTCAATAAACGATTTTAAAACACTCGCTACGTCTTTATTTGACGCTTTACCAAGTGCTTCCCATAAGTCGGCCGCTTCAGCATTTTTATATGAAAACTCTTTTAAGTAGCTTTGAATACCTTTTTGAAATGCATCTTCGCCAATCCAGTTTTCAACCATAGCAAGTACTGAACTACCTTTACTGTAAGCAAGACCTAAACCGTCCATAATGTCGGCTTCGGTTTTAATTGGCTTACGAATAGGCTTGGTGCTTAGGCGTGCATCAAGTGCCATTACGTTGTTTTGTGGCAGGTCTAAGTGCGATTCAAACTCAGGGTTAAGCTGCTTAGTAATTTTTGCAGCCATCCAGCTAGCAAATGCTTCGTTTAACCATAAGTCGTTCCACCATTTCATGGTTACTAAATTACCATACCATTGGTGAGCAAGTTCATGAGCAATAATTGATACATTACGCTGTTTTTTACTGCGTGTTGCTGCAGCTAAATCAACTAATAAAATATCTTCTCGGTAGGTTACTAAGCCTGAGTTTTCCATTGCGCCAAATGGAAACTCTGGTACCGCTACTGAGTCTAATTTTTTGTAAACGTAAGGAATACCAAAATACGCTTCAAGTGCGCCCAGTACTTTTGGCATGTTTTCTTTTGCGTATTGGGCTAAGTGAATTTTACCTTGAGGGGTAATTACACGACCAGGAATTGGCATGCCTTTAATATCTAATTCTTCAAATGGGCCAACAGCCATCGCGACTAAGTATGAAGGAATTGGCGGCGTTTTATCAAAAAAGTGTGTGGTCATATCGCCATCAACCGTTGTTTTTAGTTCTGGCGTATTTGAATATACTTTTTGTGATGTAGGCGCGGTAATCGTTAACTGAAATGGAATTTTGTAACTTGGCTCATCAAAAACAGGAAATGCACGGCGTGCATCACTCATTTCAAATTGAGTAAATAAGTAAGGTGTGCCTTGGTCTAACGTTTTGTATAAACCAACACTTTGACGGTTATATGGCGCTGAAAAATCAACTTTAAGGGTGTATTTACCTGGTTGAATTTGCTCATCACAGCTAAATTTAACTTTACCTGTTTTAAGCATTTCGTTGTTTAAGTCACAGTTTTCGTCGCCAAGCAGTTGCGCCATTTTAACAGCGTAAGCTACGCCATTTAATTCAATGTATTTTGTTGGTTTTAGTACTTCTAGGGAAATCTCAGTCATCCCTGTGAATGTATCTTGGCTCGGATCGAGTGTTAACGATACCTGTTGTGAACTTGGTTTTGCGAGTTTTTCAATAACGAATTCGTTAGCGTTTGCAGCACCCATTGCCAAAGCAACGCTCACTGTTAAGAGGCTTTTAAGAAACATAGTGATCCCTAGATTGTTGTTGTTAGAAACTACCCTAAATAGGCTTTTTTATGCTCATATTATTAGGGGGTTAGATATCCTAACAGTTTTTTTTAATAGAGTAATTGATTATAACGATGACTTTAAGGGGAAATAGTAACAAAGTTTGTCAGTGGCTTTCGCGTGTTATAAAACGCTGCCAATGCAGGTGTGAGTTAATAATACGTATTTTTTGGATCACGTTATTTAATAAAAGCACGTCCTTAAATTCATTATGTGGGTATTCGTTAAATCCCATGAGATAATTAAAGGCGTCTTTAGAGTTGGCTTGCAGAGCATGTATACGCACTTGTTGCTCAAAGTTAAGACGAAGGCTGCTTATGGCTGTTTTCATACCGAGTTGATCAACGTTTGGTATATCACACTTTTGTAAATAGCCGGCTCGCTCACCTTCACCTGAAAACCAAATACGGACTTTTTCACTGTATCTGCCAGTTTTAGCGGGTAAGTCGAACATTAATCGTTGTTGATTTTGTGATTTTATGAATGCTAAATATTCATTAAACCCGGCATCTATAAGTGCCTGATGCACTGGAACTAAGCGAGGTTTTATCTTACCGTGAGTATGAAAATTAAAACATAAGACATCTTTTTCAAGGGACAGATCATCAAGCGTTAGATAGCCAATTTCATCGCTATATGCACCACTGTAGTATGCAATTAGAGGAAGCCAAAAATGCCAGTGTTTTGGTTGCTCACGTGCAACTTTAAAATCACCGTATATATATCCATTATAAAGAGTGTGCAGTTCCATGGCTGAAAAGGGCCGGCGACCAAGATGGGTTTTCAACGTAATACCTTGAAAATAATGATGTGTTTTATTTTATACCCAACTAGCAGTAGATGCTAGTCGGGTTTTATCCGCTCTTAAAATAAAGCGTATAAAGTATTATTCACTTAATGCGCGAGCTAAACCAGTAGGTTCAATCTCTGTACATACTTGGTCATCATTCCAGTTAATGCCAACAAGTGCGTTATCTTCATTTAAATCTTCAACCCATGCATCTAAAAATTCATCAAGATTTATTTCTACAGGGCTGTAGTCTTTCCACTCTTCTTTACATTGCGCTTTAGCTGCTTCTTCACTTTCCCAAAGCAGTAGTACGTCAGTTTCGTCAAATTGGTTAGAATCGCACACTACAAAGCCATTATCTTCTGCACCAAGTGCCCAAATTACTTCGCTAACACGTACTTTTTCTACAAAGTTAACTAGTTGTGATTCAATTTCGATATCGCTCATGTGTTTACCTTTTTAAATTAGTGACGAGGATTAGTATCTATTGCTGCTTGACGCTTGCCATATTGCTTATGAAAAGCAACAAGCTCTGAATACTGACTAAAGTCAGTTAATTCACGAAAGCAAATCCAATCAAGCAGGCAGTATAAACTGATGTTGAGGTATTCACAGCTTTTAAATTCTTCATCGCTTAAATGGGTATTTAAAAAGCTTAATGTTTGTTCAATTCGTTCGTTTTGCAAATTAAAAAAGAGTTTATCGCTTTTGGTGTCAAATCCAGAGCGTTCACATAGCAACATTTCTACTAGCGAATCGTTACAGGCATTTATAGTCGTAAGTAAGTGCTCTTGCGGCCACGTTAGTTTTGGTTGACCTGTTTTTTCAAGTAAATAGCGCAATATAGAATTAGAGTCACTAAGTGTTAAGTCGCCATCTACCAGAATGGGAATCTTTCGAGCTGGATTTTTACTGGCCATAGTAGGGCGATCTTGCTCAGAAAATATATCAAGACTCACAAGCTCTAGTTTACAGTTGTTTTGTTGTGCCCAAATTCTAATTCGGCGCACGTAAGGTGAAGGTACAGAACCAATTAATTGCATAATTACTCCATAAAAAAGCCGCATAAGCGGCTTTTATAAAACGTTACTTACGATACAGTTAAATTTATTCTGAACGGCTAGTAACTTCAAGTAAATGATAACCAAATTGAGTTTGCACAGGGCCTTGTACTTGGTTAATTGGAGCTGAAAACACAACTTTATCAAACTCTGGAACCATCATACCAGGACCAAACTCACCAAGAGCACCGCCATCTTGACCTGATGGGCAGTTTGAATGCGCTTTGGCTAATTCAGCAAAGTCTTCGCCTTGCTCAATTTTTGTTTTTAAGTCTAAGCATTGTGCTTCACTGTCTACAAGTATATGTCGTGCGCTTGCTACTGTCATAAAATCTCCCGAGTATAGTGTGGTGTTTTTTTAACCGAATTAAAATATCATTCTAGTTAGTTTCAACTAATTGTACCAGTATAAACTTATTTATCAGAAAGCACAGTTTCAATTGCAGCAATCATTTGTTCTGAATCAGGTGCTGCTTTGCTGTTAAACCGTAAAACCGTCTCACGATCAGCAGACACTAAATACTTATAAAAGTTCCAATTTGGAGAGCTAGTTTGCTCATTCAAATATTTAAAAATTGGGTTCGCTTTACTACCACGCACTTCGCTTGTAGCAAACATAGGGAAGGTTACACCATAATTTACAAAGCATACTTTTGCAGTTTCTTTTTCACTATCCTCTTCTTGAAAAAAATCATCAGAAGGGAACCCTAATACGACTAAGCCTTGTTCTTTGTATCGTTGATATAGCGCTTCAAGGCCTTTAAATTGGGGTGTAAAACCACAGTTGCTTGCCGTGTTTACTATTAATAAAGGCTTATTTTTAAATTGGCATAAATTAATAGATTCTTTTGAGCGAAGCTTTCGAACATCGACATTGGTAAAATCTTGACAGTCTTGGGTAGAGGTTTGGTTAATAGTTGATGATGTTTCAGCGTGGAGTGGGGCATTAATAAATAAAGCCATTAATCCTATTATAATTTTTTTTAGCATTACATTACCTAAACTTTTCAATTGTTTGATTGGATAATCATACGCTAATATGAAACAAATTGATCAACCTTTGAATGACCTATGACAACCCGTTTAGCAACTATTGATGATCTTAATGAAATTGTAGCCATTTATAACGAAACCATTGCAGGGCGAATGGTAACTGCAGATACCGAAGAAGTTACTGTTGACGAAAAGCGTGACTGGTTTAATAGCCATAACGATAAAAGGCCTATTTATGTTTACTGCGAAAATAACCAAGTACTTGCTTGGGTAAGTTATAAATCGTTTTATGGGCGTCCTGCTTACGATGGCACAGTAGAGATGAGCATTTACATTACCCGTAAAGCACAAGGTAAAGGGCTTGGTAAAAAGCTAATGATATTTGCTCAAACACAAGCTAAGCAATTAAATATTAAAGTATTGCTTGGTTTTATTTTTAGTCATAATTTACCCAGTGTTAAATTATTTAAGCATTTTGATTTTGAAATATGGGGCGAGTTACCAAGCGTTGCCATAATGGATAACAAGCCCTACAGCCTGACTATTTTTGGAAAGCATCTTAAATAAACTGTTTTTTGAAAGCTTGTAATATTTTTTTACAAAATAACGATAGGGCTTTATGCCAATTAAATAAAAATAGACTACGCTATTAGGATATTAAGTTTATTAATTTGAAGTGTGGCTTGATGATTCGAAAAATATTAATTATTGATAGTAGTAGTGTCATCGCGATGCGTGTGAAAGTGCTTTTAGAATTAATAGGGTGTGAGGTCGAATTAATTCATTTCAGCATGCTAGACATGTATACCAATATAGGCGATTACGACTTAGTTGTTGTTGCCCATGGTGTGCCTGTTGATTCTATAAAACCGCTTGTAAGCGAAGTAGCGCAAGAGCGCTTTATGCTGCTTGCGCCAAAAGCACAAAGCGGTGAACAACTAACTGCGTTTAGCGAGCTAAATCATATTGCGCCTGACGCAACCGTGGTCTACCCATTTTTTTCTAATAAAGAAATTACTTCTCTTTTAGAGAGCCTATTAGAATTAGGCTCTAACCATATTTTGCAATTACCTACTATTTTACTCGTCGACCATGTTCCTGAACGTCTCGAAAAAATGAAAAATAGCTTAATCGGTGCTCATATCGAGACTCATACTGCAACAACCTCCGCAGAAGCTTTAGAAATTAGTAAAGAAAAGCAAATAGATATACTGATAAGCGATTTTATTTTAGATGACGGAACAGGTTTAGGAATTTTTTCAAATTTAAAAGTAACCCAACCGCATTGTCGTTGTTTGTTATTTACCTCACGCCCTGATCAAGTTTCAATGATCGACGCAATTCGTCAAGGTGTAGAAGACGTACTTATTAAACCTTTAAACGATAGCTCACTATTACAATCAATACATAAATTATGGCAAACAGAGTTATTAAAACGTCATAACGCAGAGCTTGTAGAAAGGCTACAAGATACGGTTGATGCCCTAATTGAAAAAGACAGCCTACTTCAGGTTATTTATAAACATACGCCCGATGCAATTATGTTATTTGAAAAGTGCGGTAGAGTGATAGAAGCTAATGATGCTTGCTTGAGACTATTTAACTTACCGTTTAATGAACTCGAAGGTAAATCAGTATTTGATTTTTTAGATGATGATTCAATTTTAGGTATTAAAGATAAGATTTCGACATTAAATAGTAATCGACAATTTAGCTGCGATTTACGTTTATCTAAAACAGCAGGAGGTTATATACCCTTAGTTGGCTCTTTTAATGAGATAGATCACCATGGCGAAATAGCACTTGCGGTCATATTTAAAAATGTAACCCATCTTAAGCAAAAAGAGGATTTATTACTTGAAGCAAAAGATGTTCTTGAAGAGCAAGTAAGAGCACGTACTTCACAACTCGAGCATGCTAAAAATGTGGCTGAGGCTGCAAACTTAAGTAAATCAGAATTTTTAGCAAACATGTCGCATGAACTTCGAACACCTATGCACTCTATTTTAAGCTTTTCTCGTTTTGGTTTAAGTAAATTAGAAGCTGGAGATTTTGCAAAAGAAAAACTCATTAAGTATTTATCGCGAATAGAGAGTAGTGGTGAGCGTTTACTGTCGTTACTAAATAATTTACTCGACCTATCTAAGCTAGATGTAGGCAAGTTTCCATTTAACCCTCGTCCCTATAATTTAGCGAATATTATTAAAACAAGTATTGATGATGTGTCTGGTACGGCAATGGAAAAAGAAATTGAGATTATATTTACCGCACAGCCATTACCTGTAATTGCACAATGTGATGAAGAGCAAATAAACCAGTTACTTCGAAACGTACTAGGTAACGCACTTAAATTTAGCGAACCTAAAAGTAAAATACGGGTAAATTTAGAGTCAGATAATAAGCTTGCTACTATAGAGGTTACCGATAATGGGGTCGGTATACCAGAAGATGAGTTGGAGCATATTTTTACTAAGTTTGTGCAAAGCAGTAAAACAAATAGTGGTGCTGGTGGCACAGGGTTAGGCCTTGCATTGTGTAGAGAGTTTGTATCTTTACACCAAGGTGAAATCACTGCACGTAACAACGAAAATGGTGGTGCAACTATATCTATACAAGTGCCATTAGAAATAAACTTAGACGAGCATTTAGCTGAAGATCAGTTAATACAACACACTAATTAATTGTTTTTTGGCATACCAAATAACTTTTTAAAGAATTTGAATGGATGATAAATTATGGCCTTAACTAAAATACTTGCCGTTGATGACGAACCCTTTAACCTTGAAATTATTGAGGAAATTTTAGAGGAGCTTGATTTTGAATTACAAGTAGCAACAAATGGTCCTGAGTGTTTAAACATGGTTGAAGGTTATATGCCTCAGGTTATATTACTCGACGTAAGTATGCCGCAAATGAACGGCTATGAAGTATGTAAAGCACTTAAAGCAAATCCAAATACCGCACACATTATTGTTATGTTTGTTTCTGCTCGCGGCACTGTTGAAGAACGCATGGAAGGCTATTCTGTTGGCGCAGAAGATTATATTGTAAAACCTTTTGGCCATGACGAACTTAAATCTAAGCTTAAAAATTTAAATCAAGTACTCGTTGAAAAGCAAAGTCTAGAAAAGCAAGTTGAAGATGCAACATCAACTGCATTTAATGCAATGGCCAATAGCAGTGAAATGGGGCAAATAGTTAACTACGTTGAAAACATAGGCTTTATTAACGATCCTCAAGAGCTAGGTAAAGCGCTTGTAGATTGTCTGCAGTCTTTTGATTTACAAAGCAATGTAGAATTTAGAGAAAATAATGAAATTAGCCACTTTGCACTAAACGGCGTGTGTTCACCTATTGTGGTGGAGCTATTTGAAATGCTGAAAAACAAAGGGCGCTTACATGAGTTTTCGCACCGAATTTTAGTTAACTATGAATTGATTAGCTTACTCATTTTAAATATGCCCGATCATGACCCTGATAAGCATGGTCGTATACGCGACCACGTATGTTTTATTGTCAGTGTTACCGAGCAGCAGCTACGCGCCATTATGACCAAGAAAATGCTTGAATCACAACGAGCGAAACTTAATGCCGTAGCAAGTACTGTTCATAGTAAGTTTCATAGCTTAATTAGCTTGTTGAATGAAAACCGTCAAAACAACGAAAAAGTGTTTAAACAGTTACAAGAAGAGCTCGAAGAACGTATCCCATCAATGGGACTGGATGAAGATCAGGAGGTGTTTATTTATAAAAAAGTAGATGAAACTATCCAAAACTCAGTAGCAAGAGAAGAGTCTGTTAAACAAGTCAAAGCAGCCTTTACAGAGATAGAACAAGATCTATCGTTACTTTTGAAAAACTAGTTACTTCGCAATATAAAGGTTTACTTAAGCGGTGCTATGCATCCCTTGGTAAGCCTTTTTCTACAATTCTAATTAACCTAGCTGTTTTACGAATTTGTAATCGTTGTTTATCGTTTTGCTGAGCAAGTGCCCATTCAATATGCTCTAAAACAAGTTCGCTGCATATTTGGCTTTTATCTTGTAGGGCATTAATAATAGCGGGGCTGAACTCTGCATTACCTAAACCAACTGCTAAATTACGTAACCAACGTTCGTGACCAATGCGACGAATAGGGCTGCCTTCGGTATTTTTTAAAAATGTAGGCTCATCCCAGGCAAACAGCTCAAGTAAATCTTTATCTTTTAATTGAGTGCGAGGATGAAAATCATTTTCGTCAGTTATTTGTCCATAACGATTCCAAGGACATACCAACTGACAATCATCACAACCATAAACACGATTACCTAATAAAGAACGGTACTGCTCTGGTATTGGCCCTTGGTGTTCTATGGTTAAATACGATATACATTTACGTGCATCAACAACGTAGGGCTCTACAATTGCACCTGTTGGGCAAAGAGTAATACAAGCAACGCATTTTCCGCAGCCTTCAAAGGTGTTTTCTGCATCAATTGGTAGAGGTAAATCAATAAATAGCTCGCCTAAAAAAAACCACGACCCAGCTTCTTGGTTAATTAATAACGAATGCTTACCACGCCACCCTAAGCCGGCTTTTTCGGCAAGTTGACGCTCAAGTACAGGGGCTGAATCTACAAAGGGTCTAAAGCCATACTCGCCAACTTCTTGCTCTATTTTTTGGCCGAGTTTTTTTAAACGATTACGCATTAATTTATGGTAATCACGACCTAATGCATAGCGGCTTATATATGCTTTTTCTTTATTTTTTAAGGTTTTTGCAAAGCCAGCATCGGGAGGGAGATAATTCATTTTTACGGATATAACACGCTGTGTACCAGGCACTAATTCAGCAGGGCGGGCGCGTTTCATACCGTGGGCAGCCATATAATCCATCGAGCCGTGGTAGCCTGCATCAAGCCAACGTTGCAATTGGGCTTCGTGCTTAGATAAGTCAATATCAGTAATGCCCACTTCGCTAAAGCCAAGCTCTTGCCCCCAGGTTTTTATTTGCAGGGCTAATTTTTCATAGTCTGGGGTAGGGTTGCTCACACGCTTTACACACTTAAATTAATAGCTGCGTAATTTACCATATTTCTCTGAGCCCGAAAACGCTTCTTAGTGCACAAAGCGCTTTAACTGTTGTTGGGTTTGTAAGCTTAGCTGTTGAGATTGCTCGCTATCGGCTAATGCCGTATCTATTTGTTGTTTAGCTTGCTCCCCTAAAGCTACGATTTGCTCTACCGATTGGTGAGTCGTACTTTGGGTGCCCTCAAGCAAATGTACAGCACTGGCTATTTGTTGCAGCTGCTGCTGGTTGTGCTCAAACTCACTAAGCATTTTAGTAAAGCCATCACAGGTTGCACTAATTGAGCTTTGTGCGTTATTAGAGTGAGTCATTAATTGCTCAGACTCTTTATTTGTCTCGTTTACCAAATCATTCATCTGATTTATAAAGTCGCTAATCTGCCTAGTTGCGCCACTTACCTTTATTGAAAGCGTGCGTACTTCGTCTGCAACTACGGCAAATCCTCTGCCTGCTTCACCCGCTCTAGCTGCTTCTATTGCGGCGTTGAGGGCTAACAAATTAGTTTGATCAGAAAACTCTTCAACCATTTTTAAAATACTACGAATGTTTTCACTGTTCTCTTTTAGTCCCGCAATTGTATTTGAAAAGCTACCTAGCATATTAGTAATAAGTTTTACCTGCTCTACTAAAGCAGCGAGTTCTGACGCAGATAGTTTTACAAAGTTAAGGTGTTCATTATTAACGTTATGTACGCTATCTGTATTATTTACTATGTCTTGTAAGCTTTGGGTTATTTGCATACTGGCATTAATAATACTGTGGCTTAACTGTATTTGTTGCTCACTTGATTGCTCAGTATTTTTCATTGATTCAGTGACTTGTGTATTGCTGTGTGCACTCGCTTGAGCACTGTTATATGTTGTGCTGAGTAACTCACTTAAATGGGCAGTAAATATATTGTATTGTGAACTTAAATCTTTAAATTCGTCATACGAAAAGTGGGGAAGTTTTGCTGCTAAATTTGCATCTTGTTGGTTTATTTCTATCAAAGTATCGCGCATAGCAGTAACAGGGCGAACAATTAAAAAACGCATATAAAAAAGAGTAAAAATAAAACCAGATATAATCACAAGCGTAAGCAGCCAAAATAGCCCTGTACTTTGCTGTTGTTCGCTTAAACTCTGATGCAGCCAAAATAACGTAATTGCTTGGAACAATAATACAAAACTTAAATTACCGACTATTTTACGGGTTAACGTAAAAAAGAATGTTTGCTCTATATAGTTATAAATTTTCATGAAACCACTCATTATGCTCAAGCCCTACGATTGTTATTTAAGTGAGGGGAATGTAAGTTAGCCTTTTTGTAACGACAACAAGTAAGCTTTGGTTCGCGCTGGGTAATTTGTAAAAATTCCGTCTATGCCATACTCAAGCATTAGCGCTATATCTTCTTCCCTATCGACTGTATAAGCATAAATCTTTAGGCCTCTTTTTTTTGCATCCTCTGCAAAGGCCTTATTTATAAAGGTTTTATCTGCATGTACGCTATAAGCGTTTAAATCACTAGCAAACTTTGCATAGTTAATTGGAATAGAAGAAGTAAGGGCGCCTATTTTAAGCCATGGTAGCTTGTTTTTAAGCCACTGTAGTTGATGATGATCAAACGATGATACTAAAATATTGGTTTTCGATATTTTTTTAGCTTCAATGTTTTGTTCTAATAGAGCCACAAACCTTTCTAGTGCAAACGTGTGTTTAAGCTCAATATTTAATAAAGATTTATTGTTATTCCAATCAAACAGCTGCTGAAGAGTAGGAATTTTTTCACCATTTCCAGCATCAAGCTTAGAGAGCTCATGAGCGGTAAAGTTACTCACCCTGCCTTTACCGCTGGTGGTTCTATCAAGCCATGAATCGTGTATTACCATGTAATCATCGAAGGAACTTTGAATATCTACTTCAATACCATCAACACCTACTTTTAACGCTTCTAAAATAGCGCTTTTGGTGTTTTCAGGAAAATCCCCACTGGCACCACGGTGTGCAAATACTTTCATTGTCGAGCCTTTTTAGTGATTGACCACGTTTCAAAACAAGCGGCACTCACTATGAGTGCTCCACCAACTAACGTCATAACAGTAGGACGTTCATGAATAATTACTATAGCCAGTATGGTGCCATAAAGTGGCTGCAAGCAAGAAATTAACCCCGCAGTTGCCGCTGATAAATGCTTTAAACTTGCTGCAAATAACGAGTGCGGTGTAGCTGTAAATATAACACCCGCTACAGCAATTAAAATCAGGTCATGATTACTAACCTCATACACTGGTACTTCTATAAATGCACACAACATAATGCTTGCCACTAAGGTTTGATAAAACATCGTTTGCGGCCCGCCATATTGGCTAAAGTAGCGCTTATGAGTAATGTTTCTTATTGAAAAAAACAATGCTGATATCACACCTGTTATTACACCTAGGGTTACATCATCGCCCAAGTTTGCACTTGGTACTAATAAGTAAATACCTAAAACAACCACCGCTGCACTTATTATATCTTTTGCTTTTGGCCTGCTTTTATTAAATAAGGGTTCTAAAAACACCGTCATTACGGGGTAGCTAAAAAATGCCAGCATTCCAATAGTTATACCGGCCATTTGCATACCAGCAAAATAGGTAACCCAGTGAATACCCACCGCAACACCTAAAAATAACGCAATAAGATAGTCTTTAGGTTTGTTGAGTTTAATTTGTTTTTTTTGAAAATAAAGCATGGCTAAAATAGCCATTCCTGCAATTGCAGTTCTGTAAACGGTAATATCTAAAGCATTTAAACCAATAAGTTTGGCAAATAGAGCGGTCCCGCCAAAAAGTAATACCGCTATGTGTAAATAAATTAAACTTTGTTGCTGAGGCTGCATTTAGTTTCCTTGTTGTACTTTTTGAATATATTAACATTGCTTAAAAATTCTTAAGATGAATTTTTTACCGCATGACAAAAGTCATTAAAGTTGATGACACTTCACACTCTTATTATTTTTGTACGCGGGCATAGTTACCTTACTCAACAGGAGGTAATTATGAATTCTTTAATTTTAATCAGCTTAACTATTAATGAAGTGCTAGAGGCGTTAAGTTTTACTATTACGTACGCAGATTGCTTTATACTGGTATGCATTTTTATGTTATTTATATTTATTAATAAAAATAGTGCTATAAGTAAAAATAATATGCCAGAGGTATTAGTATGAGCTCGTTAAGCAGCTTTTCTCAACAAAGCGATAAAGGTTTTTGGAAATATGGACATTTAATTTTTACCGGCTTTTATTTACTCCCGCTAATAATTAATTTTTCGAGCTTTACCGTTAACCAAATTGTTATGTCTTTAGCCTTCTATATTGCTTTTATTCTTTTGTATGTAAAAGCAATAAACTGTAAAAGCGCAGGGGTGACTAAGTTATTTGTAGCCATGCTCTTAATTTGTTTTTGCGCTACTTTTTACACCACAGGTACGCCTACTTTATTTGGTTTCGTAGCCTATATAGCAGGCTACTCTTACAGCTCCCGTCAAAGGATTTATGCTGCGATCGCAATTATATTCACGGTTTTATTAAGCACATATATTGGTGATATAGGTAAGGTTCAATACTTTTTAGGCGTTGCTTTGATTCTATGCGCCACATTATTTAGTTACGGTATTGCAGCAAAAAGAGAAAGCTTATACAAAAAGCGCGAACAAGAAAGCGCTAACCAACTAGAGCAATTAGCAGCTATTGCAGAGCGAGAACGAATAGCTCGCGACTTGCATGATATTTTAGGTCATTCACTTTCATCTATTGCTTTAAAAGCTGAGCTTGCTAATAAATTAAACCAAGGAGAGCGCTACGCTCAAGCAAATAGCGAAATTGCACAAGTGGCCGATTTGGCAAGGCAGTTACTTAGCGATGTAAGAAGCGCCGTAAGTGATTTAAAACAGCTTAATCTTGTCAGCCAAGTAGCACAGTTAAAGCAAAGGTTAATAGAGCAAGGATTTAACGTTTCATTTAATGTGGTTTTAAATGCTCTGCCCGCTAAAGTAGAGGGTATAGCAGGCCTTGTAATTAAAGAGGCAGTTACTAACTTATTACGCCATAGCAATACAAAAAATTGCGAAATAAATATAGAACAAACAGCGCAGCAGTTACTTATAACCGTAATTGACCATGGTCCGTGCAGTACATTGAATTCGGGCAATGGCCTAAATGGTATTAAAGAGCGAGCAGAGCAACTAAATGGCAGTGCAGTATTTGCCTGTGGCGATAATTTTACTTTAAAAGTAGTGCTTCCAATTACAGCTAAGGATTTATAATGATCAGAGTATATTTAGTGGAAGATCAGGCGCTTGTACGCGACGCAGTAGCAGCATTGTTAGGGCTTGATTTTAATATTGAGATTATTGGTCAAGCAAGTAACGGGCAAGATGCACTTAATGCAATTGAGGCGCTTGATAGTGATTTGCATCCCGATATAATTTTAACCGATATAGAAATGCCAACCATGAATGGTATAGAGCTTAGCGAAAAAATAGCCGCTAAATTTCCTGCTATAAAAATGGTTATTATGACTACATTTTCTCGTGCGGGTTATATTAGGCGAGCGCTTACGACTGGCGTAAAAGGTTTTATTTTAAAAGAAGCACCAAGTGAAGAGTTAATAAATGCGCTTAAAAAAGTAATGCAGGGACAAAAGGTAATTGACCCAGAGCTTGCTATTAATGCATTAGACGACGCAGATCCACTTACCGATAAAGAACGCAAAGCCCTTAAACTTGCAAGCGATGGCCTTAAAACAAGCGACATAGCCAAGCAGTTATTTATTAGCGAAGGGACTACGCGTAACTACCTATCGGATGCCATTGCAAAATTAAACGCCACTAACCGCATAGATGCTGCGCGTATAGCTAAACAAAAAGGGTGGCTTTAATTAGCGGGTTTATAAATTATAAGCAAAGTATTACTATGATATGTAAAAGTAACGAACAGCGCTTAAAATTAGCTTAAAAAGCGCTAAAAGAGGTTTTAATGGCAAATTTAATAGAACTAACAACTAAAAATAATATCGCTATACTCACCATGAATACCGCTGAAAACCGCCACAACCCAGCGTTTTTGGCTGAGTTTAATTTACACCTAGACCACATTGAAGCAGAACAAAATATTAAGTCAGTTATTTTAACGTCTTCAAGTGATAAAAACTGGTCATTGGGTATCGACCTTCAATGGATGTCTAATCCAAGTATTTTACCTGCAGCAATTTCAGACTTTATGATTCAAATAAGTGACTTATTTAAACGTATAGTTACTTTTCCTATGCCTATTATTGCTGCGTTAAACGGGCATACCTATGGTAATGGTTCTGTACTTGCGTGTGCGTGCGACTTTAGATTTATGAAATCAGACAAAGGCTTTTTTTGTTTTCCTGAAGTGGATGTAATGGTGCCGTTTGTTCCATCGATGTTTCCTATAATTAATAAAGCAATTTCGCAAACATTCTTTAATCGCCTAGCTATGTCAGGAGAGCGGGTTGGTGCACAGCAGTTGCTAGAGAACAAAGTAGTTGAAGCTGTGTTTGCAAATAACGACGAACTACAAGCGGGTGTACTTGAGTTTGCCCAGCAGTTTAATAAAAATCGTTGGATTTACGCTCAAAATAAAACACAAATGAATAAGCAGATTTTACTTACGATGAAAGAAGAAGACCCAAGCTTTATTGATAATATAAGTAAACTGCTGTGGAAAAACCTACAAAAAAAATAGTATAGGTTTTAGCATTGCTACGAGATGACTAAACACTTTGCAGTTAAGGGATCGTTAAGCCCCATTGCGCTAGATTTTTAAACTATACAGCAAGGTAAACAGCAAGGTAAAAGTGCTTTCTTAAAAGTTTAATAGCTTTTACCTGTCTCATTATAACTATATGGGTTAAAATACCTACATAACCAACTAACAAGATAGTGAATGTCAAACCAAGATCCAAATCTCAGTCGAGAACAAGAAAAGTACGAAAACCCAGTCCCTAGTCGTGAGTTTATACTTACTCACCTTCAAGAGCGTTCAAAGCCTGCTAACTACGCGCAATTATGTGAAGAACTAGCAGTAAACGATGACGAACGCCAAATAGCATTTAAACGCCGCCTTCGCGCTATGGAGCGTGACGGACAGCTGTATTTCAATAAATTTAAATGCTACGCCCTAATTGACGAAGCCGGTTTAACCAAAGGCAAAGTAATAGGCCACAGAGACGGTTTCGGCTTTTTAGAAGTTGAAGGCGAGAGTAAAGATTGGTTTATTGCTAAGCACCAAATGAATATGGTGTTACATGGCGACATTGTACTAGCTAAAGGCACTAAACGTGGTTCTGGCTCAAAATGCGATGCACGTATTATAAAAGTGCTTACTAACGAGCGCGCGCCAATTGTTGGCCGTTACTTTGTTGAGCACGGTGTTGCTGTTGTAGTCGCTGAAGACCCGCGCATAACGCAAGATATAATGATTTTACCAGGCAACGAAAACGGTGCCCGCCATAACCAAATGGTGCAGGTTAAAATTACGCAAAACCCAAGCCGTAACATGAACGCGGTAGGCAAAGTTATAGATGTACTTGGTGAGCATTTAGCCCCAGGTATGGAAATTGAAGTTGCACTGCGCAATCACGATATTCCACATGTATGGCCAGAAGAAGTTGAAGCACAAGTTGCTCATCTAGGTGAATTTGTTGAAGAAGCTGACAAACAAGGTCGCGTAGATTTACGTGATTTACCACTTGTAACTATTGATGGCGAAGATGCACGCGACTTTGATGACGCAGTATATTGTGAACCTAAAAAATCAGGTGGCTGGCGCTTATGGGTTGCCATTGCCGATGTATCGCATTACGTAGGAATGAACACGCCGCTTAACAAAGAAGCAATTTTGCGTGGTAACTCAGTGTATTTTCCTGAGCAAGTAATTCCGATGCTACCAAAAGTGCTTTCTAATGGATTATGTTCGCTTAATCCAAAAGTAGATCGCTTATGTATGGTTGCCGAAATGACCGTGTCGAGCGCGGGTAAACTTTCGGGTTATAAGTTTTACGAAGCGATAATGAACTCGCATGCACGTTTAACTTACACCAAAGTAAATGCCATTTTACAAAACGACGAAAAACTACGCGAAGAATACTCAGCCGTTGTGCCACATTTAACTGATTTACAGCAAATGTACATGGCACTTAAAGCAGCACGCCAAGACCGTGGTGCCATAGAGTTTGAAACCCTAGAAACACGTTTTGTATTTAACGCTCAGCGTAAAATAGAATCAATAGTGCCTGTTATTCGTAACGACGCGCACAAACTCATTGAAGAATGTATGATTTTAGCCAACGTATCAGCGGCTAAAATTCTTGAAAAGCATGAAGCGAGTGCGCTTTATCGTGTGCATGACGAACCAGATCAAGAAAAACTAGGTAACTTTACTAAGTTTTTAGGCGAGTTAGGTATTGAAAGTACATTAAGCGACGAGCCAACACCAAAAGAAATAACGCAAGTATTAGCGCGACTAGGTGACCGCCCAGAAGCTGAACTTATTCAAACTATGTTACTGCGTTCAATGAAACAAGCTGTATATCAGCCAGATAACATTGGTCACTTTGGTTTAGCGTTATCGGCTTACGCGCATTTTACATCGCCAATACGTCGTTACCCAGATTTAGTAGTGCATCGTGCTATTAAAGCCGTAATAAAAGCACAAGGTCAGCAAACGTCTGGCGAATACGCTTATACCGACGATGAAGTTGATCAACTAGGTGAGCAGTGTTCTACAACAGAGCGTCGTGCTGACGATGCAACTCGCGAAGTAGCTGATTGGCTTAAATGTGAGTTTATGCAAGACCATGTAGGTGAAGAGTTTGATGGTGTTATTTCATCGGTTACCAATTTTGGTTTGTTTATTCGCTTAGATGATTTACAAATTGATGGGCTTATACACGTTACTAATTTAGGCGACGAGTTTTTTGCGCATGATGCTGCAAAACACACCCTAATAGGTGAGCACTCTCACAAAGTTTATCGCCTTGGCGATAAAGTAACAGTAAAAGTTGCGTCGGTTAGTTTAGACGATCGCCGTATAAACTTAACGCTTAAAGGCGATGTTGCACAAGACAGATACTCACGTCGTCGTGCACCAAAAAAAGGTTCAGGTAAGTCTGAGCATGCGCCAGCAAGTGTGCGTTCGCAATTAAAAGCAGGCAAAGTACCAGGTAAAAAGTCGCACAGCGATGACAAACCAAAAGGTAAAAAAAAGCCAGCAAATAAAGATAAAGGCAAGCCTGCAAATAAGTCTGCAACAAAACCTGCAGATAAAAAAGCAGCAGACTCTGCCGTAAAGAAAAAACCAAAGAAGAAGGCCGTTAAAAAGCCTAAAAGAGCAGGCAAAAATGCCCGCAAACGTACTAGCCCAGGAGCAGACAATACGTGAGTAATGAATTAATTTTTGGCTTTCATTCTGTTGAAGCAATTTTAGAAAGCGAACCAGAGCGCTTTGTAGAAATTTACGCCCTTAAAGGTCGTGACGACAAACGCTCAACTCCGATTATTGATGAAGCACGTAAATTTGGTATTTCAGTACAGTTTATGCAGCGTAAAGCCCTTGATAGCAAATCAAAAGGTGAGCAGCATCAAGGTATTATTGCTAACGTAAAAGCAGCGCCAACGTTTAATGAAAAAGATCTTGATGCGATAATCGCTCGTGAAGACACACCGTTTTTACTTGTGCTTGATGGTATTACCGATCCGCATAACTTAGGCGCATGCCTACGTAGTGCAGACGCGGCAGGTGTTCACGCTGTGATTGTACCTAAAGATAAGTCGGCTAAGCTTAACGGTACCGCACGTAAAGTTGCCTGTGGCGCAGCCGAAACAGTTCCGCTTATTCAAGTGACTAACCTTGCGCGTACGCTTCGCGAAATTAAAGATGCAGGCGTATGGGTTGTAGGTACCGCTGGCGAAACTGATAACCACGTATTTGACGCAAGCTTAACAGGGCCAATGGCTATTGTTATGGGCGCAGAAGGCGAGGGCATGCGACGCTTAACGCGTGAGCATTGCGATATGCTTGTTAAAATCCCAATGGCGGGTACTGTTTCAAGCTTAAACGTATCGGTAGCCACGGGTATTTGTTTGTTTGAAGTATTACGCCAACGTAACGCAAATAACTAATATATAAAACGATAAGTTTTATGTATTAAAAAGCCGAGATTGAAATTCAATCTCGGCTTTTTTGTGTCTGTAATTTACGCTTTAACTTTGTAAGCTTTGGTAAACGGTTTAAAAACAAGGCAATAATTTAGATGTGTAGTGATCTTACATAAAAAATTATCAACGCTGTTAGTGAAACATTCTCCTATACAAAGCGCAGGTAAACGGTTTAATAACAAGGCAATAATTTAGATGTGTAGTGCTTTTACATAAAAAATTATTAACGCTGTTAGTGAACCGTTTAACCAGCTTTAAGCTTAAAAGCTATAAGTGTAGCCCATCTGTATCGTACGTGGCTTACCTGGCTGAATGCCACCGTTTGAACGGTTAGCAACGTATGTTTTATCAAACAAGTTATCAACGCTTAGGTATACTTTTTGATTTTCATCGATTAAGTATTTAGCAGCTAAATCCCATACTACGCGGCTATCAATTGCGTTTAAGCCCGACTGCGTTAAGTTAGCATGCGCATCAGATACGTAACGTATTTGGCTGTTAACTACAAACGCAGAAAACTCAGCACCTAACGATAACGCTACTTGGTTTTCTGGTACGTAAGGCATTGCATCGCCTTTTTCTACCGCGCCCCAAATTTCTGAATCAAAATCGTTTTTAAACTCAGAGTCTGTGTAGGTGTACGTTAATTTAACTGGGAACATAGCTGTATCAGTTGCAAACGTACGTGCTGCACTAAATTCAAAGCCTGCTACTTCTACTTCACCGTAGTTGTATTGGTCGCCAATGTTGTCGTCGCTACAACCAACCGCTGCAGTACAGTTACCGTGCATGTTGTCGTAGTCTGAGTAAAAGGCAATTACTTCACCGCTAAAGCCATCCATATTAAAGCGAGAGCCAAACTCAATGTTTACACTTTCTTCTTCTTCTTGGTCAGCATTACCAGGTGCTGCTGGTGCATACCCTTTTTGAATGCCCGCAAGTAGCGTTACGTTTTCGTTAAGCGTGTAAGTAGCACCTAGTGACGGCACTAAAATTTCAGTGTCGTTCGACACATCTTTAGTTAAACCGTTGCTGCGTGTTGGATCTGATTTAGACCACTCTTCACGCGTAATAGTAATGTCTTCATAACGAAGGCCTGCACTTACTACTAATGCATCAATTGTCCACTCGTCTTGAATAAACAAGGTGCTTGCTTCTGCGCTATCTACGCGGTTGCTGTCTGAGCCCGGAACGCCTTGCTCTGTAAGTGTTAAGCTTAGGTCTTGATTAAGTGTGTATTTGTCTTCCCACTGAAAACGATCCATTTCGTCTTCGTGGTAACGTACGCCAACAGTCACATAGTGATCGCCTGCAGGAATATGTAATTCAGACTGAATACCTTTAGCTTGGTAGTCGCGGTTATTAGCTTTAACGCCAATACCTTCAATACCTTCGCTTGTAGGGTTTGCTTCAAAATCGCTGTACTGCTCAAGAGTACTTAAGCCTACGCTGCTGGCTTTATACCAGTTACGATGAAAATCGTTTAAGTAAGCCGTAGCTAAAAACTCATAGCCATCACCAAAACGGTACGCGTAGTTAAGTTGGTATGCGTTGTGGCGCGTATTCATTTCATCGTTTTGCGATGCAGCATAACGACGGTAAGGACTTTCTTGATAGTCTTCGTCAGTTAAGCCCATGTATGTTTCGTCTGATGTTTCGTCAGAGTACTTAATTTTTAGCTCAAGATTATGCGCATCGTTTTGACCAAACGTATGGCCAAACTTTAATAGTAAATCTGTTTTTTCAAAGCCGGTGTTGTCATTGCCTACTGGCAGCTCTTTAAAGCCGTCTGCGCCGTAAGTAAATACTTCAATTAAACCCGCTGTGTTATTTTTTTCTTTACCAAAGTAAGCGTGGCCTTTGTAGTAACCGTCGCTACCAAGGGCTGCATCTACCATACCTTTTGAGCTATTTGGCTCAGTTGGTAAACTGCGCGAAAGTAAGTTTAAAACACCACCTGTAGTACGCGGGCCGTACTTAACTGAGGCTGCGCCTTTTAATACTTCAATAGATTCCATACGACCCATAGTAGGGAAGTAGTATGCAGAAGGTGCTGAATATGGTGCTGGTGCAACTAATACACCGTCTTCCATTACTGATATTTTATCGTTACGGCCAGTACCTGTACCGCGCATACCAATATTAGGACGAAGGCCATAACCGTCTTCTTCTTGCACGTAAACGCCCGGAACAGACGCTAAAACGCGAGAAATATCGGTAAACTGGAATTTTTGAAGATCTTCTTCAGAAATAAACGTAGCCGAACCAGGAATATCGTTAATTGCTTGCTGAGAGCCAATAACAGTAATTTGTTCAAAGCGTTGTTCTTTATTGCTGGTGTCTTTTGCTATTGCAGTAGCACTAAAAGACAAAGCAACCGCAGTTGCTAAAGTAGATACTAAAAACTTAGGGTTCATTGTGTTCCTAATCATGTCAATTATCTTAATTGGCGCAATTTGAACACGTTAACGAATACGAATCAATGTTATTAACTATTTAATTATTCAGTTTAATAGAACTAAAAACACCTGCTTATGCAACTTAATTAACTAAATTGTTTCTTTTGTATTATTTTGTAATTGCTTTACTAGCTATAAAGGCTGAACGAATTATATGTGCTACGTAAGCGCTAGCCCAAGCGTAGAGCTATAAATTCAGCGAGTTTATCTACCGCATTTTCCGACTCACCCGAACTTTTAACCAAACTAATACCAATATTACCAAGAGCTGGTAAATGCTTGGTTTGAACCTGATAGTTAAGCTCACTCGGTACTGTACTTTTGGCAAGTACCGTAATACCTAAGCCTTCTTTTAATGCAGCAATAAGGCCGGTTAAATCGGCGTTGCTATAAACTATTCGGTATTTAATGCCTGCACTTTTTAATGCATCAGTAGCACGGCGACGATAAATACATCCCTCTGGTGCGGTAACTAGGGTAACCACCTCATTATGCGCAAGTGACAGGTCGCCCACCCACACTAGTTCGTCTTGCATAAAAATAGGAAACTTATCAGAGTTGAGTCGCTCATTTAGCGCAAGTACTAAATCAAACTGATCTTGGCGAGAAGCCGAAAGCAAATGCTTACTTAAACGCGACTTAACCTCTAACGACACCTCAGGGTAGAGCGCCACAAAGTCGCCAATAATTGAGGGTAAAATACGCGCTGCAAATTCGCTCGGAATACCCAAGCGCACTTTACCTGCAATGTTTTCTGAGGTGAACTGCTGCAAAATAGCATCGTTGTGTTGCATCATTTGTTTTGCCATAGGCAATAATAGCTCGCCGTACTGGTTTAATACTTGGCGCTGCCCTTGTTTTTTAAATAGTTTATAGCCAAGCACGTCTTCTAAGCGCTTGATTTGCAAACTTACAGCAGGTTGCGACAGGCCAAGTAAATCGCCTGCTTTAGCAAAGCCACCTATTTCAACTACCATTACAAAAGTACGTAAACCGTCTGTTGATATGTTTTTCATATTTAAAATTACAATTTATATAGCCATATATATAAGTATTATTTATCAATTGATAAATAATTACAATTTGTTGTTGATAGACGTGGGCAATATACTTTTGTAATCGAAAATACACAGGTGTCTGTTATGACTTTTAACCCAATAATGTTTGCCCGCCACAGCAACGCAAGTAGTGCGGTTACTAACGCTTTGCAAACTAACAACAATCACGTTGTAATGGATTTTAGCGGAACCGAAACCAGTGTATTTTTAAGCACTATTTTAGGCCTTGATTTAACTAAGCTTACCGCCAGCGGTTTAGGCTTAAAAGGCACGCTTGATGGCGACTATAATTCTGACTACAGTTTTGCTGTTTATTACTTTAGCGAAACCGCCTTTAGATTCGTACTACCACACAACGCAAGCCTTCAACTACAAGCGCTTATAAACGAGCAGCAATTACGTTTTGATATTGATTATGTAGTACGCACCGACCTAGCAAGCTTTATTTTAAGTGGCGACAACGCATTTGATACCCTAGTTAATGCTTTTAAATTAACACCAGGTTTGCGCCTTTCTGACGCGCAACTTTGCTACGGTGCACAAAGCGGTGATGTATTTATTACCGCCATTGATAAAAACGACGAACAACACTTTGTATTAGTAGCTAAACAACAAGAATTACAAAAATGGCAAAGCTACATGCAAGCGCAAGGCTTTGCACTTATGCATAGTGAAGCCGCATAACGAATAAAAACAACAGGCGAGCATAACAATGTTTACCTGTTTTTATATCTATTTAAGCCACGCCCTAAACAGGGTTAATTTAAACGTGAAGGAATGTTATGACTTCTAAAACTGTACTACATGCTAAGCACCTAGAAGCGGGCGCAAAAATGGTTGATTTTCATGGCTGGGAAATGCCAATCAACTACGGCTCACAAATAGAAGAACACAATAGCGTACGTACCGACGCTGGTATGTTTGACGTATCACACATGACTATTGTTGATATTGAAGGGCCTCAAGCAAAAGCATTTTTACGTAAGCTAGTAGCTAACGACGTTGCAAAATTAACCGTACCAGGCAAAGCGCTTTACACAGGCATGCTTAACGAGCAAGGCGGTGTAATAGACGACTTAATTATTTATTTCTTTAGTGAAACGTTTTACCGCCTAGTTGTTAACTCAGCGACGCGCGAAAAAGACCTAGCGCATTTAGCTAACGTATCGAGCGACTTTGACGTAACTGTTACAGAGCGCCCAGAGTTTGCAATGATTGCAGTGCAAGGCCCTAACGCTAAAGCAAAAACAGCTACTCTTTTAAATGCTGAGCAACAAGCCGCTGTTGAAGGTATGAAGCCATTTTTTGGTGTTCAAGTAGGTGATTTATTTATTGCCACAACGGGTTATACTGGCGAAGACGGTTACGAAATAGTAGTACCGAACGACCAAGCAGCCGATTTATGGCAACAACTGCTAGACGCAGGTGTTAAGCCTGCTGGTTTAGGTGCACGCGACACGCTACGTTTAGAAGCAGGTATGAACCTTTACGGCCTTGATATGGACGAAAGCGTATCACCACTTGCAGCTAACATGGCATGGACCATTGCATGGGAACCAGAAGATCGTGACTTTATTGGTCGTGACGTACTTGTTAAGCAACGCGCAGAAAAAAGCACTGACAAACTAGTTGGCTTAGTGTTTGAAGAAAAAGGCGTTTTGCGTAGCGGTTCTAAAGTAATTGTTGATGGTGGTGAAGGGGTTATTACCTCAGGTACTTTCTCACCAACACTTGGTTTTAGTGTAGCCCTTGCACGTGTACCACGTTCAACAGGCGATACAGCTCAAGTAGAAATGCGTAAAAAATTAGTAAACGTTAAAGTAGTAAAGCCTAGCTTTGTACGTAACGGTAAATCAATAATTTAAATAATTTGGTTATATCAATCAGTGTAATTACAGTGATTGATATCCTCCCAATATAAACCAAAGGACAAATAAAATGAGCAACATTCCTAGCGAGTTAAAATACGCACCTTCACACGAGTGGGTTCGTAACGAAGGCGACGGTACATTTACTGTTGGTATTTCTGAGCATGCACAAGAACTTCTTGGCGACATGGTATTTGTTGAATTACCAGAAGTTGGCGACGAAGTAGACGCTGGCGAAGACTGTGCAGTAGCAGAGTCAGTTAAAGCAGCATCAGACATTTACGCACCTATCAGTGGCGAAATTGTTGCTATTAACGAAGAACTTGAAGACTCACCTGAAACAGTAAACAACGACGCTTACGGCGACGGTTGGTTATTCCGTATTAAAGCATCTGACGAGTCTGAGCTAGACAACTTATTAGACGCTGAAGGTTACTCGCACACTATCGACGAAGAATAATTATTCTTTGTAGATAACTAAAAGCCCCGCGTGTTTTATTTAGATATCGGGGCTTTTATGATTTTACAGTTAACTTTTCCATACAAAGTAAGCTGTTAAATCATAAGAATTTTAAGTTATTGCTGTTTACCCATCAGCAGTAGCCACATTTTTTGGATCATAGGAATCTGGACACATGTCAAACGCCAAATCTCTTGAAGAACTAGAGCAAAAGCAAGATTTTATTCGTCGCCATATTGGGCCAAGCCCAGCACAAGTAAGCGATATGCTAAGTGCTTTAGAAGTATCGAGTGTGCAAGAGCTCATTGACCAAACTGTACCGGCTAGCATTCGTCTAGAGCAACCGCTAACAGTTGGACAAAGCCGTACTGAAGTTGAAACACTAAGCTACTTAAAATCAGTAGCAAGCAAAAATAAAGTTTTCAAATCGTACATTGGCCAAGGCTACCACCCAACTAACGTACCGCACGTAATTTTACGTAACGTACTAGAAAATCCAGGTTGGTATACAGCGTACACACCGTATCAGCCAGAGATTGCTCAAGGGCGTTTAGAATCATTATTAAACTTCCAAACTATGACCCTAGATTTAACTGGTCTTGATTTAGCAAGCGCGTCACTACTTGACGAATCAACAGCGGCTGCAGAGGCTATGGGCCTTGCAAAACGCGTATCAAAAGCTAAAAAAGCCAATGCCTTTTTTATTGCCGACGACGTACACACACAAACAATCGACGTAGTAACAACGCGTGCCGAGCAGTTTGGTTTTGAAATAATTGTAGGTAAAGCAGAAGATGCCGTAAACCACGACATTTTTGGCGCATTGTTCCAATACCCAACTACATCAGGCGAAGTGGTAGACATAACTGACCTAATTGCTGGCGTACAAAGCAAAAAGGCCATTGCCTGTGTTACTGCCGACATAATGAGTTTATTACTGTTAAAAGCGCCGGGTAAACTAGGCGCAGACGTAGTACTTGGTTCGGCTCAGCGTTTTGGCGTACCTATGGGTTACGGCGGTCCACACGCTGCATTTTTTGCAACACGTGACGCATACAAACGTTCATTACCAGGTCGTATTATTGGTGTATCTAAAGACCGTTTAGGTAACGACGCACTACGTATGGCAATGCAAACGCGCGAACAACACATTCGCCGCGACAAGGCCAACTCAAACATTTGTACAGCACAAGTATTACTTGCCAACATGGCAGCGTTTTACGCGGTGTACCACGGCCCACAAGGCTTAAAAACTATCGCGCAGCGTATACATCGCTTTGCTGATATTTTAGCAAGTGGCCTTAAAGCTAAAGGCATCGCACTTAAGCACAGCACTTGGTTTGATACCCTTACAGTAGTAAGCGACAACAAAGACGACGTAATAGCGCGTGCAATTGCAAAAGGCGTAAATTTTGCAACAAACCACGAAGGCGAGTACTCAATTTCGGTATCAGAGACAACAACACGTGCCGATATTACTGAGTTATTTGATATTATTTTAGGCGAAGGCCATGGCCTAAGTGTTGACGCTATTGCAGCCGACGTTGAAGCAAATGGCAGCGAGTCTATCCCTGCAAGTTTAGTACGTGATGACGAAGTACTAACGCATCCAAACTTTAACAGCTACCACAGCGAAACAGACATGCTTCGCTACATTAAGCGACTAGAAAGCAAAGACTTATCGCTTAATCACTCAATGATCTCGTTAGGCTCATGTACCATGAAACTAAACGCGACCGCAGAGATGATCCCAATTACGTGGCCTGAGTTTGCAAACCTTCACCCATTCTGCCCGCTTGATCAAGCAGAGGGTTACCAAATAATGATTGGCGAGCTTCACGACTGGCTAGTAAACATTACCGGTTACGATGCAGTATCGCTTCAGCCAAACTCTGGCGCGCAAGGTGAATACGCAGGCTTAATCGCGATTCGTAAATACCACGAGTCACGCGGCGACGTACACCGTAATGTATGTTTAATCCCAAGCTCTGCGCACGGTACTAATCCTGCATCAGCGCAAATGGCGAGCATGAAAATTGTGGTAGTTAACTGCGACAAAAACGGTAACGTAGACATGGCAGACCTTAAAGCAAAAGCTGAGGAAGTGTCTGAAAACTTATCGTGTATCATGATCACATACCCGTCTACGCATGGCGTATATGAAGAAACAATTCGCGAAATTTGTGACATTATTCATGAGCACGGCGGCCAAGTTTACATGGATGGCGCAAACATGAACGCGCAAGTTGGCGTAACAAGCCCAGGCTTTATTGGCTCAGACGTATCGCACTTAAACTTGCATAAAACATTTTGTATTCCACACGGTGGCGGTGGTCCAGGTGTAGGCCCAATTGGTGTTAAATCGCATCTTGCGCCGTTTATGCCAAACCACAGCGTAATTAACGTACCAGGTACTAACATCGGTAACGGTGCGGTATCGGCAGCGCCTTATGGCTCAGCTGCTATTTTACCTATTTCATGGGCTTACATCACCATGATGGGCAGCGAGGGCTTAAAGCAAGCCACTGAAATGGCAATCGTTAATGCTAACTACTTAACGCATGAGCTAAGCAAGCACTTCCCAATTTTATACCGTGGTCGTAACAACCGTGTTGCTCACGAATGTATTGTTGACTTACGCCCGCTTAAAGAGCAATCAGGCATTACTGAAATGGACGTAGCTAAGCGCTTGCAAGATTACGGCTTCCATTCACCAACTATGTCGTTCCCAGTAGCTGGCACATTAATGATTGAGCCAACTGAGTCTGAATCAAAAGGTGAGATTGATCGCTTTATCGAAGCAATGGTGTCAATTAAAGGCGAAATCGAAAAAGTAATCTCTGGCGAATGGTCAATCGAAAACAACCCGCTAGTGTTTGCACCGCATACACAAGGCGATGTGTTAGGTAACGAATGGGACCGCGCGTACGACCGTTTTTACGCTGCATTCCCAGTGCCTGCAGTGGCTAAAAACAAGTTTTGGCCAACCGTTACACGTATTGATGACGTATACGGCGACCGTAACTTAGTATGTTCATGCCCTGCGGTTGAGACTTATCGCGATTAATTTTTGAAAAAAATTCCACTGTAGAGAGGAATTTATCGAAATTATAAAAGCCGTTGCAGCAATGCAGCGGCTTTTTTGTGTGTGGTGATTCGCCATAAATAATATGGCGTAGGTTGGGAAGAGTGCAACGAAACCCAACAAATCACAAATATACTTACTCGCTCAAAAGCCAAGAGTATGTGTTATTTATTGTAGGCGTTTAGCTTGCTGACGCGTTGATTGCTAAATCAAAATTCGGTATCCCTTAAATAAAATTGCACGCATGTAGCCTTTGGGCTACATTTGTTTAGCAAGTTGAATAAATTGGAGTAATTATTATGGCGCTACAAACATCAGATTTTAACCCGTTTGACTATATGGAAACACAGCAAGAAATTAATACATTTTTAGAAGAGTGTTTAGCTGATGATGATCCAAATACCTTTATTGAAGCACTTGGCTTATTAGTAAAAAAACATGGCGTGAGTGATATTGCTAAAGCAACGGGGTTAAATCGTGAAAGCTTATATAAAGCAGTTAACGGTAAAACCAAGCCACGTTGGGAAACTATTTTTAAAGTGATGAAAGCACTTAACTTTCGCCTTACAACACAAGTAGCGTAAGCTGGGTAGAGTGAAACGAAACTCAACAAATCCCAAATATATTTACTCGCTCAAAAGCCAAGAGTATATGTTATTAGTTGTAGGCGTTTAGCTTGCTGACGCGCGGGCGACAGCCCGAATAAGTATTTGAATAGGTGTTTGAGGTTATCGTCACCGATAATGTGAATGCCTTTCGCGCTTTTTAGAGAAGAGAAACCTTATTCAAGGTTTTGTCGCGCTGGCGACGGCAGCCAAAGAGGGGCTGCCGCTGGTCCCTCTCTGGACACTCTCAGCGCACCCGAGCATCACGCTTAATCCTTCAAACCACAATTGATGTGAACGTAAACGCCATGAAAGCACATCCATGTGCAAGCATGGCTTTCATTTCATCCATGAAATGAATTACTCATCAATTGCTTGTTTTCAGGGCGTGATGACGGGGAAGGGTGTTAAACGTGAGGTTGGTGTTTGGTCTTAGATAAATACAAGATTTATCAGCTAACACCTTAATGTATGAAGTCGAGATTTAACCCCCTTTTTAATTCCAATGAAATATATTAGTAAAAATACGCCAATACAAAAATAAAAATTTCTCAGCGAGTTACATAACTGACGGTTAGTCATTTTCTTTGTAAATTACTTGTCACCCAATACAGGGTTAATTCATTTCGGAGAAAATTATGTCTAAGTCAAAATCTAATCAAGCACCTATGACCACAAAAGCTGTTGCTCGTATTCAAAGTGGTGAGGCAAAAGCAAATGGCGGCCAAGTTTCATCAAAAGGCTTTGCTGCAAGAGCAGCTCGTGCTGCCGCTAATAATAACAAAAACGATTAAGGAGTCAGGACTAGGAAGTTGTTGACTTTCTAGTCCTTTATTTTGATTATGTCTGCATATAGTAAAGATAAAGAAATTAGTAAGTTGGTAAAACACTTAATTAAATCTGGTTGGGTGTTCAAACAAGGAAAGAAGCACGGCTTGATATATGCGCCTAAAGGTGGTCGCATTGCAGTTCCTTGTACGCCGAGTGATAGACGCTCACATCTTAACTTTAAACGAAACCTTAAAAGAATTATGACAATGGAAGTTGATTATGCTTAAAGAAAAGCGCCAACCATTTATGACACCTGTTGAAATAGTACGCATTATCGCGAGTGCAATAGGAGTTAAAGCATCGAATAAACAGCTAGACACTTTTGCTTTCAAATATGACCAGCCCTACACCTTAGCTTCAAGTTTATTCAAGGAATCTATTTCAGTTCCTCTTTCTAAGTTCATCAGTAAGGGCTTCTCTAAAAAATTAGAAGCTAAATTTGAATCAATGATGCGGGAATATATTGAATTGGTAAACTCAACTCCTATGGACGGTATAACCAGAGTAGAGACTGAAGCAATTCTTACCCGGTGGATCCTCGATACAATTGCTGTTGAATTCAATCTTTTTATGGGAAAAGTAATTGAGGGACCAAATTATTTAATGAGAAATAACCTTCATCCTAATGGGATAACCCAGGCGTTTGATTGGTTATCTTCAAATATTGAGTGGTGGGATAGCTTTCTTAAATTTATTCCAAAAGAAAAACGTCATCGCTTCAAGCTTTGGAAAAGTAATGATGAACTGCCAAAGCTATCTAATATAACAAATATTCCAGATTACCTTTCTAATTCTGAAGTAGAGGGGCATGAATGGGAAAAGATTAAAGTTGTTATTTTAGCAGCCCGTTTTATCGATAATTTACAGCGAAATTATGCCGATATTTACCCAGAGCAATTAGTCAATGTTGATGTACTGAGCTTAAGTCAAGTTGAACAATATATATGGCATTTAAAGAGTAACAATCAAGTTTGGCTCAAATCGCTAGGGGAGCAAGGGCTAGAGATAGATTACATTTTTTATAAAAAGGGTGAAAATAAAGAACTCTCTGATGCAGATCGAAAACAGTGCTTAAAAACGTTGATTGACGAGCTTGAAGTCTCAACTTTTAAGCACCCCAAATTTAATATGGGATATTGGCTGAGCTGGTATCGCGCTCGATGGCATGCTCTGAATGGGGAGCTTAAAGAAGCAAATAGCCATTTTAAAGCAACGTTTGAACAAGCTTTATTTTTTGCTGGGCCATCGATACCTGAAATTATAAAAGAAGCTCTCAGTATTGCTTCTAGCCTTAAACCGACACCAGATAAGGCTTTTATTAAGAGGTTGAAAAACTCTGCAATCCTATTTGGTATTGATATACCTTTGCATAAAGAAGATAAAAGCCAATTAGAAGCTAATCGCTTTGATAGTGTTGTTGAAGATTGGGAATTAAAACTATATGCAGCAACATTTCATAAGCATTTTCCACCGGCTTTACAGTTTAATGACAGTTCCTCAAATGGAGCACAACGGATAGGACCATTACTTGGTTCTTTTAAGCAAAGTATTGAGCCTAACTTTCGAAGCCCAAATAAAAAAATAGTTGTTGGAGATACCTGGGGTAAGCAGATGCCCCAAATAGTCTATTTTTCATGGATGAATTGCGTGGAAACAGTTTCACAGTTCATTAATACAGGTGTAAATGTAAATGCACTATCTGATTCCAATGAATCTGCATTGCTTTTTTCTATCTTGCAAATGGATGTATTGGATCATGGTTCAAGCATGGACGATAGGTTATTCAAGCTAATAAGCTCTATTAAACATAGTGAAGGTGTTGTTAATACGAAAACATCCAAAAAAGAATTATTACCTCTAGTATGTGCCGTTGATACAGGCAGGCCAGAAGTCGTAGCCAAGGTCATAGAGATGGGAGCAAACGTTAACTTTAGAGGGAATACTGATAAACAATCAGCACTCTTCGCAACTTTGTGTAAAATCGGAATTATAAAAAGACCAGAGGTTTTGAAGAATTTGATAAAAGAACATCCTCTGAATGATGAATTATTAGATACTATAAGGAGACATTCTAACGGTTTAATGGGCGCTACATTGGATGAAGTTAAAAGAAATTACGAGAAGTGTTTACAAGATCCAATGTTTAAAAATATTACAGATTCTGGGCATAACTTGATAGTAGATAGAGTTAAAGAGTTTATGACATTAGATGATATGAGAAAAATAGCCCAATTACTCATAAATGCAGGATCTGACGCTAATGCCAGTCATAATACTAGGATTAATGGGTTTACACCTTTGATGCTTGCGGCTGAGCTAGATGAAGCTGAATTATTTGAAGCTATGATTCAGAAAAACGGAGATCCACTAATAACTGCTGAGCATCCTGAAACAGGGAGGCCATTAGATTGTAAGCATATTGCTTTCGCTCATCAATCAAATAAAGTATTAAGGTACTTAGTTTCACAACAGAAATGAGCATAAACGTAATATCGTTTTATTGATCACAAACTTTATTAAAGTTCAGTGTAAAAATTAGCTTTAAAATTTAGCCGCTCTAGTCACAATCTCTATTACCGCTAACCAGAAAAATTTCTATAGTAGAGTGGTTATTTATCAAAATTATAAAAGCCGTTGCAGCAATGGAACGGCTTTTTTGTGCGTGGTGATAAGCCATAAATAATATGATGTAGGTTGGGAAGAGTGAAACGAAACCCAACGAATCACAAATATACTTACTCGCTCAAAGCCAAGAGTATGTGTTATTAGTTGTAGGCGTTTAGCTTGCTGACGCACGGGCGATAGCCCGAATCAGTATTTGAATAGGTGCTTGAGGTTATCATCACCGATAACGCGAATACGTTTCGTACTTTTAAATATTAGAAACCTTATTCAAGGTTTTGTCGCGCTGGCTTGGTGAGCCAAAGAGGGGCTATAGGTTTTTAAATTTTACTCTGCTGCAAGTAATTCATCCTTGAAGCTGGGTTACTGTCGGCATCCATGCCTTCACTTCCTCATACTGCGAAGCTGCGCTTCGGTTATTCGTCACCTCTCAGCGCCACCCGAGCATCACGCTTAATCCTTAAATGCACAATTGATGTGAACGTAAACGCCATGAAAGCACATCCATGTGCAATCATGGCTTTCATTTCATCCATGAAATGCATTACTCATCAATTGCTTATTTTAGGGCGTGACGACGGGGGAGGGTTTAAACGTGAGGTCATTGTTTGGTCTTGGCAAGAAGCAAGATCTGGCCCTCTATTTTCTGTTGAATTCACAGCTACCACTCAAACCTCTCATTTCTCTCTGTATTACGTTCTGCTTCTCTTTCATATTCACTAGCAATATATGCCTTCCATTGAACTTTTTTAGCAATACCCCATGCTGATATTTCTTCGTTAGTTGAACCTATTAATGGCTGAAATAATGGTAATCGAGATTCAAGTATTTTTGCTCTTGAGCCTGTCCACCCACTCGGGCTGAAGCTTGCGAGATATTCATCTAGAACTTTAACTGGTTCAGGGCAAGTATTTAATAGCTCTATCGCTAGTGGAGTCCACTTAATTGATTTTTCATCTGATTGATATGGTGTAATTATAGATGCGAGTACAGGATAACTATTAATGCCATTGCTTTTACACCAATCTAAAGTGCTTTCGATATCAACTTTAGAGAATGGACTTGCTTTCTTGTCAAATCTACCTTTTATCGCATTTTTTATCTGGCTCTCGGTTTCAGTACTCTTACCGATAAAAACTTCAAGAGCTAATATTGGGTGTAATTGAATAACTGTAGTCATAAATTCAGGGAAATCATATCTGCCGATAATATGATTCAAAATTTTTGCTTTAATTACTTCTAGAACAGTTAAAGCATACTCTTCATTTGTACCAGCAGAAAAGCAGACATTGGCTATTTTGGTTAAACTATAATCGCTGCCACCGGAAGGCCCTTTTTCTTCTGAGTATTCAAATGATGCTAAAAGTGATGCTGTTTTTTCTTTAAGCAAATCTGAAACAATATAGTGCAGGTTTTGCTTCAGTCCATGAAACCGCATAGATAATATATCGATAGCAACTCTCTGCCCACCATCTTTATGCCAAATCAAATCCAAAATTTCGCATAATTTTTCATCAGGTATCTGTTCGTGCCTTCGTCCAGATGCTAGGTCATAATAATCCCTTACAGGGCATGTGTTTTCCTGTAGTGCTTGAATAATACGAGCGGTAGATTCTGCATTAATCGGGTAACTTAGTTGAACTCTGATGAAGTGTTGTTTAAGTGTAGGATGAATTAGAAGGCTATCTAAGAAATGATTAGTCAGTGCGATATTATGTGTCGAAAGGTAATATATTTGGCCACATAAAAAATCAAAATTTCTCTCTTTTTCTGGAAGGTTTTCTAGTGCACCTATTACTCTAGTTAATGTTTCAGAGTTGTTTTTTATTCCTTCAGCGTGCCCTTTGCCGAATGCAAATAAATTAGAACTTATTTCTGGGTGTGATAGTAGTTTGAATAGAATATCATCAAGTTCTTTTGGCGGTCTATTTGCTAATTGAGTACCTAATTCAATAGAGTATTCGTGCCCTTTTTTATACCCTCGCTCAATTACTTTACCATTATCATCCATCTCCTCTAGGTCATAAAATTTCCACGGTTCAGCTAAAACGTACATATCTATATCGTCCAGAATACAATTTGGTGATAGTAGTTCAGAAATTGACTTTAACCTTTGAATATTATCTTCATTTGATGAACTACAGTCAAACCTCAATATTGAGTGGATTGCTTCAAAGCCATCGCTCCACATTCCTGATTTGCTTATTTCTACACATGTCTTCTCAATTACATCTCTAAGGCAACTTATTCGCCATAAGCTTCGTAAGTTTTTACTGAGTATTTTCTTTGCGAATGACGAAACTTGAGAATCACTGGCTATTAACTCAGCGGTATATTCGATGAATAGTTTATACCAGTCTTCAACATCTTGGTTGGTCTTTGGTCTGTAACCAAAGTCTCTTGGGTTTGCACCAAAATCAAAGCTATGGTGTGAGGAAAAGTGCCAAGCTTCTAGAGATGAATCTAAAAGCTCAAAAGCTAGCTCAATGCTATTCTCAGTATCGCTAGCAATTAAATTATTTATAACATTTAATCGCTGCTCTTTGGTTGCATGAGTACCAGATAAATATAGTTGGAACAGTGATTTTAAAATATTTCTGATAGAGTTGTAATTCTCAGTTTTATCTTCAGATAGTGTGAATTGGCATAACAATTTAGCGCATGTGTCAAAATACTGTTCCTCATATGCAATAGATCTAATAAGCCTTGTTATTTCGGTAAATTGCTTATTTTTTCGTGTACAAAACTCAGGCTGTTTAGCTAAAGCTTCAATGTGAAATAAAGCTTCTTTCGTTGAAATAGGTGCTACATTATTAAGTAATATCCAAGCAAGCTTACTTTTGCCTTTTGTATATAGTTTATATAACAGCCCATTTTCACTTAACCAATCATTAACGATGATTTTAGCTTCTTCACATTGAGGTAGGTAGCCTAGTCTCCTAGAAAATGACTTTAATAATCGCTCGTTTGTAGATTCATTAAAGTTACTGGAAATAATAGCGGAACTTATATTTTCTAACGCATATTTGGCTAACCTATTAGCAATAGGGTGGGGTAATACAGCCATCCACTTACTACGTTGCTGAACTAAGTTTCGACGTTTTAGTTCTATTGCCGATTCAAACATAGTTTTTGAAGGAATTTCTGATAGGTTACTGAGAAATGTAATATCATCACTATATAGCTTATCACTATTAATTTGGAATGAATAAACTAGTGAAAGATATTGAGCTGCCTTTTCGAGTGACTTTTCATTGGTATGGCGTTGATAAAATAGCCTTCTAAATAGTTCTCATCCCTTAGACTTGAAATGTTTTCGTCTTTACCTATTGTTTCAGCCAAAGCCAAAGCTATTCTTGAGTTACCACCTGAAAATTCACTAATTGTTCTAGAGTTTTGCTGACCTAGGTGCTGATATCTAGCGTTAAGTATTTTTTCTATAAGCTCGATTGAAGATGGCTCTAAAGAGAATACTTCAGTCTGCTCTGGTTGGTCTTCTCTTAAATCATATTCGACAGTCAGTAAGTTGGTGTTACTGCTTTCAACGCTGCATAAGGTTGTAAGTGATCTATGTAAGTCAGGTGGGCAGTTATCTATAATTAAAACTGCTTTACGGCCTTCTCCAGCGATTTTTTCTGCCAGAGCTTGTGGCGTTGGTGTTGGAGCGTTGGCCATATCAGTATAGAATACAGCCCTATGGGGTAATGGATTTTCACCAATACGCTCATCAAATAAAGCTTGCACAAATCTAGTTTTTCCAACACCAGATAAACCAATAAGTCTAATAGATGCTTTTTTTTCTAGTAATTTACCGCGAATAAGGTTTAAGCCGTCTAAACCTTTATGTCCTTCATTATTGTTTGACGATGAATCAAGTAACCTAACCTGTTCATCAAAGAAATATTCACCGGATGTTCCATGGGGGCAATTTGCCCAGTTACTATATCCTTCCCATGAGTTTGTATCGTTATAAAACCTAGAATTTATCCATAGCTCATGAAATTCTCTTTTTTTTTGAGATATAAAGCCTTTGACGTGTGTGTAAATTTCGTCTTCTTTGTCTACTGGTTTACAGATGTTTTCGTGACAAGATTCAATAGGAATAGCTCTAGTTTCCGGTAAGCCTGGATCTGCACTGTCAGGCTTAACAACTTGTATTACACCATACATTTTCTTTGTTTCTGTAAGGATAAGGTGTCTTATTGGGGCATTCGAAGACCAATCTCTATACCAAGTGTTGAGTTCTCTTAAATTAGGATCATTTCTACTTAAAGATGCAGTGGCTACTGATGGCTTTAATAAAGTAGTACACTTTAAGAGAGTTCTAGCAGCTAAATTATGGCCAAGTAAAGCTATGTCAGAGCCCAAGTGAGGAGTTCCTAAAAAAGCCGCACCTGACACTCTGCCTAAAAATTGTTGTGCTTCGACTCTATTAGTTTGATCATGAGCAATTCTAAGTATTTGCTTCGTAATTAACCCACCAAGACTATGACAAACAAAAAATATTTCGCCTTCAGATAGCTGAGGAGTTTTTAGCATATGTTCAAATATATTGGTAGCAAGGTCAGGGATACCCATACCAGTGCTATTGAAAGATAATTTTGGTGCGGAATATTCAACAGTCCATATGTTTAGATCGCTATTATCTTCAACTAACCACATTGGCCAAGCTTCATCTTTAGAGCCTTTTTTAAGCCAAGTGCTGTTAGCACTTCCTCCTAGCCCATGTAGAAAAATAACATGGATATCTCTTATCTCATCAGAATCTGACCTAAGTACTATTTTTGCCACTGTTCTTTCTCTTCAATCCATTGTTTAATATCTACACGTTTAAAACGCCAGCTACCACTGACCTTGAAGTCAGGAAGTTTACCTTAGCTAGCTAATCGGTAAGCGGTTTTTTCATTGAGTTTTAAATAGAGCGCTAACTCTTGAATAATGAGTATATCTTCAGCGGTTCACAATGTCCCCTAACTTAGATTAATCCCATCATATGAAGAGCAAAGTTTTGACTACATACCAAGTACCTAGATTTATAGTTTATTGCTCGTCGAGTCAATTACTCTGTCTAGACCACGGCGAATAAAGTTTAAGAATGTATTTACCATGTGATTAACCGTGGGAGAGTGCGTGAGAAAAAAAGGGCAATAATATTGCCCTTTATTATGCGCTTAAATTGGTTGTTATAAACTATAGCGCTACTAAGCTTTGCTCTAGCATTGCCTTTATTTGTTTTACTATTTTAGCTTCTGTTTCAGGTTCGAATTGTTGTATCCGTGGGGTATGAATATGTCCTGTAGGTATACTTGAATTAAGCGCATCTCGCAGGCGAATACTTCGGTACGATATTTCGTTAGACAGGTAACCACCGCCGCCGCCATTTACCGCAATACTATTTTTAAGTTCGCCATACGAACCCGCTTTATAGGTTTTTTCAAGCGTGGTGACTTCGTGATTGTCGATAACCTTATAAGGGCCTTTAGCTTGTTGCATGTAAGTTACAGGCAAGCTAAATTTTACAAACTCATTGCCTGGGAGTGGTCGGCCATTAAGCTTTGGTATTACTGGGCTTGTTTGCGTTCCACCATACACAATATTGGCATTATCGGGGGCGGTTACACTGCGGCGTTTACCTGGGAAACGCTCTAAATCAAATTCTGTTCTGCCCATACTTACGGTTACTACCATGTCTACATTATTAAGTGCGTAGTAGGGGGCAAGTAGCGACTCTATTATACCTTGATCAAAGTCTTCGTAGCGTACAGGCACCATAACGGTGTTAATTTCTGCGCTTATGCCGTTGTAATTAATAACTTGGCCGTCGAGTAATAACGCCGCAACACCTGAAGGATTACTTTGGTTTATGTTTTTATCGAGTAAAAAAGGGTCAAAGCCTGTTAGTAATATTTTTTTAGTGCTGCCTGATGAAAAAGCAAGGTCGGTACGGCCTCTACTGCCTTCCTCAAGTAGGGTTAGTAAAGTATTTAGTTGAGCCTGCGTAATTGAGAATTTAGGTGATGTTGTGCGTATTACTTTACTTGAAAGCAGGCGTGCCCAGTAGAGCTCTCGGTCGTCGTAGTTACTGGTTTTTATTATGCGTTGCTTGGCGTTTTCCCACAGTTCAAAGCTAAAGTTTTGTACTAATGCTTTTGCACTTTTAAAGTCGCTTAATTCTTTAAATTGTTGCTCAAAACTTGATACTTGTGAGGTAAATGCATTTAAAACATTTGGCATTGCCGATTGGGCTTTGTTGATACGCTGTTCTTCAACAGTTAAAGGATTACTTAAAGCAGCGAATGAAGAGGCAATTAAGCTGGTCGCTAATAATACTTTGATCATAATATTCCTAATATAAGGCTATTTTTTATGTGTAATTTACTATCCTATTATTACTAACTTAGGGCAACCGATTAACGTTGAATCGACTGAAATTTGCTTTTGCCGTGCATTAGTATTGTTTAACGGCCAATTAGTATCATCGGCTAATAAAAATCCCTAAGTCAAAAATTGATCTTTATAGGTTCTACTTTAAGTTCTAATAAAAGTAAAAAGCCGTTACAGCAATGCAACGGCTTTTCATTATGGTTTTATGCGCTTCGACGATACGAGCGAAAGGCTTTATAGTCCTTTAAAACCCTGCTTTAATCATCTGGCCCTTTTAAGGTAAACACTAAATGTTTACGCATATCTTTTAAAATCACGCCTTTTTTAAGCATTACGCCGCTTAAACGCTTTTGCCATTTTAATAAATCAGGCTCTGCGGCTGCTAAGGCTTGCTCGTTTTCAAACTGAAAACACAGCAGTAGTGAACTTGGAAATAAGTGATATTCCACATCAAACCAGCATTGCAACATACCAGGGAGCTCAGCGCGGCCTTGCTCTTCTAATTTTTCAGCAGTATTGAGTACAAGCGCTTGCTGTTTTATTTGCACTGCAGAGAGTTTTTTCATTATTAAAATCCAAGTTAGCGGCTAAAAAATGCAGCCGGAATGTGGGCATTATACGCAAGCTTGTAGGCAGGCAACAACTTTGAAAGGGAGTTAATGTCCAATAGAGTGTATCTGCTTAAAATAAAGGGTCATGTTGCAAGGCACCTCCAGTTTGTCAACCTATGTAGATCGGATAAGTGGCGCGGCCGCGCCATCCGACTTTTTAAGTTTCATCACTGAACTCCGATTTGGGTATTAATATATTTTTTAGCTCAATAGTTAAGTAACCTTAACCTAAGCTTTTGCCAAGTTGCTTGCGACAACTGGGGAGTGGTTGTCGCAAGGCGCCTTTAGCGCCTCACCACACTTAATACTTATAAGAGGTATTAATTGGGTAGGCTTATTTGGATCGGCGCTTGTCTAGCACATAACGTACGGCCATTCTTGCAACACCCGCACCAATACCTGAGACTACTGCCCATGTAACGGCCTCTTTAAGATCTGTTTCTTCGCTTGGTCTATCTTTTGGAGCTGGTTCGTTGGTAACCTTTTCCCACGATTTTTGTAAAGTTTTCCTTGTTAACATACCTGCTGATGCAGCGGCGAGACCTATACCTATTGTCGTAATTAGTTGTTTATTACTCATAATGTTCTCCTTTTTATAAATAACGGCAGCGTTATTTATGTATAACTCTTTAAGTAAGAATATTAATAACAGCAATTTATGTACCGATAGGCTGAGGCGCTTTTAAATTAGGGCGTTCTTGTTTCATGCAAATTAGTCGTTTAAAACCACACTCACATCACACTTTCACCACATTTGTACACAAGCTAAATAACCATTGTAGAGCGTGCGCAACTCTGCTCAAAATCTTCTTTTTAGATATTAACTCTGCAATTTAACTTACCTTCTAGCCGGCTTATCGCACTCATTACTGTACAGATAGTAAACACTTCCACCCTATGCTTTAATATTAAAAAACAAGGGAGGGCGTTATGAGTAAAAATCGATTTTTATTTAATAAATACGTTTTGGTAATGACAGTGTCGGGCACTTTGGCAGTGCCGCTACCAGTGCTGAGCAACGATAAGGGGCCGCTAGTTGAGCAGCTTTGTGCTAGTTGCCATAGTTTAACTAATCTTGAGCGCAGTGCGGGTTATAGCCAGCAGGACTGGCAAACATTAATAAGCTATATGGTTGATGCGGGCGCAGATACTGCGCTTAATAAAGATATAAGCGCTTATTTAGCTGAGCATTATCCTGTAAACACTAAGCGCGAATCTAAGGTTGTTGCTGGCGATTTAAAGCTTAGCTTTAAGTACTGGCAAGTGCCAACGCTTGGGCAGCGCGCTCGCGATCCGGTGCAAGGTAAAAATGGCATTATTTGGTGGGTTGGCCAGTGGGGTAATATTTTAGGCAGGTTAGACCCTCAAACCGGCGATATGAAAGAGTACACACTGCCAAGTGGTACCTATGCGCACAGTGTGTCGCTTGATAAAAATCAAACCCCTTGGTTTTTAGGCAATAAAAATGGCACGGTTGGATATTTAGACTTAAAAACCGAAAAATTTAAAGTGTATAAAATGCCAAATAAAAATGCCCGCGACCCGCATACTGGTGTATTTGATGAAGCCGGAATATTTTGGTTTACCCTCCAGCATAGCAATATGATTGGCAAGCTAGACCCTACAACTGGCGATATTCAATTGGCTACTTTACCCACTAAAGGCTCACGGCCATATGGTATTAAGCTTGATTCAAAAGGCACGCCGTGGGTGTCGTGTAATGGTAGTAACTGTTTGGTTAAAGTTGATAAAAATACCATGGAGCTTAGTGAGATAAAACTCCCAGGCGCTAAAACGCATACTAGGCGATTAGCCATTACGCCTGACGATATAGTTTTTTATGTTAACTCTGGTATGGGTAAACTTGGCCGCTATAACCCCAAAAACGGTAAAATAACGCAGTGGGATAATCCCAGTGGTGAAAACAGTCATCCGTATGCAATTGAATATGCCGATAACGCCATTTGGTTTAACGAGTCAGCCAAGCGTCCTGAAACCTTAGTAAGGTTCGACCTTAATACCGAAACTATGCAGAGCTGGCAAATTCCGAGTAAAGAAGGAGTTTACTCTGGCTTAATTAGGCATATGCGCATGGGGAATAATGGGCTGATCATTCATCAAACAGCAACTAACCAATTAGCTGAAATTACGTGGAGTAAGTAATAATTTATTTTGTGTTAAAGCTGCGTACTGCTTACTAGTAAGTTTTCTTATATTAGGTAGGAGTTTTTTACAAAGCTTAGCAACTTTTACCTTTTAAATAAGTAAATTGATACAATTATTTATTTAAGGTATTGATTTTTATTAGTTAAATTTGTGGTTTGGGTTTTGCTTGGTAGTAAGTGTATTTTCTTAAATAAAATAAAGGAGTTATTATGAGTACCGTTATTACTGGGTTATTTGAAAGTGCATCACAAGCAACACTCGCAATTTATAGATTAGAAGCTTTAGGTATTAATGAAGCTGACATAAGCATTGTAGCCAACGACTCATACGCAAAGGAAGATTTTGCTGTAGACGAAGGTACAAAAGCCGCTGAAGGTGGCCTTGTAGGCGCGGCTTCAGGTGGTATTCTTGCTGCAATTATTGGCGGTTTTACTGCAGTAGGTACTGTAGCAACAGGTGGTACGGGCTTATTAGTTGCCGGACCATTAGTCGCAGCATTTGCTGCTGGTGGCGCAGGCGCCGCAGTAGGTGGTACTTTAGGTGCTGCAATTGGTGCATTTATTCCTGAGCACGAAATTAAATATTATGAAGATGCCATTGAAAAGGGCTCTATATTAATTGGTGTTAAGTACGATAGTGACAACAAAAACGCTATTGAAGAAATACTTAACAATGCAGGCGCAAGTAACGTTTCTACGGCTTAACGTTAACTAATTAGTTTCAAAATTAATTAAAAAGGTGAAACTTCGTTTCACCTTTTTTTTCGTTTTTAACGGCGGAGCAATCATAAATATTAACGTAATTTTTTGTCATTAAATAAACTCCATATATAAGTAAATTGGTTTTAAACATGCTTTGATTATAGAAAAGACTTATGTAGATAGGCGCTTTTTATTACATGTCGTAAGGCCCCCTAACAACACGAACTCTTGAAACTACCGCCTATATAATAACGGCCTTTTTAATAGCTGCCTTTTAACTTGGCTTGTCTTTTTGGACTGGATCGTTGGTAGTCTTCTTTTATGAGTTTTGTAAAGTTGCCATTCTGTTTGTAAATATGCCTTGGTTTTTGTTTAACTTTTGGGTGAAAGTCAGTTTTTTTTAATTAATTAGCTATTTATTTAAAATTAATAAAAATTATAAATTTACTTTTTAATCAATAGATTAAAAATAAATAATACATAAATTCATGTTTACGCGTAGGGCTGGTATATACATTGAAACTACTTGTTTAATAGTCGCTTAATTTAGCGTTATTGTTTTATTAATTTGATACTAAACGAGGAGATGATGATGAATTGTTTGCAGTTTGATTCAAACGCTAAAAGATCTTTAACCCGCGTTTTAAAACCAGCTTTTGCGATACTACTTACCGGTGTGTTACTACAAAATAGCGCACTGGCTAATGTAAAAGTTCAAATGCACCAAGTAACTAAGTCAGGCCAAGGGCAATCACTAGGTACTATTACACTAACAGAAAATGATAACGGTGTTGTTTTTTCACCAAGTTTAAAAGGTTTAACACCGGGGCAGCATGGTTTTCATGTTCACCAATTTGCTAGTTGTGAACCCAAGAAAAAAGGCGATAAAGTTGTGCCGGGGGGCGCCGCTGGTGGGCATTTCGATCCAAAAGCTAGCGAGCATCATGATGCTCCTTGGGGGGATGGCCATTTAGGCGATTTACCGGCGTTGTATGTAAATGAAAGTGGCCAAGCTAAATCGCCTGTTTTAGCACCAAGGCTCACGCTTGAAAAACTTAAACAACACGCAGTAATGATTCACGAAGGAAGTGATAACTATGCAGATAAGCCAAAGCCATTAGGTGGCGGTGGCAAACGTGTTGCTTGTGGCGTAATTGAGTAAATATAAGGAGAAAGTTATGCCATATCAAAATCGTGATGAATTACCTGAGTCGGTAAAAAGTAACTTACCTAAACATGCTCAAGAGATATATCAAGAGGCGTTTAATAGTGCGTGGGATACCTATAAGGACCCTAGCGATAGAAAAAACGATGATGACCGCGAAACAACAGCGCACAAAGTAGCTTGGTCGGCGGTTAAAAATAGTTATAGCAAAAATGATAATGGAAATTGGGTAAAGTCGAGTAACTAAACTAACAACAAAGCTTAAGCATTTAAAAGCCGCCATAGCTGATATAGCGGCTTTTTATATAGACGTTTTATAGTTGCGATGTTTATACAATACTATGAGTTTGTTTGAGTAAAAACTGGTAAGCAAAACCATAAGTACTGCTTTAAACACGAATGTGAGTTTGGTTTAAATTTGCGTTATTATTTATTTGTATTAGCCAATCAGAGAACACTTTGAATTATTTAGCTCATCTTTATTTAGCGCAGCCCACAGCCGATTCTCACTTTGGGAACCTGTTGGGGGATTTTGGTGGAAAAAGACATGTAAAGCACTTACCAAACACAGTTAAAAATGGCCTCGATAACCATTATTTAGTTGATAAATTTACCGACTCTCACCGCGCAGTTAAACACGCTAAACAATACTTTTCACCCGAGCGTACACGCTTTGCGGGTGTGGCTATTGATGTGGTGTTTGATCACTTTTTAATTGTGCATTGGCAACGATTTAGCAAGCAACCTTTAAGTGATTTTAAGTACACCAGCTATCAGCTTTTAAATAACCGTATACCTGTTATGCCACCGCGAATGCAGCATGTTGTAACAAGTATGACTAAAAACGATTGGTTTAAAGAGTACGAAACCGTTGAGGGGGTAGGGCTTGCGCTCGATAACATAGCCAAACGCATTCGTTTTACGAACACTTTTGCGGGCGCGGCTGACGATATAGCACAGAATTACGATGAATTAGAAGCCGTGTTTTTAGCGTTCTTCCCGGAGCTAATTAAGCATGTGAATGAGTTTGACCTTGAAAGCCCCTCAAAAAATGGCATAAAGCGCATTATTTAAAGTTTTCATCAATTGTTAATCTTTTGTGATAAGTTAAGGTGAAAAAAACGCTACTCTAATACAAATTAATTTTTGAGTGTTTTTAATGAATCGCAATTATTTAGTTATTGTGGGCTTTGCTGTTTTAGCGGCATTTCTATCTGGTTCTGTATTAGCTTTTGACTTCGACTTAAAATCGGTACGCACAACTATTTCAAATCCAAATACTAGCCATGCGTTAATATACGACGACTTGGCTGGGAGTAATCAAAAAACACTGTTTTCGTTAGAGCCCATAAATAACCAGCGTGTGGGTGTGTTTTTTGATATTAACGACATTGAAATTGGCTACTCTGCCGACATTTTTGAAGATGATGTTGAAACAAAAACACAGGATATACTGCTTTCGTATAGAAAATTTAAAAATTCTAAAATCACATTCAACTATCAAACGCTTGAAGGGCTGCAAAGCACGGCTAGCAATTTAAGCGGCAATCAAACGGATCAAATTTTCTCGCAAAATACACGTTCAACCAAGTTTGAGCTATCTGGCCAACACAACTTTTATACCTTCAATAATAAAGAGTCTTTGTTTGAGCATTTTTTTCTTAATAGGCCAAAGCTAAGCAGCAAATTTGATTTGTCGTTAAGTGTTGTTGGCGCTTGGTCTTTCAAGCATGTATCTCTTGAGAATAAAGATAATATTGTGTTTCAGGCTGATTTTTTAAGTTCACCTGTGCCACAGATCACTAAGTTAATTTCTAATTCGTATGGGGCGAGTATTGGCTCGCTTTTATCATTTTCGTTACCGCATAATGTTCACGTATTTGCTGAATACAAAGTAGGTAAAGGGCATATTCAAAACACAAACCCTGGGCTGGGGTTAAAAGATTCGGGCGCCGAAAAAGTTGAAGCATACGGTGGTGGAATTTCTTGGACTTCCGACAATAAAAAACTTATGGTCGTACTACGCGCGTGGGAGCAAACAGGCCGGCATATAGATACTTCTTTTGGTGATTTGTCAGTAATTAAGTTTTTTTAGTATTGATCACCAAAATAGTAAATTTACCAGGAATACTATGAGTAAGAATAACGCAGTACCTCAGGCTTATGTGAAGCAAGAGGAAGGTTACCGAATTAAAGCCTTAAGATTGTACCCTTGGGTATGCGGGCGTTGTGCTCGTGAGTTTGAGTACTCTAATTTACGAGAGTTAACGGTGCATCATATAGATCATAACCATAGTAATAATCCAGAGGATGGCAGTAACTGGGAGTTATTGTGTATTTATTGCCACGACAATGAGCACAATAAATACCACGAACATATTATGTATGGCGGGTCGACTACAGAGCGAAAAGTTGAGGCTGCAACGCATTCTCCATTTGCCGATTTAAAAGCGATGCTTAATAAATCAAAGTAGCTTTAGAGAGAGCTATTTAGCAAGAGCGAAGCATTTTGTGCCTCGCTCAAACTTGTCGCTAAATTTTAATCGCCTCAGTGGGCGTTGTTGATAATCCACTAAAATACTTCATTACTAATTGGCCTTGGCTGTCTTTTTCTATTACTAAGTAATTGTTTGAATTAGGATAGTAAAAGCTATTTTTAGACATGGTAATTAGTTTTGTTTTATCGCCACCGGTGCGCTTAGAATACAAAACGTCATTTTCAAAAATTAGGCTGCGTAAGGTGTTTTTATCAATACGGTAATCACCCAATACGGGCGCTAACTGCTGCGCTGTTACATCTGCTTTTTTAAACTCGGGGAGCGCAATACCCAGTGCTTTGGCTGTGAGTTTTTCGTTGATAAAAATAGGGTTTATGTGGTTTGAATTAGCCAGTACTGCAACATATAGCTTTTGCTCTGGAATATAGCGTGCATGTGCTAAAAAGCCATTTATTCCGCCAGTGTGTTTAATTACGGTGTATTCATTCAAAGGCTTAATAATTAATCCGTAACCATAGGATGAAAAGCTGCCGTCATTGAGTTTAAAAGGGCTAACCATCTTCTCATAACTTGCTTTACTAATAAGCTTGCCAGACGATAATGCGCTAAACCAAATGTTTAAGTCGGTTGGGGTAGATATAAGCGCACCTGCGGCATAAGGCCAGTCCATATTAATATAACTTGTGTTTATAAAGCCTTGCTCTGTTTGCTCATACCCAGCTGCGCGGTGAGCAACAATTTCTTGCCCTTCATAGCTGCTTTGAGTCATCCCTAGTTTTTTAAATATATTTTGTTCAATAAAGTCTTTGTAAGATTGCCCACTCGCTACTTCAATTATTTTACCTAGCAGTGAATAGCCCGTGTTCGAATAAGCCATCGCTTCGCCGGGTTCAAACACCATTGGGTGTTTGGCAAATCTCTTGAGTGTATCGTCAACGCTGATGGGTACTTGTATTTCTTTATCGAATAAGTCGTCGTCATCTGTGTAGTTGGCTATGCCTGAGGTGTGGGTTAATAAGTTTTCGATTGTGACGAGGTTGCCCTCGGTGGGGAAGCTTGCAACATACTTATGAATATCATCGGTAACCGCTAGCTTACCTTGCTCTTGCAACATCATAATTGCAGCTGCAGTAAATTGTTTTGAAATAGAACCTAAACGTAAAACGCTTTGCTCATTAAGTGCAATGTTATGCTCAAGGTTGGCAAGCCCGCGCGTTCCTTTGAAAAGTACTTTGCCATTTTTGCTTATAATTACCGATACCCCGGGCTCGTTTTCAACTAGGCTCTCGTTAAGAATTTCCTGATATTGCGAGGCTGTCGGATTTGCTATTACAAGGCTGGGTGTTAATAGCAAGAGGGCTAACAAACAGCTAGCGTAAAATGGCTTAATCATATTCATCCTTTTAGTTTTTATACCAAACCTGTAAATAGGTTTAGCAATCCTTGTACTTATTAGTGAATTAATATTGCACAGCTAAAAAGTAAACACAATTATCAGATTTTATAGGGACTCAGTAATAGGTATAATCGCCGCGTTTATTGGTTTTATTATTTTCTTACAAGGAAGTTATTTATATGCCTGATATAACGGCTCTATTTTATATTGCGATTATGGCTTTTTATTTATTACACAAAAACGAAGAGGGCAAAATATTAGTGCCCATAATAGGTTTTGCTGCAATTCCTCTTTTTAGCAACGATTACTGGCTATGGTTTAAGGTAAGCGTAGGGTTAGGAATTTATGTATTGATGGTGGAAAAAGCTAAAGCAGGGTATACCGGTGGCGGGGCTGTTTCAGCATTTGCTATGTTTTTTATGGTGGCTTTTTTAGTTAGTATTATTATAAAAACTATTTTTTCTGTTGCTATTAAATTTAGTTTTTAAACCTCATGTTTATTTAGTCAAAACTAAATTATCTCTACTTTCTCGTGCATACTTGTGGTTTATTATTTTTAATAAACCACAAGTAGCCCTTTAATTTAAATTAATGAGTTAAAAACATTCCAACATTAGTGCCAAAAACTAGTGGCACTGTATCTTTACCTATTTTGCCAAATTTTATTGAGTTACCCATTACTTCTCCCGCTAATGGGTAGCCTTGCCATATAATGTCACCTGTCTTTGTACTAACTTCAGAGATAAGACTTGATTGTGAATAATAATTATTGTCACTTGAGTTTGTGGTAATTAATACATTATCAGAATAAGGTAATTGTATTAGGCCTGTTACTTCACCATTAATTCGAGCTTTTAGTAATAGTTCTAAGTCTAATGAAAAAGTAACTAAATTACCCTGATATGAGTATTCAGGAGAAAAACATAAAACACTATCCGTTTGAGGTTGTGCATAAAGACTCTTACATTCCTCTGAGTTTACTGAACTGGAGCGCATGCTCAGTTTATTATTCTCAAAGGTAAGAGTTGTTAGGCTATCTCGAGTACTTAGTATTACTAATTTTTCCCCTAAAGTACTTGTTGTGGCAGTAATTGAGGTGATGGCACTGCTAGCTGTCCATGTAGCTAGAATATTATTGTTACTAATGTCGTGTACGGTAAGTGTTTCATATGTGGCTATTAATGCATCGTCATAGCCATCGTTATTAATATCAGTAACCTCTAAAGCATTATAATTAGAAGAGTCATCTTCTGTCGTTACTTGCCATTTAGAAATATCAGACTCTAATTCAATTACGTTTAGGGAAGGAGAGTAATTGCGAGTTCCAAATATAAATAATTCATCATAATTGTCTGAATCTATATCACCTATTGCTGCTAGGGCTGCTTCGAGAATATTTGATGAGCTATTATAATTAGGTGTAACTTCACCATCTTCATTCATAGTTAAGTATCGAGGGCGAATATAGCCACTATTTGTACTAGGAATTATATAAACTGCCGCCTCTTTTTCAGGGCTTATATTTGCCCACCCAGCTGCAATATAGGAATCGTATTGTGAAGGTGATTCTCTATTTGCGTTATGCCATAAAATTTCGGGATTTGGAGTAATACCAGCGACTACTAGTATATCTTTACCTGAACTGCTTAAGCCTGTCCCCCAAACAATTTCTTCTTTACCATCATTATTAATATCGCCAACAACCATCGCAGCGCTGCCATGATCTATAAGTGGCAGTGTCCACAGCTCTGCATGGGTATTAACAGTAATATCGTAGGCGTGAACTTGACCCCATTGGCAGTCGCCAATTATTATCTCATCGGCTGGGTCGTTATCTATATTTGCTGTGGCTACAGAACAATTATCCTGATTATTAATAGTTAGGATTTGAGAGCGATCATTAGCATTCCATACTGTTATCGAATTCCATCCTTCAGTGCTAATGATCTCATCTATACCATCGCTATTTACGTCACCTGTTGCCATAATTGGGCCAAAGCCGTCAGCGTTAAACCATTGACTGCTAGCACTTTGGATATCAAAAACTTCACCGTTTGAGAGTATTAATTCTAATGATGTGTCGCTATCGATATTGGCAACAGCTATTTCAATAGGAGAATCTCCCTCTAGAGAAAAGCTAAAAAGCTCTGTTTGAAAATTATTGTCGTAAACAACAGCTTCTTTAGCGCTATAGCTTTCACCAAAAATTACGATTAATTCAGGTTCGCTATCACTATCAATATTTTTTACCATAAAATTGTGGATAGTTTTACTTGTCGAAAATACACTGCGAGGGGGCTGTGTAAAACCACTTACTTGATAGATATTATTATTTGTTCCTACAAAGGTATTGTTTACGCCATTATCTTCTTTAAATACAGATAGGCGCATTTCATTCTGATTACCGCCAAAAGAGTATGGGTAGCTGTAAATTGATTCGAATCCATCGCTTTTTTGAGATATAACAGACAGTCCACCTAATTTATCAAGCACCAACATTTCGTTATTTTCATCGCCAATGAAGTTACCAATTTGCATACCGTTAGATATATGGGTGAGCTCAATATCCTTTCGCATTGTAGGTGCTTTAAAGTTTGGTATTGTTACATTTATTTCACTAACTAATGGCTCAAGGGTTCTATCAGATGTAAAAGCAAATTTAACCGTATTTTGTTGCGTTATCATAGGCAATAGTGGGGTCCATTTTACTTCCCCTTTGCTTGATACCGTCATTCCAGTGGGTCCGTATAATAACTCGACTGGGGTGTCTGACTCAGCATCTTTATTTACATTGAATGTAACTTCTTCACCTGCTTTTGCTTCAGTAGGTGCGCTTGATAAAGACAACGTTATTGCTCTATCAAGTGTAAAAATAGCACTGCCGCCAGTGCCTGATTCATACCATTGCATTTGTTGTTCATTAGGAAAACTAGCAAATAGCTCAAGGTTAGCCCCAACAATATAATCAAAAGAACTTTCACAGTCATACCCTTGATTTTGTTGCTCAAAGCTTAGGGTTAATGAGTGACGTTCACCGCTATCAACAGATGCATCAAATGAGTAGCTACCGGTTACATTCGACTGATTAGAATTGATTTCGAAACTACCATCTGTATTAAACTGAAATGTTTCTAAGCATTTATTTGGGTACTCGTAAAACCAAGTGGCACTAATTGATTTTGATGTTTCATTAACAGCAGTTACAGCGGAGTTTGGGGCGTCTTCACCCCCGCCACCGCAACCGGAAATGAAGCTCGTTGATAAAAATATTACAGAGAGTAGCTTTCGCATTACATCTTCCTTAATCTGAGCTTTGATAAGCCATATAAATAAACTGAAATATAAGATTAGCCATGACGCTGAGCATAACTAATGTATAAAAGTGAACGAATTGTGAATAAAAATAATCAGTAAATCTAGTTAAATCATAATTATTTGTAAACATAAGTAAATTGAACGACTGCTAAAGTGGTTGGTTTGAGATAATTAATAGTCGTACGGCTGTTGCGCATAGCCGGTACTAATTGAGCGTCCAAAAAAAAGGCCGGTTACTACTTGGTAGTACGGCCTTTTAAAACTCTAGAATAGATTAGTAATTATAAAGTTTATTTTTTCTTTTCGCTTGGTGCTGGTTGGCCATAATTAGGTGAACGAGGTCCATATAATAAGCCGTTGTAAACATCTGAAGAAAGTAAGCGTGTTGAAGTCATTGCTGCGATTTCAAAGCCTTTATCGGTTACCGTTTCAGCAATTTGATTGATTGCTGCAATAACAAGCATACCTACAAGGCCACCACCGCCATTACTTTGTTGTTCAGCTGAAGAGGCTCTTGCTTTACCTTGCCATAATTGCTCGCCAGTGCGTAAATCAACTAGTGAGGCTGACACAGTTACAGCTGTTTCGCTAGAAATTACAACATAGCTAGTGCCGTATTCTTCAATAGTGATGTAAAGCGCAGAGTCTGCACCAAAAATTTCATGTAATTTATTCGCCGGTACTTGGTGTACGTCGCTTGCAACAGTGAGGCCATTACCTTTAAAGGTTTGATCAACTAAAGCAACAGGAAAAACATAAAAACCCGACTCAGCTATAGGCGCGACCATTTGAGTCATCACACTGTATGGTGCAATTACTTCAGGTGTATTATTTAGCGGAGGTAAAATAATAACTGAGTGAGGGTCTGCTTGTTTAAATGCTGTGTAGTCATGTGCTGGTGGAGGTGAAACACAACCAGCGAGTAATGCGACTAATGCGATCGCTGTGTATGATTTTAAATTAAGCATATTAAGCGCCTTTCGCAGATTTTAGAAGGAAGTCGATGTAATGAACTGATTCTGGGAAAAGTGATTTCTCAGTTTCGAAGTGAGTAGTGCCTAATGAAGGATTACCCGTTTCAAAGTACAGCATACCTAGGTGAGCATGTAGGCCAGGTGCAACATTCTTACTTTTGTTTGCGGCATCGGCAATAATTTGCTCAAGCATACTAATTTGCTCTTCGGCTGTTACGTCATCTGCTTTTAAATAGGCGTATACGGCAGTGCTATAGTCGCCGTAATAGTAAATAGGTTCTTTCGTTGAGTTACAACCCGTTAGGGCTATACAAACAAATGCTAAGGTAATTAGCTTTTTCATTATTTATTGCCCCATTGGCCAGCCTCAAGACCAGTAACTAACTTGTTAACGACTTCGCGAATAGCTAGGTCAAGTACTTTGCCATTTAATGTGGCATCGTATGAAGCTGTGCTACCAAAACCAATAACTTCACGTTCTGATAGACTGTATTCACCAGCACCTTGCACTGAATAAATAACTTCTGATGTAGTAACATCAACAACATTAAGCGTTACTTTAGCATAAGCAATTTGCGATTTACCTTTACCCAATAAACCAAAAAGCTGGCGATCGCCAATGGCTTTACGGCCAAACTCTGTTACATCACCAGTTACAACAAATTTAGCACCGCTAAGAACTTGTTTTGTACCTGTTAACTTTGCCTCTTCCGCAAGGGCTGCCATATTGTCGCGATCAAGCACACTAAAGCGATTTGTTTGTTGTAAGTGGCTCATTAGTGTTGTTTTTGCTTGGCTACCTAAACGGTCTTGGCCTGATGCAAATATACCATTTTGAAAGCTCGAACGGTTTACAAACTGACCTACGACTAGTTTGCTTTTTGCACCTGAGTAGGTTGTGTTATAGCTAGCAACAGTTGGTGTTTCTATTACTTTTGATGATGTTGTAGCACACCCAGCTAAAGACGAAGCTGTAATTGCAGCGATTACAATTGTTTTAATGTGGCTTTGGTTAATTCGCATAAATTTTTGTCCATATAGATAATTGCAGAAGTTTTTATTGATAGGCGCTTGATTTTTATACTTATAAGTCAATTACTTATTTCAAGAGTCCATTCAACTTACTTTATAAACAAAAGTTGATGTAAATACAATGTTATTTATGTTTTATACAGATACACACAATGAAAAAGAATAAATTCTTTGTAATAACAATGCTAATTCATTAGTTTTTAAATTATTGAAAGCCTTTTTCTATAGTTGATATACAAGGAGATTTATTGCGCGCTGAGTTGTTAATTAGTAATTTTATTCAATTAACTGTAATTTTTAAAACCAATCGGCTGCAACTTGTAGTGGGGAAGGATCGCCTTTTTTAGATACCTAAAACACTAAGGCTTGCTTTGTTGGCGATATTTTTTTAGCGCGAGGCAGGGTTAAGTCAGCTAATGATAATTGCTGCTTGGTCTGCATGTCATTTTGCTCGTAGCCAATAACAACAAAGTCGTGTTTTAACTTATGGCCTGCGTTTTCGCCGCTGTGTATTTGTGTTTCTATGCCAAAGCCTAACAGAGCTACATGGGCTATTAAGTTTTGGTCAGTATTATCTTCGATATTAACAGTATCGTATTCGAGATTAATTTTACTGTTGTTTATAGTCGCTTTTAAATTACCTAAATAACGGGCTTTAGCTACAGGAATAGCTTGTTTATAAAACCAACCTTGCCACCCGTTGCCGTTAACCATAAATCCTGGAGTAGCTACAATCCTACTTTTACCGAGTGCCTTATACGTGCGTTGTCTTTTACTAAACACAGCAGAGGCAAACGGGTCTTTCCAACCCAAATAATCCCAATAAGTAACATGAAAATTAATAGGGATAAAATCAGTCCATAGTTTTTCATCATCTGTAAGCGTTGAAATCCAGCGCTCTGCTGGTGGGCAGCTACTGCAACCTTGCGACGTGTAAAGCTCTAAAAAGGTAGTCGGATTAGCTGTACTGGAAATAGTTACTTGCTCAGCAGCTTGGCTTTGAAAGCAAAAAATTATTAACCCAACAAGTGAAATTAAAAATGGATGGGATAGTGCTTTAAAAGGCATGTTACTTCTCGCAAAGGCTGATATTGCATTCAGCCTAAATGATATTTACGAATGTAGTATCACGAAATACTCACAATTAAATCACGTTTTAACTGTGTATTTTACTTAGTTAAAACTTAATTTGAACACCCGCTCAAGTTGTGCTTTAATCGTTGCTCAATTATTGAGGAACTTTACATGATTAAATTTTATTTTCACCATACTCCTAACCCAATGAAGGTTGCACTCTTTTTAGAAGAAACAGGCTTACCGTTTGAACTTGTTCCTCTTGATACTTTAAAAGGTGAGCAACATACACCTGAATTTAAAGCAATTAATCCAAACGCTAAAGCGCCAGCAATTGTTGATGGTGAAACACGTGTGTTCGATTCGAATGCTATTTTAATGTACCTTTCTGAAAAGTATGGGAAGCTTGAAGGCAAGGGCGAGGACCGCGCTGAAATGCTGTCGTGGTTAATGTTTATCGCATCTGGTTTAGGTCCGTATTCAGGGCAAAGTGTACACTTTAGACACATGGCGCCAGAAGGGCTTGATTACGCGGTTAATCGCTATTTACGTGAAGCGCAGCGCCATTACGAAGTACTTGATACTCACCTTGAAGGTCGTGACTTTATTGTGGGTGATACGTACACCATTGCTGATGTATCTGCATGGGGCTGGATTGATAAAGCACCGGTTGTATTGGGTGAAGAGGGTTTAGCACCGTATCCAAATCTTAAGCGTTGGTTTGAAAGCATTGATAGTCGCCCAGCAGTTGCACGTGCACGCGTGATTGGTACTGATATAGCCTTTAAAAAAGAGTTTGATGAAGATGCTAAAAAAGCGTTTTTTCCTTCAAACTATCCAAAAGTATAAAAAAGTACTCAATACAATAAGCAGATCAGCTAGCTGATCTGCTGTTTAGTATTTTATGGATGTGTGAGCGCCTCTTTATTTTCATCTGCCACGAATAAATTAACTTCCTCTGTATGCTGGCTTACGCTATTTCTTTTTAGGGCGATGTATAGGTCTGAGTGAATGTATATGCCCTCTGTTCCTGACTTCATACCGGCAATTTCAAACCATGAGAGCAGCTGGCGTTTTCTGCCTGCAAGTTCAAGCCTTATATCGCGCTTTTTAAATATAACGTCGAGGTCGGCAATGATTGGTATTTTCTTTTATGTGATTAAAGTGATTGCTAAATTAACTGGCATGAGGTTGAACACATGGTTCATCCACAGTAATTTAAGCATAGATCCAAAGAAATAAAAAACGGGCCTTCATGAAGTTATAAGTATTCAAATACAAATTATTTAGGCTAACTTAAAGCCATATATCCTCAAACTTGACTCCGAGGGTATGCTATTAATTTAACACCTTGTTGATAGCTAGGCTTATCAACAAGGCGATACTGAATTATTACTTTTTAGTTGCTTCGAGGTTTGAAATATTTTTTGTATATTCTACACGGTGATTTATATGGACATTAATTATTGTAGTGCAGAGTTCGCAACAAAAATAATAAGGTTAGAATAATCGATGAATTTAAATAGGTACTAAAAGTATTAAAAAACAAAGGATAACCCCTCCACCTCTAATTTACACGTAAGCTTATTTACTTTGGGAGTTGAGTTATTACTCGTCAATCAAGTTGGTGTTAGTCTTGCAACTGCTTTTATGATGATAAAGTGAATTTATTAGTCGTATTTTCAATTATCAATAATTTTTATTAATTAGTGTTAGTAGTTTTACTAAACCACTATTTATTTAATGCGGAGATAATAGCCATGAAAGCGAATATAAGCAGTGGAGATAAAGCCACTAAAGTGGGTGGTATTTTTGACAGCGAACATAAAGCTAAAGCAACCTTTGATATTTTAAATAATGACGAGAATTTTGTAAAACAAAGCATAAGGCTAATTCCACCTCACGATCAACATTACGATGAAAAGGTTGAGCCTGAAGATAAAAAAATTGCTAAAACTATGTTGAAATCACACTTAGTATTTGCCGTAGTTGGTCTTGTTTTTGGTGTGATTATTGCCAGTATACTCTTTTTATTAGAGTTTGAATTTTTACAACAACACATCCTAGAAACATATGTTTCGATAGGTATTCTTTGTACTTTTGTTGGTTTACTAATTGCTGGAGCTTTTTCGTTAAGGCCAGATCACGATGATTTGATCAATAATATAAGAGAAGCAACTCGCTCGGGTCTGTGGGCGATTGTTGTACATACCGATTCCCACGAGAAAATGGAAAAAGCAAAAGATCTTATGCAGCCACACGCTGTGTCAATATCGACGACTTTATAATGCTAATTGACATAATAATTTAACCAACAAGGTTGTATAGTAGTGTTGTTGGTTAAACCGTATTATAACTTAGCTGCTCTATTGATGTGACTTCAATATCAGAAGCCTGTTAAGAATTTAGTTATTTTAGCCCATTAAATAGCTTATGTAGTGAATTGAAAATAACTTACAGGGCAATCAGGGGGCTTAGCTGTTTAACTAATCATAAAATACAGTTACTCTTTTTTATTTTATTGCCGTTTATAATTTACAACACGGCTAATTCTTCCTAATTGGTATGAGCTTCGAATAAGGCAACTTCGTCGGTAGGCTGGCTTACACTATTTTTTTGTAGCGCAACATATAGATCGGAGTGAATATATATACCTTCTTTTCCTGACTTCATTCCTGCAATATCAAACCACGAAAGTAACTGACGTTTTCTACCTGCAAGCTCAAGCCTTATATCACGCTTTTTAAATATAACGTCGAGATCTGCAAGCATGGCCATTACACTTAAATCTAAATGAGTAAAGCAGGGCACAGCGTCAATTATTACACATTGTGTATCGTCTTTTTGCCTTGCGTATTGCTCAAGTAATCTGCGTTTAAAGTAGCTGGCATTAAAGTAAGTTAAAGGTGAATTAAAGCGATAGATGAACACACCTTGCACTGCTTTTGCTTTATCTGTGGCGTCTAAACTTCTTACTACACCGTTAACATCTACGCCTAATATGTTGTCTGTTGGGCGCATAACAGTGCGAATAAATTGAAATAACCCTAGTAATACAGCAAGTGTGATCCCTGGTATAACGCCAATAAATAACACCGCAAGTAAGGTGGCTGAGGCGAGGTAAAATGCCTGTTTGTCTTTTCGTTTTAATTGCCAAACAGCTTTTAAATCGAGTAAGTGTACAGAGGCAATAATAAGTACAATACCTAGCGCTGCGCTTGGAATAAATTCAAGTGGGGCTGTTAAAAATACAGCTATGAGCGCAATAATAGCTGCTGCAATTATTGATACTAACTGTGTTTTACCACCTGTTGCATCGTTAACCGCGGTGCGTGAGTCGGCGCCACTGACGGCAAAACCTTGCGAAAGAGCTGACGCTATATTGGCAATACCCAACGCTCTAAATTCTTTATCGGCGTCTATGTCGTAGCCATTTTTAGCAGCAAAGCTGCGGGCAGTTAGCATCATACTAACAAAGCTCACGATGGCTAAGTTAAGTGCGGGTACCACCAGCTCACGAATAATCCCTAAATCAAAAACAGGGGTATTAAAAACGGGAAGCCCGCCAGTTACGGTGCCAATGGTTTTTATATCAAATTGTTTTAAATCAAAAATCCATACCAAAAGTGCACCAAAAGCAATAGCAAACATAGATGCAGGCCACGTGGGCTTTATCCGTTTCATGGCAAAATAGACCGCCAGTGTAAACAAAGCCATTAATAAGGTGGGAACATGTGTTTGCGCTAGGTATGTGGGCACACCACCGAGGCGTTCAAGTAAGTAGCGCTCATCAAAAGTAAAACCAAATACTTTAGAAAATTGACCCACAATAATAGTGATGGCTACGCCGTTTAGTAAGCCCATTAAAATAGGTTTAGATAAAAAGTCGGCTAATACACCTAACTTAAATTTACTGGCTATAAAGCACCAAAAGCCGGTCATGGCGGTCATGGTGACAACAAGTTGCCAATGCTTAAAGCTGTCACCTGCAGCAAGAGGTGTTACTACAGCGGCAATAACGGCGCAGGTTGCGGCATCAGGGCCGACTATTAATTGTTTTGAAGTACCAAAAAGTGCATATAGCATCATTGGCAGTATGCAAGAGTATAACCCTACGGCGGCGTTAACACCGGTTAGTTGTGCGTAAGCAATGGCAACAGGTAAAGCCACTGCAGCTACTGATAGCGCCGCCCTTACATCATCAGCAAACCATTGGCGTTCATAGTGCAGCAATGTATTTAAACCGGGCATAAAATTATATAAACGCGACAGCACCTTAGTTTTCCTGCTAATAGTTACAACGTTTTGATAGTAAATTTAATATTCAAATAAGTATAGCTAGGACGACGGTTATTTTAATAAATTGCAGGTGATTATTTATCAAGATATTAAATTTATAATTTGGCAAAAAAGTGAAAATTGAATTTTCCTGAGGTGTCTTTTAATCAGCTTATGTGCGTAGTATTAATGTACTGATATTGAGCACCTCAAGAAATCACTAAATCTAAAATCTAGTTTTAAATTTTTTAAGATTATTTAGCACCACATGCCGGATATAACTCAAGCACCTCTGTTACTACTTGTCCAAATAAGGCTTGTTCTTGCTGTGTTAAATCTATAGCAGGAATAAATGGCATTGTGTCTGTTAATTCCGAGGTAATGATTTGATAAAAGGTCATCGCTGTAAGGACATTCCCAGCATAGGATGCATGATTACCGTCGGCACTATGAAGGTTTATACTAGGCATTATTTCTAATACTCGATTCCACACGAAGCCAACTGGCGCTATGCAGCTAGGTTGTTTTTGACTGATTGCTAAATGGAGGTCGTAAACCTGCTTTGCTTCTGCTGGATCCCCTTTTTGAGGATGCTCTGGAAATAAAATAGGTGTAATTTTATGCTCTTTTGCGTTCGAGATTAATCGCTCAGTTGCGCTTGTAGGGTAGTCAGTCGAACCTGATTGTGAGTACTTTTGGCCTTGAAAAATTGCATGACTCCAGTTATCACTTTTTAATTTATCGACATTCGCATTTACTGCGACTATTTCATCTAAAAATCGACCACTGACAGTCATTATTTTGACTGAAGTGCTAGGTAACTGGCTTGTAATAATTATTTCTAATAAGCCCCCTAACTGTGAACTATGGCTATTACCATAGATAATTATTTTGTAGTCACTTAAGGGACTGTTATTAATAACCGCTTTTGATTGTGGTATTTCAATGCTTTCAGCCTCTTTTGTTTTACTTCCCCCAGAGCCGCATGCTGTTAATAATAGTAATGATAATGTGATTGATATTGTTGTTATGTATTTTAGAAACATTGTTAATCCTTTTTTCGTACCAATTATAAGTACAGCTTTAGAATACTAGACATTTTATAACCAAGCTGCAAGGTTGCTGGTTTTTAGTGCAATGTATGGTGCTTAGTTTGTGCGCTAAAAGTGAAGTGCAGAAGGTTGATATTGTTTACGCGGTATCTAAATTTTAGTTTGGGGTATTATTCAATAATAATTTTATTGCTTTAAATAAATATTTAGTTATAAAAATTGTGCGATGTTTTAACACAAGTGCCACTTTTTTATAGACGTAAAAAAGCCTGCATAAAAGCAGGCTTTAGTTTTTAGGGAAAATTAAAATTTAGCGCGAATACCAAAGCTGTAACGGCGATCCGCTTCAGTGTACTTCCAAGCACCACCTAGTTCAGATAGGTAAATAGAAGGCTCACCCGTTAAGTTGGTCGCATTACCTACTAAGGTCACGTTTTCGTTAATATCCCAGCTTGCAGAGAAGTCTAACTGGCCTCTGTCGTCACGGTAGTTATTACCGTAAACAGTACCTTCTGCTGAAATACTGCCGTCTGAGTTAATATTTTCTACACGTTTCTCGTTTTCAGTATCTAAGAAACTGTCACGGTAGTTATAAGCTAGACGAGTAGAGAAACCTTCGTATTCCCAAAATACTTGTAAGTTATACGTATTTTTAGAAATATCTAATAACGGGTTACCGTTTGGTTGCTCGCTGTCTGCGTATGTGTAGTTTGCGTTAATGCCTAAGCCAGAAAATGCACCAGGTAGGTCTGTAAAGAACTGTTGATAACCAACTTCAAAGCCTTGTACTGAGCCGTTTTCACCGTTTACATTTTTAACAGTATCGATACCCGTTAGTCCTGCGTCACGTAAGCCTGCTACATGGTTAAAGCCATCAGCATCTACTGGGAAGTCAGTTGCATCCGAGTAAACTAGGTTGTCTTGTGAAACACCTGCAACGTCAAGCTGACATACTTGGTTCCATTGAGTTACGTTTTGACCTGTTGAAGTGCTTGATGCAGCTACACAGCTACTTTCGTTACTTAAGAAAGATTCAACATCTTTATAAAATACTGCGAAAGAAATTACGTTACCTTGGTCAAAGTAATGCTCTACAGATAAGTCGTATTGCGTTGCACGATATGGTTCTAAATCAATAGAGCCTTGCGTTGCACCTGTGATGTCGTTATTAACGTCAAATGCAGGGCTTAGTTCGCTAAAGTCAGCGCGGCGCATAACTTTTGCTGCAGCAAAGCGGAATAATGTTTCGTCTGAGTAGTTATACGTTACGTTTAAGCTTGGTAAAAAGTCGCTGTAGTCATTGTCGCCAGTTACTTTTTCGCCATTAAGAAATACGCTTGATTCTAAATCTGTAGTTACATAACGACCACCCACAATTGCAGTGATGTTATCAAAGTCTAAGTAGGCTGATATATACACGGCAGCAGTATCTTCAACTACGTTGCGGTATGCGCTTTCTTGGAACTCTTGGTTATCTGAAAGACTACCTGTTGACGCTAGGTTAGTACCTGCAAGTAACTGCTGAAGCTGAGCGTAAGTATTGGCCGGGTTAGATAAACCGTTGTAGCTTAAAAAGGTTAGTAGGTCGTTTTGTCCCGAATGACCTAATTGGTCAAATGAGTTGTCGTGGCTAACTGTTGTAAAGCTATTTGAAAAAGCAGCGTTGTAGTCATCAACCCATAAAGTGGCTAACGAACCGTCTGAGTCGTTAAATGCATTTTTATAAATGTCTTTAATTTCTACTTTGTATTGCTCATATTCGTAATCGCGGTTAGTAACACGTACACCCGCTTTTACTTTAGATACCCAGCTTAAGCTGCTGAGTGGCTCAAACATTTCAACATCAAAACGAATAGCTGTTTCGTCATTGTCTGTTCTTCTATCTTCACTTTTAAACGTACGAAGTGCTAAGTTTTGTGGGTCAGTAAATGCATTAGGATCTGAATGAATGATGCTTGGTAATTTATTACCGTCTTGAGAAAATGCACCATCATATAAATGATTTGTTAGCTGAGTTCCACCACTTGCTTCAAATGTTGATTTTTCGATTGGGCGAAGTGTAAATTCAGAATCAGGTCTTACGCTTTCTGATGATGCTACCGCAATTTCACCAGAGATTTTGATACTGTCAGTAAGGTTCCACTCTGCACCAAGTGCATTTGAAAACGAGTCAGTTTCACGAAAGTCACTGTATGTTTTAGGAATACCAAACTCGTTTGTTAACGTGTAATTATTTACGCCGTTAGCATCTTGAGTTGTATTTGCATCTGTTGATAGTGAACCTGCGACACCTAAAATAGAGTTACCAGCTTGTTCACCTGAGCGCTTTGTGCCGCTTAAATCAAGATACACCATGCCATTACCAGATTGTGGTGCCCATTGAAGAGATAAATTTACAGCAGTTCGTTTACGCTGCTCTACGTATTGTTCAACACTGTGCTCGTCTCTTACGATAGCGTTGCCACTAGGTGTATTACCTTCTTGGCCATTAATTTCGATATCTTGAGGTTTAACACGGCTAGATGTTTCATCTTGGCGAATTTCGCGATCTTGGAATGAAAACATAGCAATGGCACCAAAGGTACCCATTTCATCAAAGTCCCAGTTGTTACCAATTGAACCACTAAAAATAGGAGCTACATTTTCTGTTTTATCAGCGTATTCGCCATCTAATGAAACTGCGCCAGTTAGTTTATCTAACTCTAATGGGCGAACTGTCTTTAAACTAACTGTTCCGCCTAATGCACCCTCAATCATATCGGCAGTAGGAGACTTAACTACTTCTACTGTTTTTAAGAAGCTTGATGGGTAATCTTGCAAGCTAATGCCGTCACGAGAGTCACCAATAGTAGAGCGACCATTTAATTCAACACGGTTTTGAGGTAAGCCACGAATCGAAACACTGTCACCCACACCAAAATCGGTATTAATAGATACGCCAGTAATACGTTGCAACGCTTCTGCAATATTATTATCTGGTAACTTACCAATGTCTTCAGCAACAATCGCATCTACAATACGTCCGTCAGTACGCTTAAGCATAGCGGCGGCTTTCATACTGCCTAGCATGCCTTTTACTTCAATAACTTCAATGTCTGCAGCTGCCGTTTCTGAAGCTGCGGGAGCCTCTTGCGCTGCAATATTTGAAGAAGCCATTAATAAAAGGGCTGCGGCACTGATTGTTGTAGAGCTACTTCTTTTATGCTTATTAATTAATGTTGAAGTAATTTGATTGAGTTTCATGTATCTCTCCCGTTTGGGTACGACTTGCGTCATTGTGTGTGTGTTGTTACTTGGCTTGGTTAACCAATTTAACTGTTTCTTTCCTGTAGTGTGTCATACAGGTGGTATGGTTGAAATTAATCCAATTCAACTTTATTTACAACCTTTGTTTACCAAAATTTCACAATGTGTATTACAAAAACCTCTTTTATTTTTCTTATATTTAATAAATTTAATGGCTTATAGGGTGTTTTTATTTTTTGTATTTTGAATGAATTTTATTGAAGTATCTTTACCAAAGGCATTTTTATATATTATTTGTACTATTTAATACATTTGTTAGTACTATTTTGAAATTTTATGTCGTACTTTTATACGTGTTTAGTTTACTTTTTAAGTGATATTGAATTGGAAGAGCGACCATTAAAAGTTCTAAATGATTTATAAATTTGCGAAATAGTGGAGAGGTTAAAATAATTAAAAATCATTTTGGTAATACCAATTTTCTATTGTTTTTATATTGATTTTGTACTAGCTGGGGTGGGGGCGGTAAGCTAGGTAGCGATAAATAGATTTTTACGCAAAAAAAAGCCCAGCATAACAATGCTGGGCTTTCTTACTTTAGATGTATTAGCTTTGTAATTCGCCTGTAGATGATTCTAAATGTGCTCGTATGAACCACTGAAATTGCTCTAAATCGGCTAGTTGGCTGGTGATCATATCTTCAGAGACCGGATCTAGCTCAGAAAGAGTCTCAATTGCTTTGCGGTGATCGGCATTAACGCCATTATATACTTTATCAAGCGCAGCCAAATGTTCGGTTACTAGGCCTTTGCCTACTGAGTATTCGTCCCAAGTACGGCGATCTACAATTGATTTTGGTGTGCCAACAGGTACTGCACCAAGAGTCGCAATTCGCTCTGCAATTGTATCTGTCATTTCGCGCACAATGTCTACTTGTGGGTCTATCATTTCATGTACGCCAATAAAATTAGGTCCCACTACGTTCCAGTGAATATGCTTTAAAGTTAGTTGTAAGTCTATCAATGCAACCATGCGGTTATCGAGGGTAGCTATTGTTTTTTGGGCTGATTCGTCACTCATACCTGGCGCGGTAAATTTAGTTGTTTTGTTTGATTCGTTATTGTTACTCATAATTTCTCCTACATTAAGTAATGTGTTGCTCATATAATATGTTGCGTTATGAGCATGACTTAAACTTAATGAAGCAACTGTTATGCCGTAAGTTGCTTTATTTGAAAAGTGATTCAAAAACAATTGGTTATATTTTAAATTAAGGTTTCTAAGGCTGCAGAGGAGATTGGGTTTTTGAAAAGCCTGCATATATTTGTAAAATATGCAGACTTCGATTTAGTTACTCTTAGGTGTATTTAAACGTTGGCTATGTATTCGTGCGCTTTTAAAACATCGAGCGGCACTATTTCTAATGATTTTTTATTTGTAGCCTCAAGCACCACTGGTGGCGCAACGTTTGCTGAAATAGCATGAAGCCATCTTACTGCACACAAGCACCATTTATCACCGGCTTTTAAACCTTCGAAATCGTAAAGAGGGTTCGGGCTTATTAAATCGTTACCTTGTGATTTTGAAAATTGTAAAAATTCATCAGTCATAATTGCACACACACTGTGATTGCCAAGATCTGATTCTGGTTCATAACAAAACCCTTCACGTGTGTAGCCACCATTACCGCAACATAGTTTTAAGCGTGTGCCGAGTACATTAAATTGATTCGCCATGAAATACCTTAATTTGTGGTGTTTAATAAATTTACTCTAACAGGAGTAACTCGCTTGAGATAGCTATAAAACTTAAAAGAGGGAAGGGCTACACAAACTTAAGCCCGCAGCAAATTGCGGGCTTAGTATTGTTTATTATTTAATACGCAGCGCCATACAATCGCTATGACCGTTTATGATCATGCTTTTATCAACACGCACGCCACCACCAGAGTATTTACCGGCGGCTGTAAAACTACATATTTGTACAAAGTAGTCGTCTACTTTAGGCAGTGCAAATAGTTGTTGGTATATTTGGTCTTGCTCTGCAAAGTGCCCCATTGTTTTTTCTATAACTTGCTGCTGCTCATCAATAAGTTGAATATTAGCGCCACAGCGTCCTACTATTGGTTTAACTACATAACCGGATTGTAATAACTCGTCGTTAAGCTCAAACGCGGTATTAAGTAAATATTTATGATTAGGGAATAAGCTCCACAGTATTGGCAAAATAGCCTTGTTACTTGGAATTAATGTCCACAGCGGTTCAAACACCATGACATTTTTACGCAGTAATACATCGACTAAGCGTGGCGTTTCACCAGCTTTGAATTGTGGTTCAAAGTTATCACCTAATGATTGGTCGGCTTCGCATTCTTCACGAATTTGATCAAGTGCGGTTTCCCACGACCAGGTTTTCCATACGTAACTCAGTTGTGCGCCATCAGTATCTACTATGTTGCCTGACTCATTCCAGCGAAGTGTGCTTAAGCCAATTACTAGCTTACATTCAAAGCCTGCGGCTTCAATAGCTTCTTTCATAAATAATGCGTGGTAATGTTCTTCTGGTTCATCATCTTGCAGAATATGAACAAGACCTTTTACCTCACTTTTACGCCATGCTTTTACGAGATCTTTAAATAAATTTTGGCCTGCATCTACACCTGTTTTAACGCCAAAGTGTTTTGCCCATTTACCCTGAACTTTGCCGCTTTCCATGTAACACGATGCCGAATCGCAATTGTATTCGTAAACTTTTAAACCTGCTGCTGTTAAGGCAAAGTCAAACCGGCTGGTAATTAATTGGTTTAAGCGGTTATCCCACGATTGGCGAATTTTATTAAGCACAACATCGGGTAAATTAAACTTTTCTAATAACTCAGGGTGCTGCAATACATAGTCGGTTGCATGCATAAATAAGCCATGCAGCTCATTTGTTGCATGCTCAATGCTTTGCTGCGCCGTTTGAGATATTGCAAAGTAATTATGCTGATCCTCATCTACGGATGTAAGTTTATGGCCTTGCATCATTTCTACGTAGGCAGCTTCATCGTCATTCGCAATATTTAACCATGACTTGTTTGCTTGGCCTGTATCTGCTGCTTTATGGGCTTCTATAGTAAATAAGTCAGTGTTTAGCTCAAACGTTGGCTCAGCATATTCTGTTTCATCAGTTTGTGTCATCCAACCTAAAATAGTGGCGTCGCTGTAAGAGCACTCAATCCAATAGTCGCCATCTTTAGTTACTTTTGCTTTTAGTTCACGGCACCAGTTTTGATTTGTTGGCCATATTTGATGCCCTACATTTTGCTCAGCAAGACGTATTTTATCTTCATGCACTTCAACAATGACAGCAACATGACCTGTTTCTTCAAACTCGCCGCCTTCTTCCCATATAAGTAAACTACCTACTTGAGGGGGATGTTTAGCACCATTTTTAAACGCGTTTAGTGGCAATCTGTTTTGGCTATTTACATCGCGCACTGAACGCAGCTCAAAAATATCGTAAGCCATGGCTATGTCATCAAAAATATAACCATGATTGAGGTACATCCATCTACGGGCAAATTCAACGCATTGCCATTTATAGCCCATGTAAATACCGTCTAGGTAACTACGATAGGCGCTACGATTAGGATAAATGCTTTCATCAGCCGTATCATAATCAGATGAGTAAACAGCAACATTACCAGGTGCATAACCTAATAAAGTACCAAAATCACTAGCAGAAGATTTCATAAACAAAGATGTTCAAAATAAGGTGTGATAATTTGCTGACTATATGAGCCAAACTGCGTTATAGCAAGATATTACTGGGTATAATCTTTAATTAAATATTGGTGCTAAATAGGGCTTAAAATTATATTTTATTAATCCATAGTTTTAAAAGCAGTAGTTAAGAAATCCCTCCTTCAAAGTGTTTATACATGTAAAACTGAACCTATATTCGTACTTTAGTTAATTTTTTGTTAAACTATTGCGTTTGGCATAGCAAAACTAGCTAAAAGTTTTAAAACAGGAAAAACAATGGAAGACATAATAAACAACATTGATATTAATCAATATTTACCCGCTGCAATTACGTGGGCAACCAACATATTACTAGCAATTGCAATTTTACTTGCGGGCTTATGGTTAGCGGGCAAAGTACGCAATTTAATTATTGGCTTGTGTCATAAATACACACATCTTGACGATACGCTTTTTCGCTTTTTAGGCAGCATGGCTCGCTACATCATATTAGCGTTCGTTATTATTGCTGTGTTAAATCGCTTTGGTGTACAAACAGCCTCTATTATTGCTTTACTCGGTGCTGCGGGACTTGCTATAGGCTTGGCGTTACAAGGTGCAATGTCGAACCTTGCCGCAGGCGTTATGTTGCTAATATTTAGACCTTATAAAGTGAATGACTTTATTGAGGCTGCAGGGCGTTTTGGTAAAGTAACAGAAGTAGATATGTTTACTACTATTTTACAAACGTTCGATAATCAACAGGTTATTATACCAAATAGTCAAATTTGGGGCGCGCAAATTATAAACCATTCACATCATCCAATTCGTGGTGTAGATATGCATTTTGGTGTTGCTTACGGTGAAGATACAACGGCTGTACGTAAAGTTATAGATGGGGTACTTGCAGCGCACCCACACATACTAAAAGATCCAGCGCCTTTTGTTGAAGTAGAAACTCTTAACAGCAGCTCAGTAGACTTTTTAGTAAGGCCATTTTGTAAGGGCGAGCATTACTTCGATATTCTTTACACAGTGCCAGAGTTAATTAAAAAAGCACTAGATAAAAACAACATTGAAATACCTTTCCCACATCGTAAAGTTATTTTAGTTAACGAGAATAAAGATTAACTAAATTTAAAAATGCATAAACCTAAGAGCACTTTTAAGTGCTCTTTTTTGTGTGAAAAAGTTACATACCTGTGTAACTTTTTCTTTTATAAATCATCTCAAATACTACATTGTTATCTGTACAGCCCTTTTTTACTAGGTTGGATGGCTGGTCTTTATTTTGCATTTGCATAGTCGCTTTTAGCTTTAAAGCTCATAAAAACTATTGACCCATTAAATCAAACTGTATGAAGGACTAAACATGGCTGAATCATTTAAATACTCAGGTAATAAAGGGCATGGCGGCGAATTGCATCAAAAAGCGTCGGATGAACACCCTACCATGACCACCGCGCAGGGCTGCCCTGTAAGTGACGATCAAAACTCATTACGTGCGGGCAAACGTGGCCCCGGATTATTAGAAGATCACATAATGCGCGAGAAGATCTTTCACTTTGATCATGAACGCATTCCTGAGCGTGTAGTGCACGCTAGAGGCTATGGTGCACACGGATATTTTGAAACTTACGACACGCTTGAAGATTTAACCTGTGCAGATATTTTTCAGCGAAAAGGTGAAAAAACGCCTGTGTTTACTCGCTTCTCTACGGTTGCAGGTAATAAAGGATCACCAGATTTAGCACGTGATGTACGCGGTTTTGCGGTAAAATTTTATACCCAAGAAGGAAACTGGGATTTAGTGGGTAACAATATACCGGTATTCTTTATTCAGGATGCAATGAAGTTTCCTGATTTAATTCATAGCGCTAAAGCCGAGCCTGATCGTGGTTTTCCGCAGGCGCAAACAGCACATGATAACTTTTGGGACTTTGTGAGTTTGTCACCTGAGTCAATGCACATGGTTATGTGGGCAATGTCTGATAGAGCTATTCCACGCTCTTTACGCTTTATGGAAGGTTTTGGTGTTCATACCTTTAAATTTATTAATGCCAAAGGTGATGAGAAATTTGTTAAATTTCATTGGAAACCAAAAGGCGGAATGCAATCTGTAGTATGGAACGAAGCACTTAAGCTAAACGGCGCGGACCCTGATTTTCATCGCAGAGACATGTGGGAATCTATTGGCAACGGCGACTTCCCTGAGTGGGAACTAGGTGTACAGGTGTTTGATCAGCAATTTGCTGATGAATTTGAATTTGATGTTTTTGATGCCACCAAGCTTATACCTGAAGAGCAAGTACCAGTGCAAATTGTTGGTCGTATGGTGCTTGACCGTGTTGTAGACAACTTTTTTGCAGAAACAGAGCAAGTAGCATTTTGTACTCAAAACATTGTACCGGGGCTCGACTTTACACCTGACCCGCTACTGCAAGGTCGTAACTTTTCATACTTAGATACTCAAACCAAGCGTTTAGGTGGTCCTAACTTTACGCATATTCCGGTCAATGCGCCTAAATGTCCAATGCGTCATTTTCAGCAAGATGGCCACATGGCAATGCACAATCCAAAAGGGCGTGTTAATTATGAGCCAAACTCATGGAGCGGCGACGAAAACAACCCGCGCGAATGCCCAGTACATGGCTTTAAAAGCTCAAAGGAACCTGAAGTAAGTGGCGGTGATAAACTGCGTTATCGCTCAGAAACATTCAGCGATCATTACAGTCAAGCTCGTCAATTTTATTTAAGTCAAACAGAGGTAGAGCAGGCGCATATTCAATCTGCGTACGTGTTTGAGCTGTCTAAAGTTGAGCATTTGCCAATACGAGAACGTTTGGTATCGCACTTGGTAAATATTGACGAAACCCTCGCAAATAAAGTTGCCGAAGGTCTTGGCTTGCAAGAAATGCCAGATCCGGCAGAAGCTGCTATGCCAACACGTAAAGACTTACCTGTCTCTGATGCGTTAAGTATTTTGAAAAATGCGCCCAACACCTTCAAAGGCCGTAAATTAGGTATTTTAGTAAGTGATGGCTTTAATGCAGAAGTTTTCAATTCGGTTACCAATGCACTTAAAAGTGAAGGTGCAAACTTTGAAATTATTGCCCCGCAAGTTGGCGGTGCTAAATGCAGTAAAGGTAAGCACTTTAAAGCTGATCAGGTTATTAATGGTGGTCCATCGGTTTTATACGATGCGGTACTTGTACTCACCACCGAAGATGGAGCTGAAAAACTAGCTGCCATAGCAGAAGCCAAAGACTTTGTAAGTGATGCGTATGCACATATGAAATTTATAGGCTTTACAAATGAGGCTAAGCCTTTATTTAAAGCGGCAGGCCTTGATGGAAAAGTAGATGATGGTTGGATAGATTTAGAGGCACATTCAGCCGATAAATTTATAAATACATTGCGTAATTTAAGATATTGGGAGCGTTAGTAAGCTCAATAATTAAAAAAACCACAGCATGTAATTGTTGTGGTTTTTTTAGCTCACCGAGTTAAGGTATTAGTTCAAGCCAACAATAAATATTGGATATATTATGAAGCTTAATGGCGCTTGTCACTGTGGCAAAGTGGTATTTACGGTCAACTCAAAACACCCTTATCCTTACAATTTATGTTACTGCTCTATATGCCGTAAAACCGCAGGGAGCGGCGGGTTTGTTATTAATTTAAACGCGCAATACAGCACGCTTGAGGTTACAGGGCGTGAACACATAACTATTTATCATGCAAAAATAGGCGATAAAATCAGCCCTGCAGAGCGTCATTTTTGTAAGCATTGTAGTGCTAACTTGTGGTTATACGATGCACGTTGGCCTGAGCAAGTTCACCCCTTTGCTGGTGCAATAGATAGTGAGTTACCCATACCGCCAGAGCGCACTCATTTAATGCTTGGTAGTAAAGCAAATTGGGTAAATGCGCCCATTAATGAAGGTGACAAGCAGTTTGAAGAATACCCTGATGAAAGTATTGCTGCTTGGCATAAACGTTTAAACCTCGAAAAGTAACGCAATTTTTTGTATGAGCTAAGCTTAAATTTAGGGGCAATTAAACGCATATTTAGTTAATTAAATATTAAAAATCACCGCGTAAGTAAAGGAGAATATTATGGCAGTCTCAGCAATACCAAAAGGGTTTCATTCAGTTACACCTTATTTAATTATGAATGACGCACAAAAAGCGATAGATTTTTATTGTGATGCATTTAGTGCTGAACATGTAATGCAGATGCCTTTACCTGATGGTGGAATAGCCCATGCAGAAATAATAATTGGTGATTCGCATATTATGCTTTCAGATAATGGTTCTGAAGAGCATTTAAAAAACCCAAAAGAACTCGGTGGTACAGCGCTAAGCCTTATGCTTTATGTTGAAGATGTTGATACCGTGTTTAAAAAAGCAATTGAGCTTGGTGCAACAGAAATAAGACCCGTACATGATCAGTTTTATGGTGATAGGACCGGCACACTACAAGACCCATTTGGTCATATATGGATCATTGGTACACATAAAGAAGATGTTAGTGACGAAGAGTTAAATAATCGAATTGGGAATATAACAAATCAAGAGCAAGACGCATAACTCGCATGCTAATTAGATTTATGTACCTTTCTAATTACATTGATGGCTTTAATGGAAGGTTTGTGGCTTTTGCTTAAACTTAACTAGGTTTTACCTTGTTATCGACACGGTTTTCTTACCTAAAAGTAGCTCACTTCGTAAAGCGAAGTGGTATAGATTACTAGTTAAATTTTAGGCATAAAAAAACCTCAGCCAATAATTAGCTGAGGTTCAAAAAGTGGTACCAGCGGCCGGACTCGAACCGGCACTCCTTTCGGAAGGGGATTTTGAATCCCCCATGTCTACCAATTTCATCACGCTGGCATAATTTTTCTTTAATCTTTTAAGCATAAAAAGATAAAGAAAAACCACTTAAAATAAAAAGGATACTTATATACCTCTTATTCTGTATCCGCATTATACAAACAAAAGAGGGGGCGGCAAGCATTTTCTTTTGTTTGTAATAACAACTGATTGATAATTAATCGTTTATAGCAAGGAGACTCCACCGGCAAATTTTTTAAGTCTTTTTGGGCTGATATATAAAGCGAATATTTTGGGTTATGAGTGCTATTAAATTGTTATGCGATTGAATAAATGAGCAATTGAACTATTGATAATAGTGAATCGTATTATAATAATTATTCCTGCTTTATGCCGATTTTGCGCTTGATTCAGGTATTATTTGTACAACAAGGTTTTTAAGACATTAATTATGACCCAATTAAGTGCCAAACAGAACATTCAATCGATTGTTAAAGCTATTAAGGCAGAAGAAGCATTACTTCGTCAAAAATACCCATTACTTGAACATCAAAATACCTTAGGGTTAATTATTTTATTGCTGTCGCTTAGCGCATTAATTGGTGTTGGTGTTTTATATTATTTAGCCCTAATACCTGCTTGGGTGTGTATAGTGCTTGCGGCTATTGCTGCGTCTATTTCCCATGAGTTAGAGCACGACCTTATACATAAACAATACTTTAGCAATCAGCCTTTCATGCATAACTTTATGATGTTAGCAGTATGGTTAATGCGGCCAAATACTATTAGCCCATGGTACCGACGTAAAATGCATTTACACCATCACAAAACCTCAGGCACACAACAAGACCTAGAAGAACGCTTGGTGGGAAACGGTATTAAAAATCCATTTTTACGTGCGCTAGTTATTGTAGATGGGTTATTAGGGTTAGTTATTTCTACTAAACGTTTTAGAAAAGAAATTAATGGCTTTAGTTTTTCGAGTGTTTTTAATGCGGGATTTCCGATAGCGACTGCGTATTTTGCTGTTTTATATAGCGTTATTATATTTCATATCGTTGATTTATTTATACCACTTTCGCTAAATTCACCTAATTGGTTGTTAAGTACAATGGATGTGTTTGAATTTTTAATGGTTGTGCTCATTGTGCCTAATATTATTCGTTCAAGCTCGCTTAATTTTGTTACCTCAAGCATGCATTACTATGGCGGCGTTAATAATATGCTTGAACAAACTCATGTACTAACGAGTCGTTTATTTATGCCGTTTCACTTGTTTTGTTTTAACTTTGGTAAAACGCATACCATTCATCATTTTGTGCCAAATCAGCCGTTTTATTTACGCCAAATGCTAAGCGAAAAAATACTTAAAGTAATGGCGCAGCATAACGTGCGCTTTAACGATTTTGACAGCATTAAAAATGCGAATGCTTATAAATAATTACCTCCAACATTAGGAGGTTCTACATTGCTATTCTTATTTTATAGTTTGAATAGCAATTATGTACCAAGCCTATTACTCGTTAACTTCCTCTATCCACCACCGCGCTTATTAAAACTCACTTTACGTGCGTTGGTTGACTATTAAATGCCATTTTAAAATCAACAAAAGCAAAAGTGGTAGGCTTAATTAGCGCTAAAACTTCAAACTAAAAATAGATAAAACCAGTGAAAAGTGAAGTGGCCCTTCATAGTTGGGCATCTAGCTTAAATGGGATTGATTATTGTAGAGCCTTCAGTAATAGTGGTTATAGAGCAAACTAATTATGTTCTCAATAATACATAAGGGCTCGTGCTCATCAATATTATAAAACCAATAAATATAATAAGGACAAACAGGATGAAAAAATCACTAATTTCAATAGCGTTGGGCTTTGCTGCCCTTAGTGCGTTTAATGCCAATGCAAACATTGATCAGCAAGTTAAAAAGATAGAGCAACAGGTTATTGATTGGCGACGTGATTTTCATCAAAACCCTGAGCTTGGAAATCGCGAAACCCGCACAGCAGGTATTGTCGCTAAGCACTTAAAGTCGCTGGGTATGGAAGTACAAACAGGGATTGCTTATACAGGTGTTGTGGGGCTATTAAAAGGCGCAAAGCCTGGCCCGACAGTAATGCTACGCGCAGATATGGACGCGCTGCCAGTTACTGAAAAAGCAGATGTTGATTTTAAATCAACTAAAACCACTAATTACCGTGGTGTAGATGTAGGTATAATGCATGCTTGTGGGCACGACACGCACGTGGCCATGCTAATGGGCGCTGCACAAGTGCTTGCAAACATGAAAGATGAGCTACACGGTAATATTATGTTTGTATTTCAGCCTGCAGAAGAAGGCGCACCAGAGGGGGAAGAGGGGGGCGCTGAGTTAATGCTTAAAGAAGGCATATTTAAACAATACAAACCAGAAGCTGCTTTTGGGTTACACATAACATCTAGTTTGCACAGCGGTAAAATTGGCTATAGAAGTGGCCCTGCAATGGCCAGTGCAGACCGGTTTGAAATAACAGTACATGGCAAGCAGGCACACGGCTCTGCACCGTGGACTGGGGTTGACCCCATTGCCGCAGCTGCGCAAATAGTAACAGGCGTAAATCATATTGTTAGTCGCCAAATCAACATTACCAAAGAGCCTGCTATTGTCTCGTTTGGTAAGATAGCGGGTGGGGTACGTAATAATATTATTCCTGAAGAAGTCGAAATGGTAGGTACAATTCGTAACTTTGATATGGATAACCGAGCACAAATATTTGAAAAAATAAAAACCACAGCCACGCACATTGCTAAATCGTCAGGTGCTACTGCAGAGGTACATATTCACGAAGGTTATCCGGTAACGATTAATAACCCAAAGTTAACTGCGCAAATGTTACCTAGCCTTAAAAAAGCAGCAGGTAATGAAAACGTAGTTGAAATGGGAAAAATAACCGGCGCAGAAGACTTTTCGTTTTACGCATTAGAAGTGCCGAGTGTATTTGTATTTTTAGGCGGCACACCAAGTGAGCAAGATTTAAATACAGTGGCTAGTAATCACTCACCTTATTTTTATGCCGACGAATCATCGTTTAAAGTAGGCACTAAGGCGCTCAGCCTGTTAGCTGTTGATTATTTAAACGCACATAAAAGATAGCTTAAAAACACCACGTTACGCTATTAGCTTAACGTGGTATTGCTGTTTTATTTAAAACATCGCATCATGTTTGTAGCACTTGCTCAATTTTGAAAAAATCACTCTCAAAAATTAAAAACCTAACCGAATATACAAATGAACCGGCGAGCAATTTTTTATATTTTAAAAATAATGAATCGATACTGCCGGTCTTATATCTCGATTCAATCTTCATAAGCATTAAGGATTTAAATAATGGAAATTACTGGAAGCTGTTACTGTGGTGAAATTAAATACCAGGCAAAGTCTCAAAATAACAATGCACTTGTTTGCCATTGTAGCGATTGCCAACGTATGTCGAGCGGCCCATTTAGAGCCGTTATAATTGCAGAGCCAAATTCGGTAGTATTTACCCAAGGTGAGCCAAAAGAGTTTGTTAAAACAGCGCAAAGTGGTAACAAGCGTGCGCAAGGTTTTTGTGGCACATGTGGTACAACACTTTATGCAACTAACGAAGCTAAAGCTGACCGTGTATATGGCTTGCGTATTGGTGCGGTTGATCAGCGTGATCAGTTTACGCCAACAGCACAAATTTGGGCTAAATCAACATTGAGCTGGTTGAGCGGCTTACACGAAGTACCTGCGTTTGATACAACCCCACAAAACTAGTTATTTGGGGTTATCAGTATTACTTTTTTAGTAAGCGGTTTGAAATTTATTTAACCAAATGACTGTCTACTTATAAGTCAGTCATTTGGAGAGTAATATGTGTAGTTCACCTAAAAGCAGCCGAGCAGTGAAAAAAACAGCCATTAGTTTTAATGATGAGCTTACTCAAGAGCAGCGCTTGCGTTTTACTGCAAAAGCTAATTTAGCACAAGAGCGCCGTGAACAGCGCGAAGTAACGAATAAACGCTATGAGCAAAAGCACGCGAGTAGTAAACCTTCGTCTGGTTTATTTTCGTGGTTACAGCAGCTAGTTAGCTGATTTAGCTAAAGTGGTGTTTTTACCACTGCCCAAACCACATAAAGCACACAGTACTCCGGCAATAGCGCACAACCACAATGGCGCACTCCAACTGCCTGTTGTAGTGTGTAATGCACCAGCTAGCATAGGACCAATAGCCGCGAGCAAATAACCTACGCTTTGCGACATACCTGAAAGCGACGCTGCTTGTTGCGAATCGTCAGTTCGTAAACTAATAAACGACAGCCCCAATATAAAACATGCCCCAGAGCAAAAGCCCAGCATTAGGGTCCAAACAAAAGCAAAGCTAGGCATGTAAAGCAGCCCCAATGCACTGAGTGCACTCAACATGGCTAAAATAAAGCTAAGCGCGCTTTGATCTTTTAATTTGGCAAGTAACGGAATTAATATTAAACCCGGTAATGCAGTCGCTATTTGAAAAGCACCATGATAAGCACCTGCTTGGGTAGCTGAGTGACCAGTTTCGGTTAATATGCTTGGTAACCACGTAATAATTATATAATTTAAAAACGAGTTTAAGCCCAGCAGTAGGGTAATTTGCCATGCTAGTAAATAACGCCATACACTTTTTGACGTGTCGGTGTGTTGAGCAATACTCGCGGGTTTTGTGTGCTTACTTAATTGCGACATCCATACAATAATACTCGCCAAAGTAATAAGAGCTGATGAGCCCAGCGCAAGTTGCCATCCTAATCCGTTTAACTGACTAAGCGGAAATACCAAAGTAGAAAACCCACCCGATACCACGCCCATAGTAAGCACGTAGGCTGAGGTCATTAACGCAACCTTTGCAGGGAAGTCGCGCTTAATTAAACTTGGTAATAATACGTTTGCGATGGCAATGCCCACACCAATAATAGCGGTGCCTACAAAAAGCATGGCTGAGGTATTTATTACCCGCGCTGCAACCCCTGCAAGTATAAATAACAAAGCCACAAACAAGGTGCGCTCTAACCCTTGCTTTTTAGCAAGAGTTGCCGCCATTGGCGATATAACCGCAAAGGCAATGAGTGGCAATGTTGTTAAAAAACCAGCTTGCGATGCGCTGAGCCCAAAGTGATTAATAATTTGTTCAAGCACAGGTGCAATACCTGTAAATGTGGCGCGTAAATTTGCGGCAATAAGTAATATGCCAAGCACAAGTAATATGCCAGCAAAGCGTGATTTAGGTGTGTTATTTAACAAAAGGGAAGACCATTAAAGCTAATACTTAATGGGCGCTAGTATAAAGGCTTAGTAAAAACTATAATTTAGAGATAATGACATTAAATAACTAAAAACAGACAAAACTATGTTTGATGCAATTGGTTGGGACGACATTAAAAATTTTGAAACTATGGCGCAGCCCATAATAGCCAAAATAGAGCATGCCCATGCAAGTCACGAAATACCACTACATACCCATCCAAAAGGGCAATTAATTTTAGCGCTGCATGGGTATGTAACGTGTGAAGTATCGGCCAAAATGTGGATGGTGCCCACGCACAGTGCAATTTGGATCCCAGCACAAAAGGTGCATAGCAATAGGGCGTCTGATAACGCGCAGCTTTGTCATTTATTTATTGATAGTAGTAAAAACGGTATGCCGCTAAATACCTGTACGTTAGCTATTACGCCGTTGGTTAAAGAGCTAATGTGTGAGTTGGCTGGGCATAATCAGCACTATACTTTAAATAGTAAAACAGCGCGTTTAGCGCAGGTGTTATTTGATCAACTTATTGATATGCCCGTACAACCACTGGATTTTGTATTATCTAAAAACGAGGTAATTCAAACCATGAGCGATCAGCTTATAAACAAGCCAAACAACCGAAAAACACTACCACAATGGGCTAAGCAGTTTGCATTAACTGAGCGCACATTAGCGCGGTTAATTAAAAAAGAAACCGGTATGACATTTGGAAAATGGCGTACGCAATTGCATATAATTACAGCCTTAAAAGCGCTTTCTGATAAGCAAAGTGTGCAGCAGGTGTCGGAGTTATTAGGGTATGAGTCGGTGAGTGCATTTATTACTATGTTTAAAAAGGTAATGAAAAAGTCGCCCATGAAATACATGAGCGATTTAAATCAGCTTAGCCCTTAAATAAGCATTACCACGTATAAGTTGCCGAAAGCATCGCGTTACGAGGCCTACCCGGGAAGTATCTGTCGCCGGTAAAACTGGTGTAATCGGCGCGCTCTGCATAGGCCTCATCAGTTAAGTTAATAATACGAGCAAGTAGCTCAAGATTACTAGTAACTTGCCACTGTGCGCGTAGGCTTAAAACATCATGCCCTTGGTATTTATTTAAGTTTTCTGGGTCGGTGTAGTAGTTACCAACGCGGTGCCACTGCAAAGCAAATTGCGCGTTGTTTAATGCCTGCCATGTTAAATCGAGATTAGCAATATTACGCGGCGCGGTATCTATGTCGTTGCCGTTTATATTTAAACCGTTAAGTATTTGGTTGTTAGTGTAAGTATGCTTTGCGTGAGTGCCAGCAAAGTTAAGCGCAAGCGACTTAGTGAGCTGGTAGTCAAGCTCAAGCTCAATACCACGATGGCGAGAGCTGCCATTATTTACCGTAAAGAAGTCACTATCGCGGTAAATCGTATTGTGTTTACTCATAGCGTAAACCGACACGCCATAACGTAGTTTTTCGTAAATTCCTTTAATACCAAGCTCTGCGTTATTTGCTATTTCGGCGCTTAAATTTGCAGTAGTTTGCTCGCGTTGTAATTGGTATAGTTCAGCCGCTTGTGGCGCTCTGTAACCGCGAGAAAAGTTTGCATAAAGCGTGTTATTTGTATTGTACTGATAACTAACCCCAAGCTTTGGCGATAGATTACTAAAACTATTTTCCCCACTCTCAGGGCGGCTGTATCGGCAGCCACCAAAGCCGCATTCTGTGCCATCGTCTTTTGTTCTACCTGCTAGCATATTATTGGTGTAGTCGTATTGCATATGCTCGTAGCGCACACCTGCGGTAAGTAACCATTTATTTAATTGCCAATCAACCGATGCAAAAGGGGCATAAAGCGTGGCGTTTACATCGTAATCGTAATGCTTACCTTGGGGTACTGTAGCAACTAAAAATGCAGAACCTTGAGTGGGCTCGTTTTGGCTTTGAGTAAAGTCGGCTTGCGTGTATTCGCCATCAAGCCCTAGGTTTACTTTTACATTACGTTGTAAATTATATTGATAAAGCGATTGTACGCCAAAACCTGTTTGGCTGTTTTTTTCAAGCGGTGTGCCGGGTAAAAAGTGCTTAAAAAAGTCCATGCTTTGGTCACGAAAATATAACGTAGTCGAGAGCACATCATTGTTATTTAATTGCCATGTTGCATTGCTCCATGCTCTAAATGCGCGTGCTTTTCTAAATGCGTCTGGGTCAAAGTTTTTTTGCGCGAGGTCTTCGTTTTTATAGCTTTCAAAGCCTGTAATAAATCCCGCAGTTTGCTGATCAAGATTTGTATAAGTAAGGCCTGAGGTCAGTAATAAATTATTATTTGAATAGCGATGGCGAATATTTACTTTTTGTTGCTCTACGCTTTCGTCGTCGCGGTAACCGCTATCGTCGGTAACACTTGCGTTAATGCCGATACCGCTGTTGCCGTAATCTTGCCCTGCGCGTAATTTGTAGCGAGTATAACCGTACGAGCCATAATCTAAACCAACTAAGCCACCGCCTTGTGTGGTGTCGGGCGTTATTACATTAATAACACCATGCACAGCGTTTGAGCCATAAAGTGCAGAGCCAGGGCCTTTTAGTACTTCAATGCGCTGCGCCATTTCGCTGTGCGCCTCAAATAGCTCGTTTATGTTACAAAACCCAGCGGCTCTCAGTGGTATGCCATCCTCCAAAGTCAATATGCCACCACAAGCGCCAGCGCCCGAAAGTACGGGGGAGCGAAGTGCGGGTAAATATTCTTGGCCATTTCCGCGTTGAATATTAGCACCTGCTACACGTTGCAGGGCTTCTTCAATATGGGTAGGCGCTATGCTATTTAGCTGCGCTTCGCTGAGTGTACTTATTGATAAAGGGAGTGGGGTAGATAGCGCTTCAATACGTGATGCCGTAGTTGTTATGGTTTCTATTGCATCATTATTTTGATTATTGGCAAACGCAGTGTGGCTAAAGGGTAATATCAGCGGCAGAAAATAAGGTTTCATACATTCCTTGAAAGTAATCTATATTGCATTGCCTCTATAATATGCGGTTTTAATATGCATTTAAACTTGTTGCGTTAAAGCGTACGTAACCTATAAATCCGATACGTAATTGATAAAACAAAACAAGCCACAGCAGGAAATACCAAAGCCAGCACTAAGTAATGCTTAAATAAAACGTAGCCGGTTATACCGCCTAGTAAAAAGCCTGCAATAATGAGTAAAAACATAACGCCTTTACGGGTATCAAATTGCTCACCTTTAAGCGCTTTACCTAGCATTAAACCAAGGTCAGTAAAAATACCGGTTAAATGTGTCGTACGTATAACAGCACCACTGTAATTAGTTGCTAGCGCATTTTGTAACCCACACGCAGCAGACGTTAAAACAATGCCGTAAACGAATGTGTTTTTGAGTAAATAAGCACTCGCAAGCAGTAGCAATCCTTCAATAAAAAGCAAAGTGTCGTAATGACGACCAAGTTTTAATGAGCCACCAGAGAGCAAAAAGCCCGACAGTGCCGAACCCAACATAAAGCTAATAATTATTGAAAGTAGCAATAAAGCAGCACTGGGATTAGTTATTGCTTTAATACCAAGTAAAGTAACAGAGCCAGATACATGCGAAATAGCCTGGTGCTCAAATCCCAATAAGCCTACAGCGTTTACTATGCCCGCTATAAATGTGAGCGTAAACGCGCCATATTCAACCCACTTTGGTAGTTTTGTAAACATTGGTTATCTCTTAACGTGTACAGTGTTAATTATTGAGTTTGTGCTTTAAAGCGCTTTATTTGCTCATCAACTAATTTTGTATCTATTACGCCACGCTTAAAAGCAATGTAAGTAGGAAACGTAAACTCATTGAACTGCCTAGCGTATACGTTTTGATATTCCTTTGAGTACCACAAACCTGCTTGATAGTTAGTTATTGCGTATTCAACGCGATTTTTTTCTAGCAGCTCAAAAGTGTCTTTAGTTGAAAGTGAGCGAAGCAGATTATTCTCATCAAGTTTATACTTTTTAGCAATAACCTCAGGCACAGCAACACCGCGTAGCATTGCTATTGGGGTATTTGATAAATCGTCAGTGAGTAGTTTATCTTTGTTTAAAGCAAATAAACCATACTTAGTAGTATGCAAGGGCACGCTTGTAAAATCTAAATACTTTGCTCGTTCCTCTGTATTGGCCAAAGAGAAATAGCAGTCGTAGTAGCCCAGCGCCATTTCTTTTTTAACGCGCGCCCATGGCAGATGAATTACGTCAATTTTAAGATTTAAATTACGCTCAATAAAGGTTAAGTATTCAATATCTAAACCCGTGAACGTATCGCTTTTCTCATCAAATATAGTAAAAGGCGGGTAGTGAGTTGTTACGCAGCGCAGGGTTTTACTTGGCGCTGCAAGTAATAATGAAGGTAAAGTTAAAGCTAAAAACAGAAATATTGCGCGCATAAATAAAAATTCGATATCTTTTAAAATACATAAATTGAACGCCAATTATACAGTTACTGAGCTTAATTGCATTGATCTAAGTATTTTTACCTAGCGTATAAGTTAAATTTTGTGAGATATACCATGTTTAACGCAGAGCAGCAGTCACGCATTATCGAAATGGCGTGGGAAGATAGAACCCCTTTTGAGGCAATAGAGCAGTTATACGGATTAAAATACTCCCAGCTGGTGGTATTTATGCGCGAACATATTTCAAAAGGCAGTTTTAAAGTGTGGCGTAAACGCCATGCTGGTCGTAAAACAAAACACTTAAAATTACGCGATCCCGCTATTATGCGAAGCCATTGTAAAACTCAATATAAACAACGTTAAATAAGTGTAAGCTGTTTCATATGATGTTCAGCCGTGTTTGTTAACCTTTAGCTATTAATTACGCTAGAGATTATTTATGAGAGCACTAACATACACAGCACTAATAGCATTGGCTTTATGTTCAATCAGTGCAAACGCAAAACCGCATAAAGATAAGCATGGTCATAAACACGGCGATAATAAGCATCATTCACATAAACACAACGACAATGACTACCTTTCTAAAAAAGAGGCAAAGCAGTTAATTCGCGCAGGTTGGACGCCACCAGGGCTAAGTAAAAGCTATCACCGAGGCGACTTTTTAGATCGTGATTTATATAAACGAGGTAGAGTGATTGAACGCTCTAGAGATAGTGGTACAGTGAGTATTGAAATAGACCGTACAGTTATTCACATGGTGCACGACACCCGAGAAATACTTTCAATCTTAAGTCGCTAAACTAACTTTATAAGGATATTAAAATGCTTATTGCGCTGGCTATAATTATTGGCTTTTTTTTACTGGTTACCTTGTTGCCAATGTCGTACAGCCAGCATTACTTAGTGCGTAGCTGCGACTTTGTGCGCTTACAGGTATTTTATATTGCCAGTTTTGTAGCCGTTACATCGTTGTTTTTATTATGGCAAAGTAGCGCAATAGGTTATGTATTTATAGCCTTAACCTCATTACTTATAATGATTTTACAAGGTAAATGGATTTACCCGTATACGTGGCTTGCTAAAAAAGAAGTGCAAAGCGCACCAAAGCATATAGACCACAGCGTACGAATTATGTCGGCAAATGTACTGATGTCGAACCATAAAAGTGAGCAGCTAATTAGCCTTGTAGATGAGCACCAACCCGACCTACTTATTACACTTGAGAGTGATAGCTGGTGGGAAAATAAATTATCAGTCATTAAAAAAAATTACCCGTATTACATAGAATGCCCTAAAGACAATCGTTACGGCATGCACTTATACAGCAAGTTTAAAATACTCGATGCACAAATATGTGAGCTAATAGAAGAAGATATTCCTTCAATTCATATTCTGTTTGAAAATGATGAAGGCCTGCAAATGCAAGGGCACTTTATTCACCCAGCACCGCCAAGCCCGACCGAAGAAGACTCATCGCGCCCGCGCGACTCAGAGCTAATAATGGTGGCTAAAGCACTTAAAAACCCTACACGGCCTACTATAGTTGCCGGAGATTTAAACGACGTAGCATGGTCGCGCAGCACTCGTTTGTTTATGCAAATAAGTGGCTTTTTAGACCCTCGAAAAGGCCGTGGTTTTTATAACACCTTTCATGCAAGTTACTTTTTTATGCGTTGGCCGCTCGATCACTTATTTCACAGCGAAGGCTTTAAAGTAAAGCGTATTAAGCGCTTAGCTAAGTATGGCTCTGATCACTTTGCACTCCTTACTGAGCTTTCTTACGAAAACGCTAATCAGCAATCATTGGAAGATAAATCCGATGAGCTTAAGCAAGAAGAAATTCAAGAGCTTGCTATGAGTAAAGCTGATAAGCGAAAGGTGCCGAGGTTTGAGGAAAAGTTATAGCTATTAGGCAGTGTAGGTCGGATAAGTGGCGAAGCCACGCCATCCGACAAAAATAATGAATTGGCTAGCAACAACACGACTACCACGTTTATGTTGTCGAGTGGCTAGAAAGTGCCATTTCCGGGCGTTCACATAGCACTCGCTTACACCCCTAGTTTTTTTAAAGCAAAATCTTCTTTTACTCTTTCTGAAAGTTATTGGGCGGCCATTGGTAACCTTCAACAGAGCTGTAATCAGCTGACTATCTAGGTAAAACACCATGTAAGTAAGAACAAGGTGTTTTTATGAGGCATAAGGTCCGTAGAGTAGAGCTACTTAAAAATACTTAACAATGCTAAATCAGATCTTAAGTGCTGCACCCAAATGTAGTTTATATCGCTCCATATCGACTTTTACTTGGGGATTTTTCATAACATCGCTACAAATAAAAGTTTCTAGTGGCTTCATTCCTAAAAACTGATTTGCTTTATGCACGGGTAAATACACACCATCTACCCCAGTCCCCTCAAAAAACTGCTCACTATCAATGAACGCATTTACTGGGGCATTCCACGTGACAGAAAGCATGTATTTTTTACCGTGAAGTAAGCCTCCAGATCCATACTGCTTTGAAATATCACTTCTAGACCTACCGTCGCTTTATATAACTTACCGTGCCCTTTGGTAAACACCTCATCCATGTACTTTTTCACAGTCCAAGGAGGCCCCATCCACCATGCGGGCATCTGAAAGATTACCAAGTCAGCCCACAGCCATTTAGAAATTTCTTCATCGACATCATATCCTTTATCAATAGTTGTGTTACGAACATTACAGTTACTTTGTACAAAGAAGTTTTCAGCAAAGGCTGTGAGCGAATTGTTAAGCTCACCTTTAGAGTGAGCGAAACATTTACCGCCATTTAAAATTAAGATATTTTTCACTATGTACTACTACCCATTCTTTATTGAAATTCACTTAAAAACCTTGAATTGATAAGTGTCTGACATTAAATGCCTATTTGATGCCTTTTAATCCAGTTAGAATCTCTTCGCCCACTTTACGAGCTGATTGCGGGTTTTGACCAGTAATAACTCGCCTATCATTCACAACGTTTACCGTCCATGCAGCACCATAAATGTGCTTTGCACCTTTGGACATTAATGTATCCTGTAGTGAGAAAGGAACAACTTCTGTTAGCCCTACATTTGACTCTTCCTCGTTAGTAAATGCAGCTAATTTTTTTCCTTTAACGAGGTATTGTCCGTTACTAAGCTTTACGTCTGTAAGAGCTGCTGGGCCATGACAAATCGCGCTTACAATACCGCCTCGCTCATATATTGAAACAGTTAATTTATTGATACGTTCATTGTTCGAGAAGTCCCACATGGTACCGTGACCGCCTACATAAACTACTGCTTGATAATCTTCACTGTTTACATCTTCAATCGCTTTAGTATTTATAATTGAAGCCATGAGCTTTTTATCATTTATAAACCTAGCATTGTTTTCATCTGAAAAATCTAGACTTTTAGGGTCTATTGGGGCCATTCCACCATCAATACTAGCAACATCAACTCCAAAGCCTGCATCAGCAAGGACGTAATAAGGATGTGTTAACTCACCTAACCAAAAGCCAGTTTTCATATCTAACGAACCCATTTTATTGTGGCTAGTCAGTACGAAAAGGATTTTATCCGCAGCAAAACTTGGAGCCGCGAAAACTAGTGTCATTAATAATAATAGAAATTTCATACTATCTTTCTCATATAAATTAAACCAACCGATTTGTCGGTTACTTGTAAAATAAGCTACAAACTTTCATTGTTAGGCATTGGAGCTCAAGTCTCAGTTTTTTGGTAGCGGCTCACCTGCATGTAACAACTCGACGGAAATATTATCCGCAGAGCGTAAAAAAACCATTTGACCGTCTTGAGGAAATCGATTTACTTCAATGCCTAGTTCCTGTAAGTGAGCGCATGTCTCGTATATATTTTCAACTCTGTAGGCTATATGACCGAGGTTTCTTCCTGTATTTAGATACTCAGGCTCCAAGTTATAAGTAAGTTCAATTTGAGCGCTTTCATCACCTTGTGCAGCTAAAAGATAAGAGAAAACTTTGCTCCAAAGTAGTCTTTCCTTTTTAGAACTTTCAACCCAAGACCCTCATAGCAAAATCTTAGTGATGTTTTAATATCTGATATGCGGTGATATTTCATTTATCACAAGCCTTAAAACACACGAGCTGTTTTAATAACGACTGATAGCACTCTACCTTCTAAAGACGTTTGTAATTGAAGATAATGCGACAGTGTCTTATGTTGCTCTAAAGTATCTATGTCACGCCACATTTCAATTAGTGTGATTCTTTGTGACCCATTAACATCAGGGAAAACATCATAACGCTCGCACCCATCTTCAAGAATACTGTCACTCGCACATTCATAAATTGCATTTAATACGGTGCGGTAATGTTGTGTTTCGCATAGAATATCCACAACAATCATTACTTCATTGTCCATTTTTAACCTTTATCTTGGTTTATAAGGCTGCTTACACAGCCTTTAATTAATTAACAGAAATTTAACGCTCGATTACGATTTTACCTGTGGCTAACCCTGACTCTAGACGAGTGTGAGCATCTTTAACTCCCTGTAAAGTTAAAGGGAAAACACTATCGATAAGCGGTTTAACTTGACCTTTATCTACAAGCCCAGCAAGTCGGCTTAGAATGTCACCGTGAGTCTCTCTATCGATGTTATGAATAATTGAAATCGCCATAAATACTAGGTCTAACCTTAGAGCCTTAAAGTGCATTTCAGTTAAGTTATAATCAGCATAACCAATAGTAGAGATAACATGCCCCTTCAGTTTTGCAGCGATTAATGAGTTTTGTAAAACGGGCCCGCCCACTGTATCAAATACCGTATCGAAGCCTTGACCATTGGTTAGTCGTTCAACATATTCCTTTGGCTCTTCTGTAGGGAATAGAACCGTTTCATCTGCGCCTAATTGTTTTGCAATTTCTGCGCGAGCTTCATCTGCAACAGTCGTTGTAACATGTGCACCTAGTGCTTTTGCAAGCTGAAGACCAATGTGGCCTACGCCACCTGTACCACCATGAACCAACACTCTATCGCTCGGCTGGATTTCAGCTCGACCAATAATTGCTTCCCATGCTGTAATTGCTACTAAAGGCAAGCTAGCCGCCTCACCAAAGCTAAGCGTTTTAGGTTTATGTGCTAATAATACAGCGTCAGCTTCAACCTTATCTGCAAGAGTACCCGGAATGCCAACGATACCGCCGACACAACCGTATACTTCATCACCAATTTTAAAGTTAGTTACACCTTCACCTACTTCACTGATTACGCCCGATACATCCATGTGAAGGATTGCTGGATAAGTCATACCAGCAGTGCCTTCACTGCCTTGACGGATTTTAGTATCAACAGGGTTAACACTTGTCGCTTTTACATCTATTACGACGTGACCGCGTTTTGGTTTTGGCGCATCAACTTCGATTTCATGTAAAACATTAACGTCACCATGACCATTAATAGCTATTGCTTTCATAATAATTTCCTCTTTGTTATTGACGAAAGTGATGTTATCAACATAATTAACAACCAAAAACACACTAAAAGTTTAATGATTAATTCCGAAAGGTTGATAATGTGATTGATTCCATAGAAGAGCTGAAGATATTCAGTACGATTTTTGAACTCAAATCTATCCGAATGGCTGCTGATGCTCACAATCTAACGGCTGCGGCAGTAAGTAAAAGGTTGATAGCGCTCGAAAACAGACTGAGTGCGAAATTATTTTATAGAACAACTCGGACTCTTAGTCCGACATTTACAGGTGAGAAGCTATATAACCATGCACAAAGACTGTTAAGTATTAGTGATGAGATTGAACATGACCTTGACCCAACTAATACGTTAAAAGGAAAAATAAAAATAACTGCGTCGGCTTCTTTTACGCAAAGCTATTTATTACCTGTGATTAGCAGCTTTTTAAAAAATTTCCCGCAAGTTAATATTGAAATCATTTCTACTGACAGCTTGGTAAATTTAACTGAACAAGGTGTTGATTTAGCTGTTAGGCATGGCCCTTCGCGGGACTCATCGTTAATAGGTCAAAAGCTATCCGATACAAAGAGAGTCTTATGTGCAACGCCGAGTTATTTAGAAAAGAGAGGAGTGCCACATTCACCTGAATATTTAACAGAGCATACTTTATTAACCGTTGGTAATGAAACTAATTGGTCATTCATTAGAGAAGGTGAACGGAAAACAGTTAAGTTAAACCCTGCCTTTTCTTCTAGCTTAGGAGACAGCGTTTTGAGTATGGTGGAATTAGACCACGGTATTGCACTCTTGTCTGATTGGCATATTAAAGAACATGTTGAAAAAGGGCGCTTAAAGGTTATTTTAGAAGATTGGGAGTGTGACCCATCAATTTCAATTAACCTATTATATCCGTCTAGGAAAAACCAATCGATGATAGTTAGGAACTTCATTGACCACTTGAAAGAATGGATAAAAAGCAATCCCCTTTCAAAATAGACTTAAATTGTTAGGGTTTTCACTACTGTTAACTTCATCTGGTAGCACATTGGCTAACTCCACCTAGAGCCATTTACCAAACTTTAAAAAAGAGCAAGATATAAATTACATCTAATAATTACACTTTATAGTGTTTTGGGGTATGTGTTTACTGGATAAAATGCTTTTTAGCCGAAGGGGGCTATGTGCCAATTGCAGCCATTCCGGTATAACTCGTTTCTGCCCCTTTCTGCGTTAGTTTGATTACTCGGTGGCAGATCGAGCCACTGACATCGAAGTACTTTTCCTCATGGGTGGCGATTGAGGGGCTGTGCTCGGAATCTCCCATAGATACGCAAATTGCACTTCAGATATTGCGATCCCAAAAAACGCATAACGATGCGTTTTTTGGTGTGTAGGTGTTGGGTTATA